>NZ_CP104558.1:3595412-3903325 GCF_025398035.1 Rossellomorea vietnamensis
GGCATTCGTCCGGAAAGTAGAGGAGAATTTGAAGTGGGAATTCATCCAGGTGTACGGGATGACGGAAATCTCACCCCTTATCACGACTTCTATCTTAAGATCCTCGGAACAGGACCGGCCCAAGGAAGAAACATACCGCCTGAAGGCGAAAGCGGGATACAGCATGATCGGGAGTAGGGTGAAGGTGGTCAACGAACTCGGGGAAGAGGTGCTTCATGATGGAAAAGCGATTGGTGAAATCGTGACGAGGACCAATACGGTGATGGAAGGATATTATAAAAATCCGGAAGCCACCAATCAAACGATCAGGGAAGGATGGCTGCATACGGGAGATATGGCGACGGTCGATGAAGACGGCTACATCGAAATCGTCGACCGGATGAAAGACGTCATCATAAGCGGCGGAGAAAACATTTCGTCCATTGAGGTGGAGGGAGCCCTTTACGAGCATGATGGTGTCCTGGAAGCAGCGGTGGTGGCCATTCCCCATGAACGATGGGGGGAAGTTCCCCATGCAGTGGTGGTTCTAAGAGACGGACACATATTGACAGAACAGGACCTGATCGACTTCACGAGAGAAAAGCTTGCACACTTCAAGGCACCAAAGAGCATTACTTTCGCGAAAGAATTACCTAAAACCGCATCAGGAAAGATCCAAAAAGTGGTGATCCGGAAAGAGTTTTGGAAGGATCATGACCGGATGGTTCATTAATGGGAAAAGTCGTGCAGCTGCACGGCTTTTCTATTTTATGTGGACAAATGCCCTTATTTCATCTATCAAGGCTGCTCGTCGTCCCTGTTCATACCCAGACGGCATATGTTATAAAAAGGACGTTTTATCTTCATAATAACAGGGAAAAGCAGTTTTTAAGAGTAGATAATTGGAGGGCATAAAGATGAGTTTAAATTCCCCGTTGGTTCCAAAATCAAAAACACATTGTACCAATGAGTATGGAAAGTTAATGAAAGTGGTCGTGGTTTCACCTGAAAATATGCAAATCAATGAAATCATAAATGAAACACAAAAACATTTTTTGAAAGAAAATATTGATATAGATAAAGCTGTTTCCCAACATAAAACATTTGTTGAAGCGCTGGAGGAAAATGGATCTGAGGTGATTCACCTTCAACCTTCTCCTGAATTCAATGAACAAGTCTTCACGAGAGATATCGGTTTCACGATTCATGATCAGTTTTTCGTCGCATCGATGAATACGGATGTCAGGCGGGGGGAAGTGAAAATCCTCAAGCACTGGCTGGAAGAAAACGAGGTACCATATACCGAACTTCTCCATTCCATTGAAGGTGGGGATGTTCTTGTTGATGAAGAAAATATCTGGATCGGCGTGAGCGGTCGAACGAATCAGCTTGCAATACAATCCCTGAGGAATCAGCTCACACCATATACCGTACATGAACTCCCATTAAGGGAAGACATTCTCCATTTGGATTGTGTATTCACCATCATTTCCAGTGAATGGGCACTTGTATATCCGCCGGCCTTTTCCGAAGGGGATCTCGAGACCATCAAGAAGCACTACAACATCATTACGGTGACGGATGAAGAACAATTTCAAATGGGACCGAATGTATTGGCAATCGGAGATGGGAAAATCATCAGTCTCACCCAGAACCAAGCTCTGAATGAGAGAATCAGGGCAGAAGGGTTTGACGTGATCGAACTGGACTTATCGGAAATCATCAAGTCAGGCGGGTCATTCCGCTGCTGTACGCTTCCCCTTATAAGAGAATGATATTGAAAGAAACAGGTGACTATTTGCCTGTTTTTTTTCAATTTACATAAGCTTTACTCTCTTGTATTCGTTTCGTAAATGGTTCTTCATATTTCCCCTTTATCCTTCTACATGTACCACGAATTATAGGAGGTAGGGAAAATGAAGAAATCAATGAAGAAGATCCTTCCGTTGGCGGTCGTATCCTCATTAGCTCTTGGAAGCGTCATAGGAATGAACCAGGATAACACAGAAGCGAAAGCGAAGGAATCGAAAAATGGGAAAGCCAAGAACGTCATCTTTATGATCGGTGATGGAATGGGTGTACCGTACACAACAGCCCTTCGTTATATGAATGACAATCCTGATACGATGGAAATGGAGAAGACGGCATTTGACCCTTACCTTGTCGGACTACAAACGACGTACCCGGAAGATGAAAAAGAGAACGTAACAGACTCAGCGGCTGCTGCAACGGCAATGAGCGGCGGAGTGAAAACATATAATAACGCGATTGCAGTAGATAATGATAAATCAGATGTAAAAACGGTTCTGGAGCAGGCGAAGGAAAATAACATGTCTACAGGAATCGTCTCTACGTCAGAAATCACCCATGCTACACCGGCATCTTACGGAGCTCATGAAGAGTCACGCAAGAGTGAAGATGCGATTGCCAATGATTATTATGATGAAATGATCAACGGGAAGCATAAGATCGATGTCATGCTTGGTGGAGGAACAGATTTCTTCGAGCGTGATGATCGCAATATTGCAGAACAGTTCAAAAAAGACGGATACAGCTATGTAAAATCAGCTGATGAGCTTAAAAAAGATAAGAATGATCAAATTCTTGGTCTGTTCGCTGAATCCGGAATGGACAAGATGATCGACCGTGATGAGAAGCAGCCAAGCTTAGCGGATATGACGACGGCTGCCCTTGACCGTTTAAAAGGAGATAAAGATGGTTTCTTCTTGATGGTGGAAGGAAGTCAAATCGACTGGGCCGGTCATGATAATGATGTAGTCGGTGCCATGAGTGAAATGAGAGACTTTGAACAAGCGTTTGAAAAAGTAAGAGATTTTGCGAAAGAAAATGGAGAAACTCTTGTCATCGTAACAGCAGACCATTCAACGGGTGGAATCTCAATTGGCTCTGACGGTGAGTACAACTGGGATCCGGCTCCAATCCAGGCGGCAAAGCATACACCTGACTATATGGCAGAGCAGATTGTAAACGGTGCATCGGTTGAAGAAACGTTAGCCGACAATATCGACCTTGAATTGACTGAGGAAGAAATTGATTCTGTGAAAACCGCAGCTGAAAAAGGCGATCAGACGGAAATCGATAATGCAATCGAGAAGATTTTTGATAAACGTTCAGGTACCGGCTGGACAACGGACGGACATACTGGTGATGACGTACCTGTGTACGCATACGGTCCTCAAAAAGAGAAATTTGCCGGCCTGATTGATAATACGGATCAAGCAAACATGATCTTTGAATTGTTGAAGAATAAAGGCAAAATCAAAGACAAGAAATAAACTCACTGAAAAAGACCATGTCGGGGGTACGCCCTGACGGTGGCTAACCCCAAAAGTTAGAGTTTTGTTATGCAGCTGATTGGATGGACTGAGTTCGGTATTCGACTGGACTAAGTCCATCCAATTTTTCTTTTGAACGTTCATGATTGTACCAGTGGATATATTCTTCAATCCGGCTTCTCAAATCCTCAAAGGTAACTAATTTTTCTCCATAATACATTTCCTGCTTCAAAACACCAAAAAAGTTTTCCATTACAGCGTTGTCTGCGCATGTAGCTTTCCGTGACATGCTTTGGAATACATTATTCTTCTTTAATGTCTTCACCCATTGATTGTGCTGGTAATGCCAGCCTTGATCAGAATGGATGGTGGTTCGATAGATTGCGTGATCTCTTATTATTTCTATCGTTTCATGTAAAGGTTCCGTGACTAGATCTAACGTGGGACGTTTCCTGATTCCGTACGCGATGATTTCTCCGTTATAGAGGTCAAGAATGGGATTTAAATATAACTTCTCTTCGTTTAGACATTTAAATTCTGTAATGTCAGTTACTAATTTTTGTAGAGGGACATGCGTGTTAAACCGGCGTGATAATCGGTTCTTTGCCACCTTTCCAACGTTCCCCTTATACGAATTGTATTTACGGGATTTCCGCATGAATTTTACACATTTCAATCCGATGTCTCGCATAATACGATATACTTTTTTATGATTGATATGATGACCTAATTTCTTTAATTCCTTCGTAATCCGTTTATACCCATAACGTTCATGAAATTTTTTAAATAGGGAAGTAATGAGTTCTTTTAATTCTGCATTTGAATCCTCTTTGTCAAAACCCTTCACATGATAGTGGTAGGTTGCTTCGGGAATCCCCACTACTTGAAAAATATCTTTTAATCGGAATCCTTCTTCTTTAAGTTCGAATGCGAGCTTGGCTTGTGCTTTTCGCGGAAGGCATTCGGATTCTCCCGAAAAGCTCTCAACTTTTTTAGGTACGCATTTTCCAATCGCAGTAATTCATTCTCGCGTTCTAATTCCTCTTCGCGTGTTACCTTTTTCTCTTCCTTCTTCTCCGATTTATTAGGTTTCTTAGACATAGAAGGTCTCCCCTTTAATTTAGGTTTCAGGCCATCTACTCCTTGTTCATTAAATATTTTCGTCCAAGAATGAATTAATGAAGGATTGTTCAGCTTAAATTGTTCCGCAGTTTCCTGATAAGAAGCGCCTGTCTCTAACATAAATAGTATCGTATCTAATTTAAATTGAACAGAGTACGCTTTGTTTATTTCTCTTCGCTTTATACCTTCTATTCCTTGTGTTTTATAAGCTCTTACCCAATCTAGTAGTGGTGTCTTAGAAGGTAGGTTATATTTTTTCGCCAATGATTTATATCCAAGATGGCCATCCAGATACTCGGTGACAAGTTTTAGTTTAAATTCTTCACTATATTTAGCCATAAAAACACCCCCAAAAGTTAGTTTTCTACTCTAACTTTTGGGGGTCGATACCGACGTGGTCTTTTTTTATTATACTTCTTCTAAATCAGAAATACTGACTTCGGAACGTTCTTCCGATGGTCCACGAAGGTGCACTACGGCTGTTTTTCCGTCTTCTTTGACAGAGTCGATCCAGACGGACGCATCCCGGTACTTGACTTCGATGTCGGCTGAAGAAGATAAGATTTGTTTGACTCGATTTTGATCCATATTCATTCCTCCTAATGTTTTTCACTGATTAGTGTGTCCCAAATTCTGATGAACCATGACCGCATAATTCCTCAGGGGAATTGATACTCTATAAGTGAAAGGATGATGAGATGAAAAAGCAGGATGAGAAAATGTCGGCAACAGAAGCCAATATGGAATTAAATGAACGATTCAATGGTGGCGCTGAAAGGGAAGCCGACCAGAGTCACATACATGTCGAATCCAATATGATGCCAGTGAATATCGCAAAGGAAGAAGAGTGACTCCTTTCCAAATCAAAAAAACCTGCCTGAAGGGAATCAGGCAGGTTTCAGACTGTAGACAAACCCCACCTTCACTTTAACCGAAGGTGGGGTTTTCTGATATTTTAAAAGATTTTTCTCCTGTTTCTAGGCTGGACATGGCCCTCGCCATGTCCAGTTTGCCAACTTCTTAAGATTCATGGCAGCGAATGTAAGCATCGCCTGCATTGAAACTTTTTTAAGACCTCTTAAGGTCGTCCAACGCATGCCATGCTTTTCTTTTGCGTCCGCAAAGACCCGTTCGATCGTTTCTTTGCGTTTCGCATATAGAGTTTTATTAAGTTCTGTATGTCTCAAATGTTCTACTTCATCTATGTAATCCTGCCACACATGTCGATGAATCATCTTGGTGTGATTCTTACTTTGTGTACAACGTTCTAACAGAGGACAGTCTTTACATTCCAAAGGATTTGAAGCGTATTGTTTGTACCCGTCTCTTGTGGTAGTACGGTAAGGTAAAATTTGTCCTTCGGGACAAAGATAGGAGTCAAAATATTCATCGTAAACGTATTCGTATTTCCTAAGATATCCGTCTTTCGTTCTCGGCCGTGTATAAGGCATAACGGGTCTGATTTCTTGGTCCATGAGGAATTTAGCGATGTGGGGTGTTTTATATCCTGCATCAACAGCGACAGAACTGGGCTTACCGACTTTATCCGTGACTTGAGTGACGAGCTTGTCCAACATCCGACTATCGTGAACATTTCCTCCCGTGACAAGAGATCCTAAGATAAAACCCCGGGAGTCGCTTGCCGTATGAAAAGAATACGCAAACAGCTTTTCGCGCTCATCTTTTACGTAATACCCACTTTCAGGGTCTGTCGTGCTGACCTTTATTTCTTTTGACTCTTCTTTATTCTGTGGGGGGAAGGGCTTTTTTCCGTGTTCCTCTCGGTCAATGTTGATCTCTTTATCCAGCTGATCCTGATACGTTCTAGTTTCGACTCGGGCTATTTTCTTTTCGAATTTCTTCTTATTCGCATTCGCTTTTACATGAGTAGAATCTATAAACGCAACGGATGGATCCACCAATCCTTTGGTCATCGCTTCTTTCAAAATGCGGTAGAAAATTTGTTCAAAGAGATCCGTATCGTGGAAGCGCCTAACGTAGTTTTTACCGAAGGTTGAAAAGTGAGGGATTTTCTCTTTGAACGAATACCCAATAAACCATCGATAAGCAACGTTGGTTTCGATTTCTTTGATGGTTTGACGCATGGAGCGTATGCCAAAGAGGTATTGGGTAAAGACCATTTTAATGAGAACAACGGGATCAATACCAGGCCGCCCATTGTCTAAACAATATTTATCTTCTACTAAGTCATAAATAAATTCAAAATCAATCGCTTGTTCAACTTTCCTAACTAGATGATCCTCAGGAACAAGTTCATCTAGCGCAACCATTTCAATTTGATTTCTTCCTTCTTTAGTGTGTTTTGATAACATTTTTATCCCCCACAAAAGCTTTATTCCTTTCTATTATACAAAAAAAGCTTGTAGACTTGGTCTAATTCTTAGACTTTGTCTACAAGCTGAAACCTGCCTGAAGGGAATCAGGCAGGTTTTTTACTATTTTGTTTTATTTTTCTGGTCTTTATTATGCTTATTTCCCTTGCTGTTGTCCCCGCTTGTGATTTCGCTTGCAAATTCTGTTGTGCCCCGTCTAGGTGAATTTTGGTTCTCGCTGCCCCGATTGTTTTTCATTGTCAAAGGAATCCCTCCATATTAGTAAAATCGATATTAGTTTTTGATAAGGAGAAGGGGACTATTCAATTCGGGGAGAATATATGTCTTTATTCCTGAATTTAACAATCAGGATGAATTTTTATCAGTACTGAACGATAATGAAGAAAAGAACTCTTTCTATTGGGAGGGCTATGCTGATGCAAGAAAGAATGAAAGAAATGCGGGAAGGAAAACCAGGCAGGTGGTTCAAAGATGAGGAAGCAGCGAATACGGAAGGGTTTCCGGTCTTGTTTGTCCATGGCATCAATACTTCATCAGACACGTGGCTTTTGAATAATGATATGCTCCCCATCATCCGTGGAGCAGGTTATCAATCGGTGTTCATCGATTTGCACCGGGACGAAGACATGTGGACGAATGGAGGGATTTTAGCAGAGAAGATAGGTGAAATGTACGATTCTTTAAAGGAAAAGCTCGTGATTGTCGGTCACAGCAAGGGAGGGATCGATGCCCAAACGGCACTGTTGCATTACGGTGCTTCCCCTTATGTAGAACGGGTCATTACACTATCAACTCCCCATCATGGATCAGAGCTCGCCGATCTTGCTTTTAGTAAATGGGCAGGATGGCTGACCGATGCGTTGAAAAGCAAGACTCCTGCCGTCTTTTCATTGCAAACGGGCTATATGAAAGGTTTCAGGTCGGAAATGGACCGGCATGATCTTGCCAGAAGCATCCCTTTTTATACGTTTGGCGGTACAGGTTGGGGCGGGGCGCAATCTGAATTGTTTTGGGGAGGGCTTTATTTAAGCCGGTTTGGGCAGAGCGATGGTGCTGTCCTGGTGAAGAGCTCCCGGCTCCCTTATGGCAAAGAAGTGGCGGTACGGGACTGGACTCATTCGACCATAAAAGAAGGAAGGTCTATTTTTCCCTATATGAAGGAAATTCTCTCGGATGAGGTGAAAGATGTCGTTCATGCTGAAGCGAACGAACATGTTAAGGAAGAGGAAACCTCGGTGCTTCACAGAGGAGGGACAGTGGATGGTGTGGCAGTGGAACATTTCTCTGTGGAAGAAAGGGTTGAGAGGCTCACGATCGACTGGGTCAGCGATCAACGGGATACGATGTATGAACTGGTGGGGCCGGACGGTCAAGTATACAGGCAGTGGAGTGTGGCTGAAGATGCGACAGGGTATTTCCCCGGTGCTTTTCATCACAGCTTCCTGCTTACTGCTCCCATTCCTGGAAGGTGGGAAGTAAGGGCTCACGCGTCTCAAGAACACTATATGCTGAGCATTCTCTTTCATAAGAAATCAGCAGTGACTTCCTTGACTGCAAGTGATCAAACCTTGTTGAAAAAAATGTATACGATCCACCATATCCCAATGAAGAGCGGGAAAAAACCCTCCACACTCATTACTTCTGAAGATCTGTCGTCCCTGCCACTCGCGGACTTTGAGGAAGGAATCCACAACATCACCCTTGACCTGGAAGGGAAAACGGAGCAGGGAAACGAATTTCAACGAACAGTGATTCAAACGGTGTATGTAGATGGAAAGGGAAATATTTATTAAGTGAAAAACAAAGGTCCGTCCCTCTGAATAACGAGGGACGGACCTTTATCATTATAAGGTGTTCAGGAATTCTGTCACTTGTTCTGGTGATTTGGCGTTGGCGCTGTGCAGGTGCGCGATTTTTTCGCCGTTTTTGTAGACGAGCAGGCTTGGGATGCCCATGACGTCATATTTCTCTGCGATTTCCGGGAATTCGTCCTTATTGATGTCATACCATTTATATTGATTGAATTCTTCCATGATTTCATCAATGAACATATCCATTCTACGGCAGTCAGGGCACCAGTCTGCATGGAATTTTACGATGACAGGCTCTGTTGAAGTAATAAGATCGTCAAAGGTTTCTTTATTTTTGATTGATTGCATGATGATAACCTCCCTTTCCCACTTATTTTATACAAAACAGAGTCTGATTGTAAAACGAATCATTTTTCGTCTCATCTTGTACATGATAATATGAGAATACATTTTGAAAGAAAAAGGTGACATTATGCAGCCCATTAAAGTTGGTTTAGCAGGATACGGTTTTTCAGGACAAAGCTTTCATCGTCCTTTAATCTCTCATTTAGAGGAATTTCATATAGAAGCGGTCATGTCTTCCAATGAAGAAAAAGTATTAAACGATTTAGAGGCAGCGACTGTGGTGACCTCCCTTGAAGATCTGCTTCAGGAAGACATCGAATTAGTCGTTATCACCACTCCCAATCACCTTCACTACAGTATGATCAAGCAATCATTACTAGCCGATAAGCATGTGATCGTAGAGAAGCCATTTGTAACGGATAGCCGGGAAGGGCAGGAGCTATTGGAACTTGCGAAAGAAAGAGGACTTCATCTCTCGGTTTTCCATAACCGGCGCTGGGATGCGGACTTCCTGACGATTCAGCAATTGGTGAAAAAAGGGACGCTTGGACCGATCTTTACATATGAAGCGCATTTTGACCGGTACCGTCCGGCCATTAAGGATCGGTGGAAAGAGAATAAGATCGAAGGGGCAGGCGTCCTTTATGATCTGGGGTCTCATCTGTTGGATCAGGCCCTCACCCTGTTCGGGAAACCCAATTGGGTACAGGCGGATGTGTTCCCGCAGCGGGATCCTGAAAAGGCAGAGGACTACTTCCTTATTACCCTGGGATATGACGTCATGAGGGTTCAGCTGTATTCACGTTCAATCGTATTGGATCCGGGGCCACGCTATCAGGTCCATGGACTGAAAGGAAGCTTTGTGAAGCATGGGATGGATCGACAGGAGGATGACCTTAAGGCAGGAAAGAATCCTGTTTCTGAAGAATGGGGAATCGAAGACGAAGAAAATTGGGGTGTCCTTACGACTATCTCAGGTGAAGAGGTGACATCTGAAGTCATTCCATCGGAAAAAGGGGACTACACTCAATTTTACCTTGGGGTATACGGGTCAATAAGAGAAAATCATCCTCTCCCTGTCGACCCGGAAGAGGCTTTGCGCGTCATCACAATCATCGAAGCATGTAAAGAAAGTGCAGCATCCGGTCGAGTCATCACTATAAACTGAAAAAAGGGGCTCCCTGAACATGCAGGGAGCCCCTTTCCATCTCTTATTCCACCGTTCCTGCTTCCAAAATCTGAACCTTGGCGTCAACATTGAATTTCACACGTGGGTAAATGCTGTCTTCCCATTCCTTGAAATCAAATCCCCGTACACCGTGCTTTTGAATTTGTCCGATGCCGACAGGGTCTATTCCTAACTCCTGGAATTCCTTCAGCATTCTTATTCCATTTTCTTCAATATCTTTTTTCATTTGCTTCTCCACTTCAACCACTTTATCAGGAGTTAATTTCTTACCTGTATACTCACGGATGATTCCTCTTATTTTCACACGGATGGTCACTTCCACAGGATCCGCATGATGTTTGACGATGATTTTGTTCCTGGAGATGAGACTGGTCACGGATGCTTCAATAGATTTCTCCACATGACCATTGCTTTTTTCTTTTCCCATTTTAATGACGTGACTTCCTTCAGCATATCTATCCACCATCAGCTTGAAGAAAAACATATCCTTAGCAGGGATTTTTTTAATCATCTTATCTTTATTAAATAATGCTATGCCCGTAATTCCCACACTTTCATTGGATAGCTGCTTTAAGATTGGCAGATAAGGTGTCTGACCTTCCTGGAAATAATCATAGATGAACATATGAAGATTGGTTGCAGGCAATTCCCTTCGTGAGATATTATGTTGAATCAAATTGGATAGATATGTACCATTTCCCCTTAACCCATAATTCCCTTTAATGAGCTCTCCGGCTTCCCCTTCCGTCACAGTCAGAAAGAGCCTTGCCCCCACACTCGCATCCCTTTGAAGGGAATCACCGATATCGATGATCCCCTTCTTGGCAAGCTCCTCACCGATCAAAACGACGTCAAGGCTTCCACGGACCAG
Organism: Rossellomorea vietnamensis; assembly: GCF_025398035.1. Classification (NCBI taxonomy): domain Bacteria; kingdom Bacillati; phylum Bacillota; class Bacilli; order Caryophanales; family Bacillaceae; genus Rossellomorea; species Rossellomorea vietnamensis. Next base: position 3,606,380 of record NZ_CP104558.1, read on the forward strand.
GGGCTGCTGTGATCTTCGTTCCAATTTCTCGAGCACTTCCCTCGTAGATGAGGCTTCTGCTGACAGCGTCCCATTTTGAATCGATTTATCGGCTAAGTAAATCGGGAAGAGGGCCGTCCCCCTGATCCTATCTTCTCCTACATAGTCGTAGGCTTTCCCTGTTTCGATATATAAATCATCCAGGATTTCCTTCTCCACACACCCTGTCAGTAATAAGAAACAAATGAGAATAGCTGTGAGTAAACATGTATGTTTCATTGTTTGTTCCTCACTTTCTTCATGATGATCACAAGCAATAGAAGAGCAGGAATGTAAAAATAGTTAATGTAAAATCCAATCTGCCCTGATACCGTATTCAGGAAATTCACTTGTTTCCTGTCAGCGAAAAATGTGAGGGCGGATAAGCATAACAGGCATACGATGAATAATGTATGCCTGTGCCTCAGTGGAGTCATCCGTTTTAAGATTCTGCTGGCACACCATATCGCAATACATACGTTGGGAAGGATGATCAAGCACCAATTGGCAATACCGATATACTCAAATCGTTCCACAAACGGCATTTCGACGATCTTCCACATGGAGAGGGTCGCCCAGACGGTCTTTTCCAGTTGTTTCTGACTGAAAAACGCGAAAGAAACAATGGCTAAGATCGTATAAAGGGTAGTGGTCGTAAATAGCGCCCAATGGGCATATTTTTGAGATTTCTTTGCCTCTTTCACAAAAGGGTAAAGAAGTAAAATGGATTCATAACCTAAATATGTCAGGGACATGTTCTTGGTAGAAATCAACAGATCCTTCACGGTATGATCAAAGACGGGCAGGATATTTCTAAAGTCTGCATATTTAAAGGTGAAGGCAAACGTTAATATGAGATAACTCGGAAGAAAGATCCCGAAAAAGGCCGTTCCGGTCACGGTCCGTACCCCTCCGTTGACAATATAGTAAACAAGCACGAGAAAGAGCAATGAAAAGAAGAACGTACTCAATCTTGGATACATCCACACCTGCAATACCTCGATATACGTACGCATAATGGTAATCACAAGCAAGCTGAAATAGATGACAAAGAAGAGACTGAATACTTTCCCAAGCCACTTCCCGAATACAAGAGTGTGGGCTGATACGAGATCTCCATCCACTCTATTTAAGATTTGATACATGATAAACATGATAACGTGAGTGAAAAGACCTGCAAGAATGACAGAAATCCATCCATCATAGCCAGCATTTTTTGAAATGATGCGCTGGAATCCAAGGACCCCGGCCCCCACCTGAATGGCGTGAATGAGAAAGAAGACCATGAACGGCGATATTTTTCTTCTATCCGGAATCGGCTGCATTTGATCACCTCCAACCATTATTCATCGATATCAAGCTTTTTCTTCCCTTCAGACGGACGGAACCTGAACGGTTTCTTCGTGCGCAGATATTCCGGCCGGCCGCCTTGTCTGCTGAAGGGAAGGCGAATGAGTGCATCTTTCAAGTCTTTTACCCGTGGTGGGTAAATAGGTTCCAAGAACGGTCTGCCGAGAGACGTCAATTGCAGGAGATGTCCCATCAGAAGGCAGAAGCAATAAACGATCCCAAGCAGTCCCCAAAGTTGTGCGAACAATAAGAAGGGAAAACGAAGTAGACGAATCGTATTACTCATCCGGTAAACGGGAGTGGTAAAAGAAGCGAGGGCAGCAAGTGCCACTAATATGAGCAGAACGTTACTCGTGATCCCCGCTTCAACGGACGCCGTCCCGATGACGATACCTCCAACGATACCGATTGTCTGACCGACCTTCGTCGGAAGGCGTGCCCCTGCTTCCCGCAGCAGCTCGATCGTCAACTCAAGAAACAATGCCTCGAGAATGGGAGGCAGAGGGATCTCCTGTCTTGAAGTGATGAGTGTCGCCATTAAATCCTTCGGTATGAGCTCATAATGATAGGTCAAGGCAGCAACATAAATGGGTGTGATCAAAATGGAGAATGCTACGGCAAATACACGAACCAGACGCAGGAATGAAGAAATGAAGAAATTCAGGAAATAATCTTCATATGCGCTAAAAAACTCTACGAGAGTGGTCGGTCCGATCAGAGCATGCGGCGATCCATCCACCATGATGGCAATTTTACCCTCGGCGAGTACGGACGCTACCCTGTCAGGTCGTTCCGAGTCCAATAGCTGCGGGAAGGGGGACTTGCCATTATCGGCAATCAGCTGTTCAATGAATGAACTGTCCATGATTTGATCAAAGTCGATATCCCGTAATCGCTGCCGGACCGTATTGACGTTTGCTTCATCTGCCAGTCCATCAATATAGAGCAGCACCACCCGGGTATGGGTGAGTGTTCCGAGATTGAATTCTTCCACTAGCATTTCCTTGATGGGCAGTCGCTTTCTGAGCAGGTTCAGGTTATCACTGAGAGACTCTACGAATGCCTCCTTGGGTCCGACGACACTGAACTCCACTTCCGGCTGAGAGACTTTCCTGCCCATTTCATTCTTCGTCGCGATGAAGGCAAATTTTCGGTTGGAAGCATCCATTGTCAGGAGGGTATATCCGTTATACAGCTTCTGTTCGATTTGGGTTTCATCTGTGGAGATTTGAATATCCAATACAGGAACCAGTGTTTTTAGATCATCGAAAGAGTGAAAATCCTTTGAAAGCAAGGAAGGAAGGACATCCTCCTGCAGGATCTTTCCATCAATCAACGTCGTGACGAAGTGCAGACTGAACTTCACCCCTGTATGGGGATTCTGGTAAAAGGCCTGTTTATAATCGGCAGATTTCTCCGCTTCCTTTTTCAGACTTTCATATGATTGCTTTTTACTGTCCTTATCGCTGTTTTTTTTGTTCTTAAAGAATGAAAACATACTAATCCCTCATGTCCGATGTATGGTCTATCCTGTAGTGTTACCGAAAAAAGGAGAATTATGAAAAAGGAAGGGGGGAGAGGAAAGAATACGTAAAGTGCTCATGAAAATCAGCATAGAAAAAGCCGGAAAGGGGGATGCCCTTTCCGGCTAACGTTTATTCCTGTTCCAGGAAATACTTTTCAATATCATCGAGCATGGCGTTTGCTGCCAGGACTCCGCCTGCCGTGTTCCAAATCGCATCACTTACTTCATATACTTTGTCTTGTTTTGCTACTTCAAGGTTTTTGAACAACGGATCGTTCAGCCAATCTTCAGCAAGTTTGTTCGCTTCGCCGTCGCCGGTTTCATATGTGAAGTAGAAGAGGACATCTCCGTCCATTGCCGGGATGCGTTCTTTCGTGACACCCTTTTCAGCGAAGTCATCTACATCCTGACCTTCAGGACGGGCGAACCCTAATTGATCCAAAATCACACCTGAGAATGAATCTTTATGATATATCCTTACGTCTCCAGCTAAAAAGCGGACCATGGAAACTTTTTGATTCAGTTTATCACCGAGTTTCCCTTTCAGATCTTCGATTCGCTGATCGTACTCCGCTAAAACTTCCTGACCCTTTTCTTCTTTGTTCAGAGCTTTGGCATATAATTCGAAGTTTTCTTTCCAGTTACCGCGTAACGTTTCAGCCATGACCGTTGGAGCGATGTCCTTCAACTGGTTGTACTGCTCTTCCTGACGCATTTTGTTCCCGATAATCAGGTCCGGTTGAAGCTTTGCGATGGCTTCCATGTTTAATTCGCTCTCTGTCCCGACGACTTCAACGTCTTTCATCTTGTCGGCGATGTGGTCATACCAAGGATCACCAGTCCACGATTGAACGGCACCGACGGGGGTGACACCCATGGCAAGGAGGGCCTCGGTTCCTTCATTTGTAAGGATGACGACTTTCTTTGGCGTTCCTTTGATTTCCGACGTACCCATTGCATGTTTCACTGTATACGTTTCTTCATTGGCATCATTTCCTGCAGACTCCTCTTTTTCTTCTTTATTTCCGCAGGCAGCAAGAAATAGAAGCGTAGAAATCAACAGTAAAGATAGTAAGCTTTTTAATTTCATATGTAGATCCTCCTGATATATTTTATCGGTGATAATGATTATCATTTACACTCATAATGGTAGTTGAGAAGGTTTTCATTGTCAATACCTAAATGATAATGATTTTCAAAGTCATTGACGCTCCTTTTATTCTTCTTTAAAATAGAAAGGGAAGACAGTACGTGATGGTTTAATTGATTCCTTTCCTTTAAGGAAAAGAAAGGTTAGCACATAATGAAAATTCAAAAAAAGCTTCTTTTATTTATAGGAACATTCCTTTTTCTTATCCTGTGTATCGGAATCAGTATTGTATACGGATACACGGATACAAGTTGGCGAACAGCCATCGAGGCTTTTTCCAACCCGACTGGATCGACGGAGCATATCGTGCTTCAGACCATCCGGTTACCAAGGGCGCTGATTGCGGCGGCAGTCGGTGCATCCCTTGCGATTTCAGGGGTTTTGATGCAAACGTTGACCAATAATCCCCTCGCTTCTCCAGGGATTTTCGGAATCAATGCAGGGGGAGCTTTTATGGTGGTCGTAGCGGTTACGCTCTTTGGCATAACCAATCTTCAATCCTTTACGTGGCTCGCGTTTCTTGGTGCTGCCATTGCAGCGGTCGGCGTATTCGTCATCAGCTCCGCAGGGGATAAAGGCTTGACACCGATGAAGCTGACACTTGCAGGAGCGGCGATCACCGCTATGTTTTCTTCCTTTACACAGGGATTGCTTGTCTTGAATGAAGCGGCACTGGAGCAGGTGTTATTCTGGCTCGCGGGATCTGTCCAGGGAAGAAGCCTGGATATATTGAGCGGTGTCTTTCCATATATAGTGGCTGGCTGGATTCTTGCTCTCTTCATTGCCGGCAAGATGAATATCCTCGCCATGGGTGAAGATGTGGCGAAAGGGCTAGGCCTGAAAACGAATGTGATCAAATTCCTTGCTTTGATGGTTGTCGTCCTCTTGGCGGGTGGTGCCGTCGCCGTTGCCGGTCCCATCGGTTTCATCGGAATTGTCATTCCCCATTTAGCAAGGAAGATCATCGGGGTGGACCACAGGTGGCTGATCCCTTTCTCGGGACTTCTCGGAGCGATCTTATTACTGGCTGCCGACATTGGAGCACGTTACATCATCATGCCCCAGGAAGTGCCAGTCGGTGTCATGACCGCCATCATCGGGGCACCATTCTTCGTGTATGTGGCAAGGAAGGGGTTTTAACCGATGAATCGATTTATAGGAAAACGATGGCTACAGGACCGTGTTTCGATGCTCGTTGATCTTTCAGCACTTAAAAAAATAACCATCCTGGGTTTGATTACATTCCTGGTTCTGATCATGAGTACAGGAATAGGGGACTTGAAGATGGCCCCATGGAAGGTGATCAGTGTCTTCTTTGGAGGGGGGACGAGCCTGGAGCACCTCGTGGTGACGTCATTCCGCCTCCCGCGGATCCTCATCGCACTGCTTGCCGGGATGGCGTTGGCCGTTGCAGGTGGAATCCTTCAAGGGATGATACGCAACCCCCTTGCTTCACCGGACATCATCGGTATCACAGGAGGAGCGGGAGCGGCTGTCGTAGCCTTCCTGACCCTTTTCAGCAATGATGATAATACGTTGATGGTCAGCATTAAATGGCTGCCGGTTGCTGCATTCATCGGCGCGACAGTCATTGCCTTTCTGGTTTACTTTTTAGCCTGGCGAAAAGGGGTATCGCCTGTCAGACTCGTTCTGATCGGTATTGGCATCTCGGCTTTGACTCAAGCCTTGACGACGTTGCTTATGATACTCGGCCCGATTTACAGGGCCAGTCAGGCAAATATCTGGATCACGGGTACAGTGAACGGTTCCGACTGGCAGGATGTGTGGATCCTGCTTCCCTGGAGCCTGGTCTTTATCCTGTTAAGCTTCTTTATTACCCGGCAGCTGAATATACAGGAACTAGGCGAAGAAATTGCCACTAGTGTAGGAGGCAATGTTCAACGGCAGCGGTTCTTTCTCCTCCTCATGTCAACGGCGTTAGTGGGGGGAGCCGTCGCATTCGCCGGTGGAATCGGCTTTGTAGGCTTGATGGCTCCCCATATGGCAAGGAGGATGGTCGGTTCTTCTTTCGGGGCACTGCTTCCGACTGCAGCCCTGATCGGCGGGATCCTCGTCATGGTGGCAGACTTGATCGGCAGGACACTTTTCCTTCCACTCGAAGTCCCGGCCGGTGTCTTTACGGCAGCAATCGGCGCACCGTATTTTATCTATCTTTTATTCAAAACAAGAAATTCTTAAAGGAGTTGGCCATAGATGAGTGACGTACTACAAACGAAGGATTTGACTCTATCTTACGGGGAACGGACGATTATCGATGAATTGAATATTGACATTCCACAAGGGGAAATTTCGGTCTTCATCGGCGGGAACGGCTGCGGGAAATCCACGCTTCTCCGTTCCATCGCCCGTCTGCTTAAGCCGAAGCATGGATCGGTCCTGTTGGATGGGGAGGCGATCTCGCGTTTATCAACGAAGGAAGTCGCTCGTAAAATGGCCATTCTCCCTCAATCCCCAACGGCTCCAGAAGGGCTGACGGTCCTTCAGCTCGTCAAGCAGGGGCGCTACCCTCATCAGACCTGGCTCAAGCAATGGTCACAGAAAGATGAAGAAATCGTCCAGGATGCGTTGAAAGCAACGAAGATGGAGGAGCTGCAGCACCGGAAAGTGGATGAGCTATCGGGAGGGCAGAGGCAGCGTGCGTGGATCGCCCTGACACTCGCCCAGGATACAGACATCATCCTTTTGGATGAGCCAACGACGTATCTTGATATGACCCATCAGATTGAGATACTGGATTTATTATTCGAACTGAATGAGAAAGAGCAGCGCACCATCGTCATGGTCCTTCATGACCTGAACCTTGCCTGCAGATACGCCCATAATATCGTAGCGATCCGGGATAAACAGATCTATGCTCAAGGAAAACCTGAAGAGGTGATCAGCTGTGAGCTCGTGAAAAATGTGTTCGATATGGACTGCCAGGTATCCCGGGACCCATTATTCGGCACACCTTTATGCATCCCGTTCGGTAAAGGACGATGCATCTTGAAAGACGCAGTGGAGACAGGATGAACACCCTCACCGAACAGCAGTGGGAGATCTTGAGGAAATACCGTTTTCATGCGTCCGCCCCTGCTTTGAAAGGGGAAGAGGCAACCTCATTCCTGGATGGTGGAAAAATGAACGCCTATTTATCCCAGCGTCGCTCCCTGATCGGGACGGACGACCTTAAAGTGGCAGCCTCCTTATTCATGAAGCGCTATGCGTTTGTAGCAGCAATGGGTTTAATGACCATGACTTACTGGAATAAGAAATTGAATCTAAAGCCTGAAAACCTCATCATGGTCGATGGGGAGAAAAATGGCTTATGGATGCCTCAATTTCACTTGAAGGATGCATCGGTGACGGAGTTTACATCCCTAGAGGAAAAGAAGACGTTCATTCAATCCATTTTCCGGGATCATCTCAATCACGTGATTCAGTCGATTAAAAATGCCACAAAGCTATCGAACCTGATTCTTTGGGAAAACATCGCCGTATATGTATTCTGGATATTTGAGAGTGATGACTTCCTTTTAAACGAATGGACGGGGAGCGGGCGTGATGACCAACTGCGGATGCTCCTGTCAGATGAAAACAGCTCATGGTTCGGCAGCTATCACCGAAATCCACTGGCGAGATATTATAGCAGGAAAGTAAATATAGAGGGCATGGCTGAAAAGGTGCGTGTCAGAAGAACATGCTGCTTTTCCTACAGGCTGGAGAACGGGGAACAATATCGCTGTAAAACTTGTCCGCAGACCTGTCTGGTTAAAAAGACCTAATTCACATTTGCAAGGAGGCTAATGCAATGAAGGAATTCCCTGAACAATTTGATGCGTTACTTGAAAAGTACACGGAACTGCTGGTGGGTGAAACCGACGCCACCAAAAAAGAAATGGTGACACAATACGCTCTTTACTCATTCATCGCGAAGAACATGCCGGCACTGGTGAAACATTGGAATTCCCTCTATCCTGAAGGCAAGGATGAGATGAAACGGATCGTCGGGGAGATCAAAGAGATGAATGAAGCACACCGGGCGGAAATGAGCAGGAAGAAAACAGATGAATGACGATACTGATTGAAAAAGTACCCTTTTGATGTGAATAGGGTGCTTTTTTATTGGGTCTACCCCCAACAAAAAAAGGCAGACCCGAGTCTGCCTTCCCTTCATTATTGGACCTGACCGCCGTACCCATAAGGAAATTGAGAAGAATACTGCTGATGCTGCTGATAGGACTGCTGGATCTTTTGACTGTCGGCAGCCTCCAGCTTGTACCAGCCTTTGCGGAACATTTCATTGTATAATTCGCGTTGGGCATTTTGCGTTTCGTTGAAAATCGTCAGGAGGTCCTGATATAAAGCTTGATGGCTTGCTTCATTCAAAGCCGTACAATAGGAAGCCGTCATATATTTTTCATGGGACAGGACATCCGTGATGAAGTCACGATCATTCATTTGTGGCGTTTCCGGAACTTGTGTTTGAGGGTTTTGGATTTTTTGCTGATTTTGTTGATTCATGGTTTCAGGACTCCTTTCTACATCATATTTTGGTTGGTCGTATTTAGATGGGCAAGCAGCTGCTGGTAATGGCGCTGATGCATCTGGCCGCATTTATCCAGCTCGGCTTTAATCTCCGTATCCTGACAGTGAGCAGCGGCAAAATGACATTTCTTCATGGCAGTCAGATTCCAGGCAAGCATGTCATTTAAATAAAGTGAATCCTTCGTAGTGAGCAAATGCGGCGGCTGAGTGTACGCCTGCTGCTGGCTCCCTTGTTGAGGCTGTTGTTGCATGTTCCATTCCTCCGTTTCCTTTTTTAGTCTTCAATACCCTTCTTGGTTGCTTTTGGATAGGTAATATTACCCTGTATACGGCGAGGCAAGAAAGCGGTATCATCAGAAGGCAAAGGTTAGTTTTCCTACTAGCCGACAGACTTATTCACGTATTTACAAATTCCGATAATATTCTACTAAGAAAGTATTGAAAGTATATTCAAATCGTTTAAAAGGTGATAAAATGTTGGTAAATATACTAATAGTATGAACCTTCTCTTTTTTAGCAATAAAGAAAACGATTTCATGGTAGGATATATATGTTTTTTCAGGGGGTAAGCAACATGGAGCAAGCAATGCGTAATTTCTTTTTATTCCTTTCAAAAAATAAGCCGATGACGAAACTTGCCAAAAAGTATGGCCTGCGCTTTGGTGCCGGTCGATTCGTTGCGGGGTCTTCCATCCTGCAGGCAGTTGAAGTTATTCGCGAGCTGAATAGTCAGAATCTTGTTGTAACGATCGACTATTTGGGAGAGTTTGTGGACAATGAGCGTGAAGCAAACGAAATGGCCCTTGAATGTGTAGAGGCGATTCGTGCCATTGGGAGAGAGAAACTCGACTCTCAGCTATCCCTTAAAATGACTTCAATGGGACTGGATATCTCTGAAGAGGTTGTCATGAAGAATATGAGAATGATTCTTGAAGAGGCAACCAAACAGAACGTTTTCGTCACCATTGACATGGAAGACTACTCCCGTTGTGGAAAGACCATAGATATTTTCACACGCCTGAAGTCAGAGTATGATAACATCGGCACGGTCATCCAAGCCTATTTATATAGAACAGAAAAGGATATCGATGATTTGAATGCGTATTCCCCCAATCTACGTCTTGTAAAAGGGGCTTACAAAGAGTCACCTGAAGTTGCGTTCCCGGAAAAGAAGGACGTGGACGAAAATTTCAAGAAAATCATTAAAACTCATCTGTTGAACGGGAATTATACGGCGATTGCCACCCATGACGATGAGATGATCGAATATACGAAAAGACTCGTGGAAGAGTATAAGATCCCACGCGATCAGTTCGAGTTCCAAATGCTTTTCGGCATCCGCGTGGAACGTCAGCATGAACTGGTCAAGGAAGGCTACAAAATGCGCGTTTATGTCCCATACGGCACAGACTGGTACGGATACTTCATGAGAAGACTGGCTGAAAGACCAGCCAACGTCGCCTTTGTTCTAAAAGGGGTCATGAAAAAATAATAGTAAGTAAGATGAAGACTCTATGGAAGCTCATAGGGTCTTATTTATTTATAGGAGATGGGAGGAAGGGAGAATGAAGATTGTTCCTTTTCGGGTGGAAGGAAAGTATTTCAAGAGAATGATTTCGTTATATTGCAGGCTATTTCAGGTGGATCCAAGGGGAATGGAAGACCAATTCAAACGGCATTCCACGTATCCCCTTTTTGAAGGATACCTCGCCATTATCGATGAACAAGTGGCAGGATATATTTATGGATATTCTTCAAGAAAGGGTCAATACTATCACGAACTGCTGGCACGTCATTTACATTCCGAGCCTGAATGGATGAATGATTGCATGGAGCTGGTGGAGCTGGGGGTCGACCCGGCATACAGAGGCAGGGGGATTGGAAAGCTGCTCGTTGGGCAATTACTGCAAAATCGAAGCGAAAAACGGGTCCTCCTCACGACCCGCAAAGATAATCACACGGCCATCGCCTTTTATCATGCCGGGGGATTTAAGATTATCCGGGAAGGTTTTTATCCGAACGTCCCGCATGAATATATCATCATGGGCAAGCATTTATAGGGGCTGGTGAGAAGGCATAATAATTGTTACGGAATTCACAATGTTATATAATAAAAGGGAATACTCTTCATGAAATAAGAGGCGATATTATGGAAATAACCATTGATAATTTGACCCTGCTCCTTGGCCTCTTGCTGTTGGTCGGTGTGATCACCGCTAAATTCTCCACAAGATTAGGCGTCCCCTCATTGATTCTCTTCATCATCGTGGGAATGGTCTTAAATACATACTTCTTCTTCGATAATGCCCCTATGACTCAATTTATCGGTACGCTTGCGCTCATCATCATTTTGTTCGAGGGTGGTCTTCAAACGAAGTGGGGGAATGTGCGAAAGGTGTATAAGCCTGCCCTATCACTTGCAACCATCGGGGTTGTGGCCACCACCGTATCCATCGGGGTGGCGGCGAAGTACATACTTGGCGTGAGCTGGCTTGAAGGGATGTTATTTGGGGCGATCGTCGGGTCAACCGACGCTGCAGCGGTATTCTCCGTACTTGGGAACAAAAACATCAAACCGAAGATATCTTCCACACTGGAAGCCGAGTCCGGCAGTAACGACCCCATGGCCATATTCTTAACCGTAGCGTTTTTACAATTGATTCAATTCCCGGGATTGAATCCCGCTTCCCTGATCCTGAGCTTCTTTTGGCAGATGGGAATGGGCTTGGTACTTGGACTGGTCCTGGGTCTCGCATCCGTGTGGATCATCAATCGAATCAATCTGGATTCGTCCGGACTGTATCCGGTCCTGTCCATCTCCCTTGCCATATTCACCTATGCCTTCACTAGCATCCTGGAGGCGAGTGGTCTCCTTGCCGTGTATATCATGGCAATCGTCGTCGGGAATAAGGAACTCACCTACCGCCATTCCATTGTCCGCTTCAATGAAGGATTTGCGTGGATGATGCAGATCGTCATGTTCATCCTCCTGGGATTGCTGGTCTTCCCTCAGCACCTTCCGGGTATAGCATGGCAGGGAATCATACTTGCGATTTTGTTGATTGTAGTAGCGAGACCCCTCGGGGTCTATTTAAGCTTAGCGCTGGCAAAGAATTTCACTTTTAAAGAGAAATTCTTCATATCATGGGCAGGCTTAAAGGGAGCGGTCCCGATCGTATTGGCAACGTATCCGATGGTGGCGGGCATTGAAAACAGCGAAGTCATCTTCAATGTCGTGTTTTTCGTCGTGCTGCTCTCTGCTCTCATTCAGGGAACGACCATCTCCCCTCTGGCCAACTATCTTAAGCTTGCAGGAGAAGAAAAACCCCCGGTTGCTCACAGCATCGAAATTGTTTCCATCGGGAAAACAAACAATGAAATGCTTGAAGTCCTCATCAATGACGATGCCTCTATTACAAACAGGATAATCAAAGACATCGAGCTCCCTGAAAAAACGTTGATCTCTGCGGTCATCCGACACAATGAATTGATCACTCCCACAGGGGATACCATGATTAAAGCAGGCGATACACTTTATGTAATGGCCGATAAAAGTCAAAGGAAGCGTGTCAATAGACTGTTGAATGAAAAAGGGAAAGTAAGCCCCTCATCAAAAGATGATCCAGCATGATAGAAAAAAGCAATCTTCCATTTTGGAAAGATTGCTTTTTTAATGAAGATCAGTCAGCAGACACGGCTGCTTTTCCTACTGTTTTTTTCTCGAAGAGCTGTTCGAATATCGGGAAGCTGTATTGAACGACGAACCCTAATGTAAGGGTGACGATGATGGTCCCGATTCCGATATCCCCTTTAAAGAGGAATGCAAGGGAGAGGGCAAATCCTTCACTGATGATCCGGGAGTTACGAAGGTTCAACCCGAATCGTGTATGGATGGCGACCATCAGGGTATCCATCGGACTCGCTGGAAACTTCGCCTGAAGATAAATCGCAATTCCAAGCCCCATCGTCAAAATCCCGGAAGCGAGGGCAACGAGCTGATTCACAAGCATCCCGGGTGCGTAGTTGTTAAAGACAACGAGCAGCCAAAAATCGATTAACAGGCCAATGACCAGAATCGATCCTGCCGCGAGGACATCGGGTTTCTTTTTCATAATGAGGGCATTGAGACCGATCAATACAATCCCATTGATAAATACGGCCGTCCCCACGGTAAATCCGAACATATTCGACTCCCCGACTGCGAGGGCATCCCAGGCAGAAGCTCCGAGGCCCGACTTAATGATCAGGGCAACCCCCATCGTTAAAATGAAAAGTCCAATCGTAAAAAATAAAAATCTGCGCTTCATTCACATAGTCTCCTTATCTGTAAACGTTATCATTCATATACTTAAAAAAACAGACGTGCTACTTTGCTCGTGATGTGGTTGATAAAGTAGGAGGTCTGACGTCTTTAAATTGATAGTAACAGTTTACTTTAAAATGGACGGGAAGGCAAAGTTAATTTTTGTATGGGAGTGGGGAGAACGCCCCATAAAAAAACAGCACCCGATCATTTTTCATCAGGTGCCATCTCCAATTTCTATGGTTGCTTCTTAAATTGATTGTTTTGACTGTTTCGCTTGCCGCCGCCGTCCATCTCAACCGTCGGACCGGCATCCCCCTTCACACTCGCTGCACTAACCCCAGCCTTAGAAGGATTCTTCTTCTGCTTCGCCATCTCGAACACCTCCACTCCTAACATTCCCGGATCCCTAAAAAAATATGAGGGACGGACCTCCAATTTTCAGTGGAAACGAAGACGCCAGAGCATGAAAACCCTTTGATATAGGGCTTGCCACAAAAAATGGGAGCAGAAATGGTCGTCTACCCAAGGTCCTTCCCTCCAACATTTCATATATATAATAGGAGAGGATAGGTTGGCGGTTGTGTGCAGGCACGTGGACTTGGGTGGGTGAATAGGCTGGTTTAGACGATTGCCCATGTAGGTTCGGAGAGACAATAGTGAATTTTTTGTAAATTTAACTCTTTAAATATTGCGATATTTTAGAAAATCCGATATATTAGATGTAACAGGAACTCATTCGAGTCTTTTTTTTAAGTGAAAAATGAATGAGTATTCATTCAAAGTGTGTATAAGGGGGAAATACCATTGGTTCGTAGAATTCAGAAAGCCGCAGTGTTAGGATCAGGAGTCATGGGTTCAGGAATAGCCGCGCATCTTGCAAATATCGGCATCCCGACAATGTTATTAGATATCGTACCAAGAGAATTGACAGACGAACATAAAGCAAAGGGATTGACAGAAGAGAGTAAGGCGTTTCGTAATCAGTTTAGTGAAAACGCTTTAAAAAAGCTCTTTAAACAAAAACCGGCACCACTGACGTCAAAACAAAACGCTTCACTTATCACAGCAGGTAACTTCGAGGATGATCTTCAATATATCAGTGATTGTGACTGGGTCATCGAAGTAGTCGTTGAGAACTTAGATATCAAGAAGAAAGTATTCGAGCAAGTGGAACGTTATCGCAAACCGGGAAGCATCATCAGTTCCAATACATCAGGGATTTCGATCGAGGCGATGTCGGACGGAAGGTCTGAAGACTTCCAGAAGAATTTCCTCGGCACACATTTCTTCAATCCGCCACGTTACTTAAAGCTTCTTGAAGTGATCCCGACGAAGAAGACGGATCCGGAAGTCGTGAGCTTCATGAAGACATTTGGTGAAGATGTTCTCGGTAAGGGTGTCGTCATGGCAAAGGATACGCCAAACTTCATTGCGAACCGTATCGGAACGTACGGCTTGCTGATCACGGTGCAGGAAATGTTAAAGGGCGGCTACTCTGTAGGGGAAGTCGACTCCATTACAGGGCCGACGATCGGAAGACCGAAAAGCGCCACTTTCCGCACGCTTGATGTCGTAGGACTCGATACATTCGCACATGTTGCAAAGAATGTGTATGACCAGGTGGAAGGTGAAGAGCAGAAGGTGTTCGAAGTACCGGCATTCATGCAGAAAATGCTTGAAAACGGCTGGCTTGGAAGTAAGAGCGGGCAGGGGTTCTTCCTTAAGAAAGGGAAGGAAATCCTGGAGCTGAATCCTGAAACGATGGACTATCAGCCCCGTCAAAAACTGAAAACAGCTTCACTTGAAATGGCGAAAAATGAAAAAGGCTTAAAAAATAAAGTAAAATCGCTTGTTTATGCAAAAGATCAGGCAGGATCACTACTGTGGAATATCGTGTCTCCGGTCTTAACGTATTCAGCCGAGCTTCATGGTGAAATTGCAGATGACATCGTGAGCATCGACCAAGCCATGAAATGGGGCTTCGGATGGGAAATGGGACCATTTGAAACTTGGGATGCCATCGGAGTTGAAAAATCAGTAACCCGTATGAAGGAAGAAGGCCGAACTGTACCACAGTGGGTGGAGACGATGCTTTCAGAAGGCAACTCCACATTCTTTAAAGAAGAAAATGGTGAGCGTTACTTCTATCACAATGGCGACTATCGACTTGTAGAGCGTAACCCGAAGGCAATTGACTTAAAAGCGCTGAAGAACTCAGGAAAGCTCATCAAAAAGAATTCCGGGGCAAGCCTGATTGACATCGGGGACGGAATCGCCCTTCTTGAATTCCATTCTCCAAACAACGCCATCGGAATGGATATCACACAAATGATCAATTTTGCCGTTGATGAAGTAGAGAAGAACTACAAAGGACTCGTCATTGGGAACCAGGGCAAGAACTTCTGTGTAGGTGCAAACCTTGCCATGATCCTCATGGAAGCGCAGGATGACAATGTCTTTGAAATTGACATGGTCGTGAAACACTTCCAGCAGGCAATGATGAAAATCAAATATTCATCCAAGCCGGTTGTTGCGGCACCATTCGGAATGACATTAGGCGGAGGAAGCGAAGTCTGCTTACCGGCGGCCCACATCCAGGCGTCGATGGAAACGTACATGGGATTGGTCGAAGTCGGTGTTGGATTGATCCCTGGAGGCGGCGGAAACAAAGAGCTTTATATGAAGCACTTAGCCAACCTTCCAAACGGTGTGGAATTCGATCTTCAGAAAGTGGCCAATAAAGTATTTGAAACGATTGCCATGGCGAAGGTTTCAACATCCGGTGATGAAGCAAGGGACAACAATTTCTTAAACAAAGCAGATGGTGTGAGTGTTAACAATGACCATCTGTTATACGACGCAAAACAGGCTGCCCTTAGCTTATATGAAAGTGGATACCAAGCGCCGATCCGTAAGAAAGTACCTGTTGTGGGTGAGCCGGGATATGCGACTCTTCTTCTTGGAGCTCAGTCCATGTTCCAGTCAGGTTTTATTTCAGACCACGATCTGATGATCGCGAAGAAGCTTGCTTATGTGATTGCAGGAGGAAAAGTACCATACGGAACAGAAGTAGATGAACAGTATCTGTTGGATCTTGAAAGAGAAGCGTTCCTAAGCCTTGTTGCACAGCCTAAGTCTCAGCAAAGAATGCAGCACATGCTTGTAAAAGGAAAACCATTACGCAACTAATCAGCGTTTTAATCATAGTAGAAAGCGGGGGAATATCATGCGCGAAGCAGTCATTGTCGCTGGTGCAAGAACACCAGTCGGAAAATCTCGAAAAGGATCATTGGCTCAGGTAAGACCGGATGATCTTGGAGCACTTGTAGTGAAAGAAACCCTTAAGCGTGCAGGGAATTATGAAGGGAACATTGATGACTTGATCATCGGGTGTGCGATGCCGGAAGCAGAGCAGGGATTGAATATGGCACGGAATATCGGAGGACTTGCAGGTCTTCCAGATTCCGTACCGGCAATCACCATTAACCGTTACTGTTCATCAGGGTTACAATCCATTGCCTATGCGGCAGAAAAAATCATGCTCGGTCATTCTGACACGGCGATCGCCGGGGGAGCGGAATCCATGAGTCTTGTCCCGATGATGGGCCATGTGGTCCGTCCGAACTCGAAGCTTGCTGAAAACGCCCCTCAATATTACATGAGCATGGGTCATACAGCAGAACAGGTTGCAACGAAATTCGGCGTATCCCGTGAAGATCAGGATGCCTTCGCAGTAAGAAGCCACCAAAAAGCGGCCAAGGCAATCGCTGAAGGGAAATTCGATGATGAAATCGTCCCTGTTGATGTACTCCATCGTTCAGTGAACGGTGAAAATAAATTCGTTGAGAAATCCTTCCAATTCACAAAGGATGAAGGTGTACGTGCCGAAACAAGTTCGGAAGTACTGGCTAAATTACGACCGGCTTTCAATGTGAAAGGCTCTGTAACGGCAGGGAACTCATCACAAACGAGTGACGGAGCAGCGGCAGTCATGGTGATGGACCGTGAAAAGGCAGGATCATTGGGTCTGCAGCCGATGGCGAAATTCAGAAGCTTCGCAGTAGCGGGTGTACCGCCTGAAATCATGGGGATCGGTCCTGTGGAAGCAATCCCAAG
This sequence comes from Rossellomorea vietnamensis, assembly GCF_025398035.1. Taxonomy (NCBI): domain Bacteria; kingdom Bacillati; phylum Bacillota; class Bacilli; order Caryophanales; family Bacillaceae; genus Rossellomorea; species Rossellomorea vietnamensis. The sequence goes on from NZ_CP104558.1 coordinate 3,623,393, forward strand.
GGCACTTAAGATGGCAGGACTAGAGCTTTCGGATATCGGATTATTTGAACTGAATGAAGCATTTGCTTCCCAATCGATCCAGGTCATCCGTCAGCTGGGATTGGATGAAGAACGAGTGAACGTGAATGGTGGAGCCATCGCTCTCGGTCATCCACTGGGATGTACCGGCGCGAAGCTGACTCTTTCACTGGTACATGAAATGAAACGCAGAAACCAGCAATTCGGTATCGTCACCATGTGTATCGGCGGCGGAATGGGAGCAGCAGGCGTATTTGAATTAATCGGTTAACAGGAGGGACGGACCTCGATTCCCGAGGCCCGCTACTCTTTCAAAATATCATATTAGGGGGATTCGAAATGGCGAATCAAACAGACAAGCTAATCAAGGGTGGAAGTTTTTTAATTGAAGATGTAAGCTTTGAGCAAGTTTTCACACCGGAGGATTATTCCGACGAGCAAAAAATGATTGCGAAAACGACAGAGGATTATGTACTGAATGAAGTCGTACCTGTCATCGACAATCTTGAAAACCATGAGTTCGATCACTCTGTTCGTCTTTTAAAAGAAGCTGGAGACCTTGGTCTTCTTGGTGCAGATGTACCTGAAGAGTACGGCGGACTGGGACTTGATAAAGTAAGCTCGGCTTTGATTGCTGAGAAAATGTCACGTGCCGGCGGATTCTCTATCTCTCACGGTGCCCATGTAGGGATCGGTTCCCTTCCAATCGTTCTTTTCGGTAACGAAGATCAGAAGCAAAAGTATCTTCCTGCCCTTTCCACTGGTGAAAAATTAGCGGCTTATGCATTAACTGAGCCAGGTTCAGGTTCTGATGCACTTGGTGCGAAAACGACGGCTAAATTAAACGCAGAAGGTACTCACTACATTCTGAACGGGGAAAAACAATGGATCACAAACTCTGCATTTGCCGATGTGTTCGTTGTGTATGCAAAGATCGATGGGGAGCATTTCTCAGCATTCATCGTGGAAAAAGAATTCCCTGGGGTTTCAACAGGTCCTGAAGAAAAGAAAATGGGAATCAAGAGCTCATCCACTCGTACATTGATCCTTGAAGATGCTGAAATCCCAGTGGAGAACCTTCTTGGAGATGCCGGTAAAGGCCATATCATCGCCTTCAATATCTTGAACATCGGGCGTTACAAATTGGGAGTAGGCGCAGTAGGAGCAAGTAAACGTGCTCTTGAAGTAACGGTTCAATACACGAATCAGCGCCAACAGTTCAAAACTCCAATCTCAAGCTTCAACTTGACGAAAGAAAAGCTTGCGACTATGGCGTCTAAATTGTACGCTGCGGAATCTTCCGTTTACCGTACAGTAGGATTATTCGAAGATCGCATGAGCAAGCTTTCGGATGAAGAAGTGAAGAATGGAACAGAAGTGGCAAAATCCATTGCGGAATATGCAATCGAGTGTTCACTGAACAAATTCTTCGCAACGGAAGTACTGGATTATATCGTGGATGAAGGCGTTCAACTTCACGGTGGATATGGCTTCATGCAGGAATATGAAATTGAAAGAATGTATCGTGATTCCCGTATCAACCGCATCTTCGAAGGAACGAATGAAATCAACCGTCTTCTGGTTCCAGGAACATACCTTCGTAAAGCAATGAAGGGAGAGCTTCCATTACTTCAAAAAGCACAGGCTCTTCAAGAAGAGTTAATGATGCTTATGCCTGAAGAAGTAGGCGATGAGCCACTGGCACAAGAGAAGTACCTTGTGAAAAACGCGAAGAAAATCGGCTTGATGCTGGCTGGATTGGCTGCACAGAAATATGGTAAAGCCCTTGAAAAAGAGCAGGAGATCCTGGTGAACATTGCGGACATCGTGTCAGAGGCTTACGCAATGGAATCCGTTGTTCTTAGAACGGAAAAAGCGATTGAAAAAGGTGGCGTAGAGAAAGCGAAGCAAAAACTTCTCTATACACAAATCTTCTGTCAAGAAGCTTTCAACAAAATCGAACAGCATGCGAAAGAAACGCTTGTGGCAACTGAAACTGGTGACACACTGCGCATGATGCTGTCAGCTCTTCGTAAATTCACTCGTCACACTCCGATCAACGTGATCGCAGTGAAGCGTGAAGCTTCAGAAAAATTGATCGATGTAGAAAAATATGCACTGTAAGTAAAGCAGGGACGGACCTCCAAATTGGAGGTCCGTCCCTTTATATATATTCTCAACTTGACATCAATCGCACTGTCGATTACTATATGTTTAAACGTTTAAATGTTTAAGTGTTTAAACATACAAGAAAAGGTGGTAAGGATAGATGAATAAGACAGTTTTAATTACGGGTGCTTCAAGTGGTATCGGCCTGAAATTCAGCCATAAGTTTGCTGGCTCTGGTCATGATGTGATTTTAGTAGCGAGAAGTGAGGAAAAGCTCCTGGCTTTATCACAAGAAATCATGAATAAATACGGGGTGAAAGCGTACGTGTTTCTTTCCGATCTTTCGAAACCCCAAGCCTCAAAGAAGCTTTATGATGAAATCAAAGCACAAGGAATCAGAGTCGATATTCTCATCAATAACGCGGGATTCGGATTATTCGGGGAGTTTGAGGAAACGGAACTTTCCAAAGAGCTGGATATGATCCAAGTGAATATCACGGCCCTGACAGAGCTGAGTAAGTATATCGGGAAGGAAATGGTGAGCCGGAAGAATGGCCGTATATTAAACGTTGCGTCAACAGCGGCATTTCAGCCTGGCCCATTGATGGCCGTTTACTATGCAACTAAAGCGTATGTCCTGTCTTTCTCAGAAGCTTTGGCCAATGAGTGGGCCAGTCATGGGGTCAAAGTGACGGCTCTTTGTCCGGGTGCCACCGAAACAGGATTCAGTGACGCGGCCGAACTTCAGTCCTCTAAGCTCTTCCAGTCGGGTGTGATGAGTGTAGAAGAGGTGGTGGAAGAAGGATATAAACAAATGATGACAAAAGACAAAGTAGTGATCGTACCAGGCATGAAAAATCGGATGCTGACTCAGGCAATTCGATTCATGCCGCGTAAAATGGTCACGAATATTGTTCGGAAGGTACAGGAACGGGTATAATTGAATGTGAATGAGTGGAAGGGAGAAGGCTATGGGTCAAAAAGCAATCGATACATTCCGTGCTTGTATTCCATTATTTCAAGCGCTGAGTGATCCTTATCGTCAGGACATAATTTTACTTCTTGCCGAACAAGAACCTCTTACGGTCAATCAGATCACTGAAAATCTGACATTGTCCCGACCTGCTGTGTCCCATCACCTGAAGATCCTCAGAGATCAGCATCTGGTGTCACTGGAGCAAAAAGGAACACAGCGTTTCTATTCTCTTGAGCTGGACAACGCAACCGTCCTCCTTAAAGAATTGGTACAAACCGTTGAAAATCAATGTGAGTAATGTTCCGGAAAAAAAGGATACTAACGAATATTGTCGAATGTAAGAAATAGATTCACGGTGACCGGATGGGCAATACACCCCATTCGGTACCTACCAGGAAAGGTGGTGCAATGATGTCATTGACTTTTTATTCTTACCCAAAATGCGGTACATGCAAGAAAGCCAAAAAGTGGCTGGAGGACCAGGGTCTCTCCATAGATGAAATACATATTGTAGAAAACCCCCCGTCAAAAATGGAGCTTAAAAGCCTGTACGAAAAGAGTGGACTTCCTCTGAAGAAGTTTTTCAATACAAGCGGAAAAAAGTATCGCGAACTTGGCTTGAAAGAGAAAGTGAATTCAGCTTCTGACGATGAATTATTAGAAATCCTTTCCTCTGACGGGATGCTGATCAAACGTCCGGTCACAACGGATGGAAGCAAGGTGACCGTAGGTTTTAAAGAAGAAACGTTCGAGGAAACCTGGAAGTAAAAAAGGGTAAGGGATTTAATGATTGTGGACGATGAAAAAGTTTCATTATTCACACTTAGTTTTCTTGCTTTTTCGATGAAAAGTGTGTCAATATTAGGTTGTATAACTAGCATTTGGAGGGATAGAGAATGAGTACACCGAAAGAACTTCGTTATTCAGAAGAACACGAGTGGGTCAAAGTTGAAGGGGAAAATGTACGCGTAGGAATCACATCATTTGCACAATCTGAGCTGGGCGATATCGTATTCGTCGAGTTACCTGAAGTTGGAGATGAAATCAAAGCGGACGAGCCTTTCGGAAGTGTTGAATCGGTAAAGACCGTTTCTGAGCTTTACGCACCTGTTTCCGGTAAGGTTGTAGAAGTGAATGAAGAGCTGTCAGACAGCCCTGAGTTCGTGAACGAATCACCTTATGAAAAAGCATGGATGGTCGTTGTGGAACCAACAGACACTGGAGAAGTAGACAAGCTGATGACAGCTGAAGAGTATGATAAAATGATCAATGAAGGATAATTTCCACCCGGACACCTTGAGGATTTCTCAAGGTGTTTTGTTTTTCTTTTTGGGCATCATATGGGTATTCGCAAAAAGAAAGGATGAATACGCATGGTACTTGAACCAAAAAAATTAGATGTCACAAGCAGGGTGACAGGCAGGCTTAAAAATGGTGAAGTCGAATTATTCCTCGACGGTCAGCCAATCGGCAAAACGTCCCTGCCCCTTGATGGACTGACAATGGAACCGAACTTCGAAGCAAAAGAAAATAAGATTTATCAGAACTATACTTCCACCGAAGGTCATGATGCAAGGTACACGGATTGCGACGAAGGTGGATGGTGTTAAAGGTAACTAGCGGTGCCAGATTCGTGTATGGATCTGGCACCATTTCTATAAGCAGTGAAACAAACCACTTGCACTATTTTTTGTAAACGTGAGAAAATATGAGTAGAAAGTGGACATCATCTCTTGTTATCTGAATATACTATCCTAATCTTATTTCTGAAAGATAAGGTGATGATCATGATGGAACTTGACGAAAAGGTAATCATTGTCGAAGGTACAACAGACAAGCGGAAAGTAAGAGACATAATCAAAGAACCGATTGAAATTATTTGCACAAATGGAACGATCAGCATCACAAAAATGGACGAACTCATCGATGAGCTCTTTGAAAGGGATGTATACATCCTCGTCGATGCGGATGATGCAGGGGAGAAGTTACGTAAACAATTCAAGCGTGAATTCCCCGAGGCGGAACACCTTTATATCGACCGGATGTATAAGGAAGTGGCCGCAGCCCCGGAATATCATCTTGCCTCCGTTCTCATAGGTGCAAATATCGATGTGCATAAAGAATATCTTGGAAAAAGGATGATTTAGTTTTGTTGGAGGTAAGCCAGACAGAAGAATTAAACGAATCGATCAAATCCCATGCGTTGGAAGCCGTTTATCTATATACACCGATGTGTGGTACATGTCAGGTCGCGGGTAAAATGTTGGAAGTGGTCGAGAAACTCCCCCAGTCATTTCATTTTGTGAAGGCGAATCTGAACTATCTGCCCCAATTCGCCGAAGAACAATCCATTGAAAGCGTCCCCTGCCTTCTTTTATTTAAAGATGGACAGGAAATGGAAAGAATCTATGCCTTTCAATCCGTCCCATTCCTATACGAAACCATCAACAAAATCCAAAACAACCAGTGGGGATAAGAGACCTTTATGAAAGGTCTTTTTATTTTGTGGATTTTCTTTCTACAAACGAGGACATATTTCTTGGGAAATGTTTCGAATCCCATCATTTTTTGACTGGTCATCACCCAATTTCTTACTGTTCGACAAATAAGATAAACTCATTCAAAACATGTCGAGAATGTCTAAAAGGGAAAAATACCTAAAAGTGGAATTGATACTATATAGAAGTTTCACTGGGAGGGTATTCATGCGAATATATTTAGAGGAATTAGTAGATCAGTGTCATTCAAGGTATCACTTACGACTCTTGTTTCCGGACAGCCCATTTGTTCTTCAATTTCAATGTGAAAAGGAGCGTTATGCGATCTCCGTTTCAAACAGAGGTTGTGCTGTATTGCGTGATGGTAGCAGGCAATCGCATTTTGATATTAAGGGAAAAGAGAAGGACATGCTATCCCTACTAACAGGAGAAGAGCGATTGTCTCAACTGATTGAAAACGGCATCCTGGAAGTCAAGGGGGGATACCGCCAGCTGTTATTTGTAGAATCTATCCTCTGGCTGACAAGGTCCAGGGTCAAGGAACCCGTCCAAGTATGAAAAACGTGAGAAAAAAGAATTGACACATTTCTATTTTCGATGATAGAATCTCTCTTGTAGCAAATTTTCAGAGTCTTTAACAATTCAAAAAATTAAATAAATCGATACTTTACTCTTATTTAGAGAGGTGGAGGGACGTGCCCTATGAAGCCCGGCAACCGTCAATGAAAATTGAAATGGTGCCAATTCACTCAAAGCATTTGCTTTGAAAGATGAGAGAAAGGATAGTCCTATATATGATTATGCCTTTCTGCTTATCGCAGGAAGGCATTTTTTATTGTATACGAAAAGGCTGTGGGGATTGCCCGGTATGTGCAACTGTAATTCTTATTAAAAAGGTCGTTTTACTCAGAAAGAAGGTGGAGACAGCATGATTAGCATTTCAGATGTAAAAAAAATCTATCAATCAAAATCTGGCCCGATTTCAGCCGTTGATGGCGTCAACATCGACATTGGCCAAGGGGAAATTTTTGGAGTAATTGGCTATAGTGGGGCAGGGAAAAGTACGTTGATCCGAATGCTCAATGGACTTGAAGTTCCCACAAATGGAACCGTGAACGTAAATGGACAGATTGTTTCCAAAGTGAAAGGGAAAGATCTTCGGCAGGCGAGGCAATCGATAGGGATGATCTTTCAGCATTTCAATCTCCTTTGGTCGCGTACGGTACTTGAAAATATCCAGTTTCCATTAGAAATAGCCGGAGTTTCTAAGAAGGAGAGACTGCGAAGGGCCAATGAATTATTGGAGCTGGTGGGATTGGATGGAAGAGGAGACGCCTATCCATCCCAGTTGAGCGGTGGACAGAAACAGAGGGTCGGGATTGCAAGATCCCTTGCAAATAATCCCGACGTCCTTCTCTGTGACGAAGCCACCTCTGCTTTAGATCCGCAAACAACCGATTCCATCCTTGATTTATTGGTGGATATTAATAAACGTTTAGGTCTGACCATCGTCCTGATCACCCATGAAATGCATGTGATCAAAAAGATCTGCCATCGTGTGGCGGTCATGGAACAAGGGAAGGTGGTAGAACTTGGGGATGTTCTTGAGGTGTTCAGAAATCCTAAAGAGCAGGTGACGAAACGATTTGTGAGAGAAGTATCTCAAGTGGAAGAAACAGGGGAAACGATCGATCACCTATTGGCTCAGTATCCGAAAGGAAAAGTACTGAAATTCACCTTCGTTGGTGAATCGACTGAGCAACCGCTCATTACCAGCTTGATCCGACGATTCGACCTGGATGTCAATATCCTTCAAGGACAGATTTCCCAAACGCAAAAAGGGGCTTATGGTACGCTGTTCGTCCATCTTGATGGAAACGAAGAGACGGTTCAGGCAGCCGTTTCCTTCGCTGAGGAACAGATGGTCAAAGTGGAGGTGATCGGAGGATGATAGAAAATATATTTCCGAATGTGGACTGGGAGAAGATGTGGGAAGCGACTGTTGAAACCCTTTATATGACGGGGATGTCAGTCCTGATTACCTTCGTGGTAGGACTGATTCTTGGGATCCTTTTATTTCTTACATCCAAGGAAAATTTATGGGAAAACAAGCTTACATATACGGTGACCAGTGCAGTGGTCAATGTATTCCGCTCGATTCCGTTCATTATCCTGATTGTATTACTGATTCCATTTACAAAATTTTTATTGGATACCATCCGCGGGGCGAACGCGGCTCTTCCGGCCCTGATTATCGGAGCAGCACCGTTTTACGCACGCATGGTGGAAATTGCATTAAGAGAAGTGAACAAAGGCGTCATTGAAGCAGCGAAAGCGATGGGGGCGAAGACTAGCACGATCATATGGAAAGTGCTTATTCCCGAATCTCTTCCGGCTTTGGTTTCAGGTATCACGGTAACAGCCATCGCCCTGATGGGGTATACGGCAATGGCTGGTGTCATCGGTGCCGGGGGATTAGGAAACCTCGCTTACCTGGATGGTTTTCAACGGAGCAGGGAGGATGTAACCCTTGCTGCGACCATCATGATTTTACTCGTTGTATTTGCCATTCAAATCATTGGTGACTACTTCACAAATAAATTAGACAAACGATAAGAGGAGAGAAAACAGATGAAAAAATGGTTAGCAGGAATAGTAGTAGCAACAAGTATCTTTGGATTGGCAGCATGCGGGAGTGATTCCGGCTCCGGAAGCAGTGACGGGAAGGAATTAGTGGTAGGAGCGTCAAACGTTCCCCATGCGGAAATCCTTGAAAAAGTGAAACCGATTTTGGAAGATAAGGGGATCGACCTGCAAATTGAAACATATCAAGACTATATCCTTCCGAATAAAGACCTGGATAATGGTGATCTGGATGCGAACTATTTCCAAACCGTACCTTACATGGACTTGCAGATGAAAGAGAACGAATATGATTTCGTCAATGCAGGCGGAATTCATATCGAGCCAATCGGTGTGTATTCCAAAAAGTATAAATCTCTTGAGGACCTTCCTGAAGGTGCCACGATCTTGATGAGTAATTCCGTATCCGATCATGGCCGCATCCTTACATTATTAGAGAAAAAAGGTCTGATCACGTTAAAGGACGGCGTGGAAAATACACAGGCACAGCTTGAGGACATCAAAGAAAATCCAAAAAAACTGAAATTCGATTATGAGTACGAAGCAGCTCTCCTTCCGCAAATGTATGAAAATGAAGAAGGGGACGCAGTGGTGATCAACTCCAACTATGCCATAGATGCAGGCTTGAAACCCCTGGAGGACTCCATCGCCATCGAAGACAGCAACTCCCCATATGTGAACGTAATTGCTGTAAATAAAGGTGACGAAAACAAAGAAGAAGTAAAAGAACTGGTGAAAGCCCTGCGCTCAAAAGAAATCCAGGACTTCATCAATGAAGAATGGGATGGAGCCGTTGTACCCGTAACGGAATAACAATAGGAAAGCCGGTGCCTTTGTACCGGCTTACTTTCATCAAGTGGTATTCGGTAACTTTTTAACATATTCAATTCCAAATTGGCTCATACTATTTTCGATGAATCTATTTTCGAAATGGAGTTGGATGAAATGCAGATGGAACCTAGAAACACAACCGAAGCAGCCCTTCATGATTATAAAATGGGACTTGGAATCTTCACTGAGAAAATGCCTGAGCTTGCCGAGCAATATAATACGTTTACAGAGCACTGCTTCAGAGAGGGAGTCCTTTCCAAAAAGGAAAAACAGTTGATTGCACTTGGGATCAGCCTTTATTCCCAGGATGAATATTGTATCATCTACCATACAAAAGGATGTCTGGATCAAGGATGTTCTGAAGAAGAGATCCTCGAAGCCATCGGGGTGACAGCGGCATTCGGCGGAGGAGCGGTCATGAGTCAGGCTGTGACATTAGTACAGCAGTCGATTCAGGATTTGAATCAACTAAAGCAATGAGTGCTAAGAGAGGGAGAGATCCTTCTCTTTTTTTATGGGTACTTTTACAAATACCATTAAAATGCATACCTCTAACGGTAATAAATATACATGCGAGTTAATAAATTTCCACCGGGACAGTATTATTTGGCAGTATAGTGGCGGAATTTTGTGAAAACTTAAGGGTAGCCCCCGGGAATCAGGCTGACGGATAAATTTTAGAAAAAATGATGAAATACCGGTTTTGTCTTGTGAACGAGGGGGTAGTATAGTTGTAAAGTAATTAAAAACCCGAAAGGAATGATTCATTATCGACTCTCTTGAGAGTATCTCGTACACAAGTGAAATGGAGAAGGCAATGCATGGAGCCCATGGAATAGGTTATGAGGTGTACAAACGAAAGCATGAAGTCAGAATGCAAGTAGAGAAGAAAAGAGAGCAGGATTACAAAGAAAGCCGCCGAATGATTGCTGCACTTGATCGCAGGGTGCACGCTAATATATAATAAGGAAGAAAAAAGCAAACCAGTGTAGACGATGCACTGGTTTTTTGTTTTTAAAAATAAAATTTGTGGTCATTATAGGAAGCTCAAGCTTTGAAAATTGATTGGAGCGGAAGGTGCTCGACTCCGACGGGAATAGCGGGAAAGTTGAGACCCCACAGGGCAAAGCCCGAGGAGGCTCAACTCACGCCCCGCGGAAAGCGAGCACCTGCAGCGGAAATCAAACCACTCGCTATAAGAAAAGCAAAAGTTCTCACATAGTCCGCCTAAGAAAACACCTCTTAGACCGCCTACATTTTCCCACCCGTTTTGGCCAACAATAGAAAGGGATTCTATCGTTCGGTTAACATGAACTGACAACTTGAAAAAGTTGATAATAGCTTTTATTTGTTATAAGATTGTAATGAGAATAAATTGAGAATGATTAAAGAATTATATTCTTAAATTCATTATAAAGTCACGGAGGTAAATATACATGGCAGGTTCTACTTTAACAATCAAAGATCTTCATGTTGAGATTGAAGGAAAGGAAATCCTGAAAGGGGTTAACCTTGAAATTAAAGGTGGAGAAATCCACGCAGTAATGGGACCAAACGGTACAGGTAAATCAACTTTATCTTCTGCTATCATGGGTCACCCAAAGTATGAAGTGACAAAAGGAAGCATCACGTTCGACGGTGAAGATGTCCTTGAAATGGAAGTGGATGAGCGCGCACGCGTAGGTCTATTCCTTGCAATGCAGTACCCAAGTGAAATCAGCGGTGTAACGAACGCAGACTTCTTACGTTCAGCGATCAACAGCCGTCGTGAAGAGGGCGAAGAAATTTCACTTATGAAGTTCATCCGCAAAATGGATTCTGAAATGGAATACCTTGAGATGGACCCGGATATGGCTCAACGTTACCTGAACGAAGGATTCTCAGGCGGAGAGAAGAAACGTAATGAAATCCTTCAACTAATGATGATCCAACCTAAGATCGCCATCCTTGACGAGATTGATTCAGGTCTGGATATCGATGCGCTTAAAGTGGTTTCCAAAGGAATCAACAAAATGCGTGGGGAAGATTTCGGCTGCCTGATCATCACTCACTATCAGCGCCTTCTTAACTACATCACTCCTGATCACGTCCACGTTATGATGCAGGGACGCATTGTGAAATCAGGCGGCGAAGAATTAGCACAGCGCCTTGAAGCAGAAGGATATGACTGGATTAAAGAAGAGCTGGGAATCAAAGACGAAACTGTCGGCCAAGAAGCGTAAGTGTTAGGGGGATGAAAATGACTGTAGAAACGAAACTACCAGTAGATCAAGACTATGTCAGCTCCTACTCAAAACAACTTGGAGAGCCGGAATGGTTAACAGCCCTTCGTACAGATGCCTTTGATAAAGTAAAGGATCTTAGCCTTCCAGTTGCAGATAAAACGAAGATCACAAACTGGAACTTCACTCAATTCCAGAAGCATACAGTGGAAAGTGACGCGTTTTCATCATTGAGCGAGCTGCCTGAAGAAGCGAAAGCACTAGTTGATTTAGATAACAAAGATCAAAGTCTTTATATTCAACGGAATAATACACCTGCTTTTCTTTCACTATCGAACGAATTAAAAGATAACGGTGTTATTTTTACGGATATTTTTACGGCTGTGAAAGAACACAGTGAGCTTGTACAGAAGTACTTCATGACTGAAGGCGTCAAAACGGATGAGCATAAGCTTACAGCCCTCCATGCTGCATTGATGAATGGAGGAGCATTCCTTTACATTCCGAAGAACGTGGAGCTGTCACAACCGATTCAAGCGGTTTACGTTCACGACAATGCTGAAGTTGCGATGTTCAACCATGTATTGGTTGTCGCTGAAGATAACAGCTCTGTCACATATGTGGAGAACTATATCTCTACTGCAGACGTTGAAGATGGAGTTTATAACATTGTCACAGAAGTATTGGCAAACAATAACGCTAAAGTGGCATACGGTGCAGTGGATAATCTTTCAAGCGGAATCACGACTTACGTAAACCGTCGTGGAGTAGCTGCAAGGGATGCACGCATCGAGTGGGCTTTAGGATTAATGAACGACGGTGACACTGTTTCTGAAAACGTGACGAACCTTATGGGCGATGGCTCTTATGGCGATACGAAAACCGTAGTCGTCGGTCGCGGCAAACAGAAGCAAAACTTCACGACGAAGGTTGTTCACTACGGAAAGAATTCTGAAGGATACATCCTTAAGCATGGCGTTATGAAGGACGAATCATCTTCTATCTTCAACGGCATCGGTAAGATTGAACATGGTGCTTCAAAGTCAAATGCAGAGCAGGAATCACGCGTATTGATGCTTAGCGAAAAAGCACGTGGGGATGCGAACCCGATCCTTCTGATTGATGAAGATGACGTAACGGCAGGACACGCGGCTTCAGTAGGGCGAGTGGATCCACTTCAACTTTACTATCTAATGAGCCGAGGGATTCCTCAGCATGAAGCTGAACGTCTTGTGATTCACGGCTTCCTTGCTCCTGTGGTAAAGCAATTACCGATCGAAGGAGTCAAGAAACAACTGGTTGAGGTAATTGAAAGGAAAGTAAACTAATGGATGTAAAAGAGATTCGTAAACAATTTCCGATTCTCGACCAGGAAGTAAATGGCCATCCACTCGTTTATCTTGATAGTGCCGCAACGTCTCAGAAGCCGGTTTCCGTTATAGAAGCAGTAAACGATTATTATCGTGGATATAACTCGAATGTTCACCGGGGTGTCCACACCCTTGGGACTAGAGCGACAGATGGCTATGAAGGGGCCCGTGAAAAGGTCCGGAATTTCATCAACGCTTCCTCTACCCAGGAGGTCATTTTCACCCGTGGGACGACGACCGCGATCAATACCGTCGCAGCCAGCTACGGCCGGGCCAATTTAGCTGAGGGTGATGAAATTGTGATCACTCATATGGAACATCACAGTAATATCATTCCTTGGCAGCAGCTGGCGAAAGAAACGGGAGCAACGTTGAAATACGTTCCTCTGCAGGAAAATGGAACGATTGCGATCGAGGATGTAAGGGAGACCGTCACTTCTCAAACGAAGATCGTTTCCATCATGATGGTTTCAAACGTACTCGGTACGATGAATCCAATCAAGGAAATCACCAAGATCGCTCATGAAAATGGTGCCGTCATGGTGGTGGATGGAGCACAGGCTGCTCCACATATGAAGATTGACGTACAAGATTTGGACTGCGATTTCTTCGCCTTCTCCGGTCATAAGATGGTGGGTCCTACCGGAATCGGGGTATTGTATGGCAAGAAAAAGCATCTGAATAATATGGAGCCGGTTGAATTCGGTGGAGAGATGATCGACTTTGTCGGACTTCAGGAATCCACTTGGAAAGAGCTTCCGTGGAAATTTGAAGGAGGTACTCCGATCATTGCTGGCGCCATCGGCCTTGGAGCTGCCATCGATTTCCTTGAGCAAGTCGGTCTTCATAACATTGAAGAGCATGAGCATAAGCTTGCCGCTTATGCTTTGGATAAGATGAACGAAGTAGAGGGTATGACCATCTTCGGACCAAGTGATCCCGGGCAGCGTGCCGGTCTTGTGACTTTCAACATAGATGATGTCCATCCCCATGATGTGGCTACCGTACTTGACGCAGAAGGGATTGCCGTCCGTGCAGGCCATCATTGTGCACAGCCGCTGATGAAGTGGTTGAACGTATCGGCAACGGCACGTGCAAGCTTCTATCTTTACAACACAGAAGAAGATATTGATAAACTTGTTGCCGGCCTGGTGAAGACAAAGGAGTTTTTCAGCGATGTCTTTTAATAATTTAGATCAGTTATATCGACAAGTCATCATGGATCATTATAAGAATCCACGTAATAAAGGTTCTTTAGAGGATGGGAGCTTTACCATCGATATGAATAACCCTACATGTGGAGACCGCATTCACCTTACGTTAAAGGTTGAAGATGGTGTCGTTCAGGATGCGAAGTTCGACGGGGAAGGCTGTTCGATCTCCATGGCTTCTGCGTCCATGATGACACAAGCGGTCAAGGGAAAAGAGATCGAGAAGGCACTCAAGCTTTCGAAGATCTTCTCTGATATGATGCAGGGCAATGAGTATGACGACGATGTGGATTTAGGAGATATAGAAGCATTACAAGGAGTCGCGAAATTTCCGGCCCGTATCAAATGTGCGACACTGGCCTGGAAAGCGATGGAAAAAGGAGTGCAGGAAGAAGAGCAAGAATAAGCTCTTCTCCGACTCTATTTAAGAATGGAGGAATCAACATGGCAAAGAAGATGCCTGAGATCGGAGACTATAAATATGGCTTTAGCGATAAAGACGTATCGATTTTCCGTTCTAAACGTGGTTTGACGCGGGAAATCGTTGAAGAAATTTCCCGTATGAAAGATGAGCCTAAGTGGATGCTTGATTTCCGTTTGAAGTCACTTGAGCATTTTTATAATATGTCTATGCCTCAATGGGGCGGAGACATGCAGGAACTGAACTTCGATGAGATCACTTACTATGTGAAGCCTTCTGAAAAGTCAGAGCGCAGCTGGGATGAAGTACCTGAAGAAATCAAGCAGACGTTTGATAAATTAGGGATCCCTGAAGCAGAGCAAAAGTATCTTGCAGGGGTTTCTGCTCAGTATGAGTCAGAAGTTGTTTATCACAACATGCAATCCGATCTTGAAGACATGGGGATCGTATTCAAAGATACAGATTCCGCCCTTAAAGAAAATGAAGAGCTATTCCGTGAGCATTGGGCGAAGGTTATCCCTCCAACGGATAATAAATTCGCAGCCTTGAACTCAGCGGTTTGGTCCGGTGGATCTTTCATCTATGTACCTAAAGGTGTAAAGGTGGATACACCACTTCAAGCTTACTTCCGTATCAATTCTGAAAACATGGGTCAGTTCGAGCGTACGCTGATCATCGTCGACGAAGGCGCAAGCGTGCACTATGTTGAAGGTTGTACAGCACCGGTTTACACAACGAACTCACTTCACTCTGCAGTCGTTGAAATCATCATCAAGAAAGATGCGTACTGCCGTTATACGACGATTCAAAACTGGGCGAACAACGTGTTCAACCTTGTGACGAAGCGTGCTGTATGTGAAGCGAACGCAACGATGGAATGGGTGGATGGAAACATCGGTTCGAAACTGACGATGAAATATCCGGCTGTCATCCTTAAGGGTGAAGGCGCACGTGGTATGACACTATCCATTGCACTTGCAGGTAAAGGCCAGCACCAGGATGCAGGAGCGAAAATGATTCACCTTGCACCTAATACATCTTCTACAATCGTTTCTAAATCCATCTCCAAGCATGGTGGGAAAGTAACGTACCGTGGAATTGTACACTTTGGCCGTAAAGCGGAAGGCGCACGCTCAAATATTGAGTGTGACACGCTGATCATGGATAATCAATCGACTTCCGATACGATTCCTTACAACGAAATTCTGAACGATAACATCTCGTTAGAACACGAAGCGAAGGTTTCAAAAGTATCAGAAGAACAATTATTCTATCTTATGAGCCGTGGTATTTCTGAGGAAGAAGCAACAGAAATGATCGTAATGGGCTTCATCGAGCCATTCACGAAAGAACTTCCAATGGAATATGCAGTCGAAATGAACCGTCTGATCAAGTTCGAAATGGAAGGTTCAATCGGTTAATAATCAATCAAACTCCCTTGAGTCATCAGGGGAGTTTTTTTCTGGCTTAATTTATTCCCCACTATTTTATCCACCCTCAATCCAAACATAAGAATTTCCATTTCCCTTATGATAAAATGGACATGTTCATAATAAAGCAGGTGAATGCGGATGATATACATAGGAGTTACAGGCTGGGGAGATCATGATACCCTTTATGAGAATGTTTCCCCCAGGGACAAACTAAAAGAATACGGAGCTCATTTCCCCATCGTTGAGGTGGACACGACGTTTTATGCTGTCCAGCCTATTCGGAATGCAGAGAAATGGGTAAAGGAAACACCAGAGGACTTTAAATTCATTGTGAAAGCGTACCAGGGGATGACTGGCCATCAGCGTGGAGAGATCCCTTTTGAAACAAAGGAAGAGATGTTCAGAGCCTTTAAAGAGTCCCTTGTTCCATACGTGGATGCAGGGAAACTGGCGATGGTCCTTCTTCAATTCCCGCCATGGTACGATTGTAAAAAAGAGAATGTCGATTATATTCGGTACTGCAGGGAGCAATTGAAAGATCTTCCTGTATCACTTGAATTCCGGAATCAGAGCTGGTTCAGACCCGAGTATCGGGACAAGACGCTGACATTCATGAAAAAAGAAGGATGGATCCACAGCATTTGCGATGAACCCCAAGCGGGTGAAGGATCCGTTCCCCGGGTGCTCGAAGCGACGCATAAAGATGCCACTCTCATCCGGTTTCACGGCAGGAATCTCTATGGTTGGAATAAACCGAATGGGGAAGATTGGCGGGAGGTCCGCTATTTATATCGCTATAATCGTGCCGAGCTCGAGGAGTGGATTCCCCATCTTCATCATTTGCACGAAAGGTCTAAGGATCTTTATATTCTTTTTAACAATAATTCTGGTGGGGACGCGGCTGATAATGCGAAAGAACTGATTGAATTATTGGGGCTAGAGTATGAAGGTCTTGCCCCGAAGCAGTTGGATTTATTTTAGCCGACAGGAGATGAAAAACAGATGGAATGGATTGTTCTTCTATCAATCGGGCTTTTGGCAGGTGCGATAGGATCACTGGTCGGTTTAGGCGGTGGCGTCATCATTGTACCCGCCCTGATCTACTTTGGTACATATACAAGCCTGGTAGAAGGGATGAACCCTCAGACCGCTGTGGGTACCTCACTGGTCATCATGATATTTACAGGGTTATCTTCCACCCTTGCATACTTAAAGCATAAAACCGTCGATTATAAAAGCGGATTGATTTTCTTTGCGGGGAGCGGACCCGGTTCGATTCTTGGAGCCTGGGTAAACAAGGGATTGAATATGGAAAGCTTCAATCTTTATTTTGGTATCTTTATGATACTGGTGGCCCTTATTCTGATGATCAGGAATAAATTAAAGCCTATAGAAAAATTCAGGAATGCCTCTTTTCAGAGGGAATTTACCGATCCAAGTGGAGAAACCTTCCGGTATGGATATCCTCCATTACTTGGAGTGGTGATCGCCTTCGTCGTTGGATTTACATCGGGTTTGTTTGGCATTGGCGGCGGCTCTCTGATGGTCCCGGCCATGATCCTGATTTTTCTTTTCCCGCCCCATGTGGCTGTTGCAACATCCATGTTTATGATTTTTCTTTCGGCATTGGTGAGCTCGGGAACACATGTGATATTCGGGAATGTCAAATGGCTGTATGCACTGGCTCTCATTCCGGGAGCCTGGATCGGGGCAAAGGCCGGGGCATATATCAATACGAAGCTCGAGTCCAAAGTATTGGTGAGCGTATTGAGGATTATATTGATTTTAATTGGTATTCGATTGATTTATCAAGGAATGACAGGATAACATTCCTCCAATAGGAGTGAACGATTTATGGGAGAAACCATTCATATTTATCATACAAACGATCTTCACAGTCACCTGGAGAACTGGCCAAGGATCAGGGACTTTTTAAAACAGAGAAAACAGAAGCATATGAATGACGGGGAATCTGTGTATCTATTTGATATCGGTGATCATGTGGACCGCTGGCATCCATTGACAGAAGCGACGTTAGGAAAAGGGAACGTCGAGTTATTAAATGAAGCCGGGTTCGATGCTGTAACAATCGGAAACAATGAAGGAATCACATTGGATTATGATGATTTAAACAGCCTGTATGACAGTGCCCGGTTTGATGTGATTGTAGGAAACCTGCTGGATCGTTCCTCCAGGCGTCCAGGTTGGGCGGAGACTCACCGGGTTTATCGTACCGGCAGTGGAGTGAGGATTGGCGTCATCGGATTAACGGCCTACTTCAAACCTTTTTACGAAGCTCTGGGCTGGAACATCACCTCCCCTTTGGATGAACTGAGGAAGTTGGTTCAGGAGGTTCGCCCCAATGTCGATATGATCATACTCCTTTCCCATTTGGGAAAAAGGGATGATGAGATGATCGGGAATCAATTCCCTGAAATAGACGTTATCCTGGGGGCCCATACTCATCATGTCTTACCTCAGGGGAAAGAGGTGAATGGCACCATGCTTGGTGCTGCAGGGAAATACGGCCATTATGTCGGTCATATGAAGATCGAGGTGGATACATCTACAAAGCAGGTCGTGGAAAAAAAGGCCCGTCTATATGAGCAGGCGGAACTTCCGTCTGTTGTCAGGGAAGCGGAGGACAGGGA
Organism: Rossellomorea vietnamensis; assembly: GCF_025398035.1. Classification (NCBI taxonomy): domain Bacteria; kingdom Bacillati; phylum Bacillota; class Bacilli; order Caryophanales; family Bacillaceae; genus Rossellomorea; species Rossellomorea vietnamensis. The sequence continues at coordinate 3,641,776 of NZ_CP104558.1, forward strand.
TCAATGGTTCCGGAACGGGCAGGAGCTATTAAAGCAGGAAGTGACCTGCCTGACAAAATCTTTCCCGGTTGACTGGTTTCACACGTCCCCGCTGCCTGAAATGCTTTGTGATGCACTAATGGAGTGGTGTGGGGCCGATTGCGGTTTTCTTAATGCCGGTCTCCTCATAGATGGACTTGAGGAAGGAATGGTGACAAAGCAGGACCTGCATCGTATCCTTCCCCACCCGATCAACCCCTGCATGATCCGGATGAAGGGAGCCGAGCTGAAGGAAATCATTAAGCAGACCCTTAATGAGGACTGGCCGCATCTTGAAGTGAAAGGACTTGGTTTCAGGGGGAAAGTGATGGGGAGGTTCGTGTATTCGAATATCCACTTTGAAGACCATGACATCTTCATCGGGAAGGTCCCCGTCGACCCCGGGAAGATATACAAGCTGGCCCTGCCGGATATGTTTACATTCGGCCACTTCTTTCCGGACCTTCAGAGGCTTGAGAAGAAGTACTTTATGCCGGAATTTTTACGGGATGTCCTCGAATGGAAATTGAAACAGTAAATGTCTCACCGTTTCCACGCTCATGACATACATATGAGTGAAGGGAGCGATGAAACATGATGAATGTATCTCCGATCACCATTGGGGGACATACTTTTACAGCGATTTCCGTTGCACTTCCGAAAACCAATCTCCTCGTCGTGACGAGTGAAAAAGGATATATCATGTGTGGGGCACTTGATGTTGCGCTGCTGAATGAAAAATTAAAGGACAGGGGGATCATCGCGGGAAGAGCGGTTGGTGTGAAAACCATCGATCAGCTCCTCGATGCACCGCTGGAGTCCGTCACCTATGAAGCAGCGAATCTCGGCATCTACACGGGGATGGCCGGAAGGGACGCGCTGTTAAAAATGATATAGAATCAAAATAGGACCAGTGCTCTCCTGAGCGGCTGGTCTTTGTTTTTCCCTCTTATTTCGTCTATATTCTTTCATGAATATTTAACCAAATACACCTTGCAAGATCCTTTTTATCCTTTATAATGGAGATACTAGGAAATTTTGTCGAAAAATGAAAGAATTACATAGGAGAATTCTATGAGGCTTATATCAACACGGGCGTTGAAACCCGGCATGGTTCTAGCTACAACGGTATATAATATGAGAGGTCAAGCGTTGATTCATGATAATGTTCCCATTACAGAACGCATGATTTACAGATTGCAGGAGCTTAGTATTCAGTATGTCTATATTGAAGACTCTCTTTCAAGTGGAATCCATGTGAAGGGGACCGTTTCGAGTAAAGTGAGACAAGAGGCGGTTCAGAATATTGAGATGGCCTTCAATCAACTAAGCACATCCAAAGAGAAGCCAAGCCTCCTCATGATTGAAGATAGTGCCACTCAATTGAAGCAGGTGATCGATGTCGTCCTGTCCGAAGTAAAGGGGAATCATGATCTTCTCACGATTTTGACAGATGTGTTTACATACGACTCCTATATTTTTCATCACTCATTTAATGTTACGTTATATACACTTTCCATCGGTCTTGAACTAAAGCTTTCACAGAAGCAGCTGGAGCAGCTCGGGGTTGGGGCGATCCTCCATGATATCGGGAAGATGCTTGTGCCGGAAGAGATCCTGTTGAAGCCCGGGAAACTTACGGAAGACGAATTCTGTGAAATCAAGAAACACTCTGAACATGGCTTTGAGATCTTGAGACAGCTGCATTCGGTGTCCCTGATCATCGCGCACTGTGCCTATCAGCATCATGAGAGGCTCGATGGGTCCGGTTATCCGCGGGGGATCAAGGGTGAGGATATCCATCCGTTCGCAAAGATCATCGCTGTGGCCGATGTATTTGATGCCATGACTTCAAACAGGGTCTACAGGAAAGCGATGCTCCCCCATCAGGCATTAGAGGTATTATATGCGGGATCGGGATCCCTGTTCGATTCACAAGTGATCGAAGCATTCCGTTCATCGGTCGCGATGTATCCGAATGGCATGATCGTGGAATTGAATGATGGAAGGAAAGGGATTGTGACCGATCAAAATAGAGGAGTCACAGACCGTCCTGTCATACGGATCATCGAAGAAGATGGGCAGGAGTCAGACGCTCCTTACCCACTCGATTTAAGCAAGGAATTAGACAAGGTGATCACGGGCTTTGATCCTGATTATGAACCGCAATCTCTTAAGATTAAATAAATTTTTGCGCTAAACCCCTCTTACAATGCATACAAATAGCTTGTGAGGGGGGATTTTTGTGTCTAAGTTCAAAACCTACAAACCCCGAGGAGGTCCGCTGCCTTTTCGTCATGTCATGATTATTACATTTCTGTTCTTTATGATCTCAACGGGATTCGGATTGTGGATCATTAACAAAGGGTTGAAGCCAACGCTCCTTGCATATGCCGAGACACAGACGAGCAGGATCGGTACCCTGGTGATTAACAAAGCCATCAATAAGAAGATTGCCGATGTTCTGGATATTTCGGATATAACCGAAGAAGTGAAGAATTCAGAAGGAGATATCGTTTCATTTAAATATAATACACAGACGATTAACAGGGTCCAGGCAGAGATAACAAATCTTGTGCAGCAGAACCTTCAGGAAGCAGAAGCCGGGAATATAGAAAACCTGGAATTTCTCACTGAGGTGGAAATTGATGAAGGGAAGTCGAAAACATCGAAGGGCATCACTTATTCCGTTCCTTTGGGTCAGGCGACGAATAACGTACTGCTCGGGAACCTGGGACCGAAAATCCCGATCCGCTTTCATTCCATCGGTGATGTACGGTCCGATGTGAAAACGACGGTGGAACAGTTCGGCATCAATAATGCGGTTGTGAAGGTATTTGTGGAGCTTGAAGTGAATGTGCAGATCATCATCCCGTTTGCAACGAAAACCGAAACGATCAAGCAGGATATTCTGGTTGCCATGGGCACTGTCCATCTGGATGTACCGCAATTTTATAACAATGGTGGAGGGGAATCGAGTCCTTCCATTGAATTTCCCACAAATTAGTCACGAAAAAAAGTTGTCAAAAGAATGATAGTTTGTTATATTAATAAAGAAAATTTTATAACACACCACATCATCAGTCCGATGGGGTAGAGGCGCAGGGTTCAAGAGTAATCTGTTCGAGGATGACAACGGAGAAAACAGATGAAAGGGAATCTTTGCCGAAGTAAATATGCATGTCGAAGGTGTATTTGCTGGGGTTGTCTTGAAGAAGGATAACACTGTCATTATAGGGAAATCTCTATAATGGGGAGCTACAGATCGTGATGGAGCACTTACGTTACTAACAAAGGTAATGATAGTTTCTCTATCGTTGCCTTTTTTTATTATCCTCTGTCATGCTACGATGGTTCCCCCCTATCAAATAGGAGGAGGACACTATGGAAAACACGATTTACTCATTATTACCACCCCTTTTAGCCATTCTTATGGTTATTCTCACAAGACGGGTACTGCTTTCACTGGGAGTAGGGATCGTCGCATCTGCCTTTTTGTTGGCAGACTTCTCAATCACGAAAACAATCAGCTTTATCTGGGACGCCTTCAAGGGCATCTTTGTCGCAGACGGCGGACTTAACACCTGGAATGTCTACATCATTTTCTTCTTACTCATTCTTGGTATCATCACCGCATTTGTGAATATCTCAGGCGGGAGCCGCGCATTCGGTGAATGGGCGATGAAACGTGTGAAGACAAGACAGGGTGCACAGCTTTTGGCTGCGGTACTGGGTATCATCATTTTTATTGACGACTATTTCAATGCCCTTGCTGTTGGACAGGTTTCAAGACCCATCACGGATCGTCACAGAATCTCACGTGCTAAATTAGCCTATATCATTGATTCAACATCGGCTCCGATCTGTGTAGTGTCCCCGATTTCAAGCTGGGGAGCATACATCATCGGGATCATCGGTTCTATTCTGACTGCTCACAGCATCACGGAATACACGGCATTTTCAGCTTTCATACAAATGATCCCTATGAACCTTTACGTGTGGGCGGCCGTACTGCTAGTCGTCATGGTTGCTTATAAGGGACTTGATTTCGGTAAAATGAAAGAGCATGAAGTACGTGCACTAGAAACGGGAGATCTTTATGATCCCGGCAAAGAAATTCCCGGTGAATTGAAAAACGATCTTCCAGTCAGCTCAAAAGGCTCGGTAGGCGACCTTGTCTGGCCGATCGTGGCCCTAGTCATCGGTACTGTTTCCATGATGCTGTGGACTGGGTATCAAGCGGTGGGATCATTTGACCTGCTGCCGATCTTTGAAAATACGGATGTAACCAAATCGTTATTGTATGGTGGATTATTCGGACTTCTTGTTTCCCTGATTTTCTTCCTTCGTCAAGTAAGTTTGAAAGGAATTGAAGGGAGTGCAATCGGGACAGCCGTAGTGGAAGGAATCAAGTCGATGCTTCCGGCTGTTTATATTCTGATCTTTGCCTGGACGATCGTTACGCTTATCGACCAATTGCAAACAGGTACGTATCTTGCAGGTTTGGTAGAGCAATCAAGCCTGCCGATGCAGGCACTTCCGGTCATTTTATTCATGGTTGCCGGCATCATGGCTTTCTCAACGGGAACCTCTTGGGGATCGTTTGGTATATTACTGCCGATCGCAGGGGAAATTGCTGCAGCATCGGATGTAACGATCTTACTTCCTGCCATGGCAGCGGTGCTTGCCGGATCTGTACTGGGTGACCACTGTTCACCGATTTCGGATACGACGATCCTTTCCTCTACAGGAGCGGGAAGCAACCATATCGATCACGTGCTTACGCAACTTCCATATGCGGTCATCGGTGCAGTGGTAGCCGCAATCGGTTACCTTGTATTAGGATTCACTGGAAGCACCATCCTGGGACTTGTGGTTGTCATCATCTTAATCCTGGCAATCGCCTTCCTGTTCGGTGAAAAAGCGAAACCTGCATCTGCAGAATAGTAGAGATGAACACCAGGAGCCATTCGGCTTCTGGTTTTTTTTATGCTTGGAGCCCCGTCATACAATTGCCTCCCATTCCACAAAATCCGACAAAATTCTTATAGTGAAATAGTACTGTGGGAATTTGGTTAATTTCTCAATAAAACACTAAAATAAAGCTTTGACAATTGTCCTGGAACTAGCTATACTGACTTTAGATTATAAATAATCTGAAAATATAAAAATTTCAAATACCTCAAGGCAGGTAGTTGGAAAGAACTAGGGGGGAACAACATGGAGAATCGTGCACAGTTTGGTACACGGGCAGGATTTATTCTTGCAGCTGTCGGTTCAGCAATCGGATTAGGGAACATTTGGCGTTTTCCGGCAGTAGCATATGAAAACGGCGGAGGAGCATTCTTTATTCCTTATTTATTCGCTCTTCTAACAGCAGGTATTCCATTATTAGTACTTGAATTTACAATTGGTCATAAGTACCGTGGTTCAGCACCGTTATCTTATTTCCGTCTTAATAAGAAAACAGAATGGCTTGGATGGTGGCAGGTTTTAATTGCATTCGTCATCTCTACCTATTATGCCGTCATTATCGCCTGGGCGATGTCATACAGTGTTTTTTCTTTCAATTTAGGTTGGGGAAAGGATACAGAATCCTTCCTGTTCAGTGATTATTTAAAATTGTCGGTTGATGCAGGTCAGACAGGCAGTGTGGTTCCCGGGGTATTCATCCCGCTTGTGATCGTATGGGCGGTTACACTCGGCATTCTTTTCAAAGGTGTAAAGAAAGGAATCGAAGTAGCGAATAAAATCTTTATTCCAGCACTTGTTATCTTATTCTTAATTATCGTTGTTCGCGCTTTAACGTTACCTGGTGCGATGGATGGTCTGGATGCATTCTTCAAGCCGGACTTCAGTAAAATTGCCGATCCAGGCGTATGGGTGGCGGCATATGGACAGATCTTCTTCAGTTTATCCATTGCCTTTGCCATCATGATTACCTACTCAAGTTATTTGCCAAAGAAATCGGATATTACGAACAACGCCTTCATCACAGGGTTCAGTAACTCCGGGTTCGAACTATTGGCAGGTATCGGTGTATTTGCAGCACTTGGTTTCATGGCACAATCACAAGGTGTGGCTGTGCAGGATGTTGTAAGTGGCGGTGTGGGACTGGCGTTTGTTGTCTTCCCGCAGATCATTAACGAATTCCCGGCATTCAACGAAGTCTTTGGCTTCTTATTCTTTGCTTCACTTGTACTGGCCGGTCTGTCTTCATTGATTTCCATTTCGGAAACATATGTGGCAGCCGTCTCTGAGAAATTCGGGATTTCCCGCAACAAAGCGGTACTATTCGGTGGCGGTCTTTCAGCTGTCATTTCCATCCTCTTTGCAACACAGGGTGGTCTGTTATTCCTTGATGTTGCGGATTACTTCATCAACCAATTCGGAGTGGCGTTTGTCGGATTAGTGGAAGTAGTCGTGATCGCCTGGTTCCTTCGCAAGCTGGGGGCATTCCAATCCCATGCGAATGGAATATCGGATATCCAGCTTGGGGCCTGGTGGAAAGTATGTTTGGGCGTCATCACACCGATCGTCCTTGGTTGGATGATGTTCGGATTATTCAAAATGAATTTACTAAAAGAGTTTGATACGGAAACTGGTAACTACGAAGGATATTCTGATGCTTTCATTTTATACAGTGGATGGTTCGTAGCTGCATTTGCCATCATTGCAGGAGTGGCCTTCGGATTTAAACGCTGGCATGCCAAGACAGAAGCCGATAGCTATAAGGAGGTAAGCTAACATGACTGGTAGCGCGATTACAATGATGATAGTCGGAATGGTCATCATCTGGGGTGGATTAGCAGCTAGTATCATGAACGCTGTATCCAAATCGAAGAAACAAGTATAAGGAAGAAGCAGACAGTGGAGTCCCCATTGTCTGCTTTTTTAATGTTTCCTGCTTTTGATCCTGTCTTGGCGTTCCCACATTCTTAGATGAGGGTATGGATCAAAGGACCATTCTGTCAGGCCATTATCCTTATACATTCCATAATGCAAATGAGGCGGGAATTTCCCTGATGTTCCCGGAGGTCCATATCCTGAGCTTCCTACACCGCCGACCACCATTCCCGGTTCAACGACTTGTCCGACATGAAGATCTTTGGCAAAACCACTCAAATGGGCAAAGTAGTGGTACGTATTATTAATATCACGTATTCCGATTCGCCAGCCTCCATACCGATTCCAGCCTTTCATCTCAATGATGCCATATGATGTAGCCCTGACTGGAACACCGTAATCAGCGAAGAGGTCCGTCCCTTCATGGATCCGTCTTCCACCCCATCCACGGGCGTCTCCCCAGGTGTTCCGGTAACTATAGTTAAATCTCAGGGGAAGCGGAAAGGCTTTCTGATTGAGATGAATCGTTCCGTACTGTTTATATATTTTGGCATTTCCCATAATGATACTGACGGTTTTATCCCGCTTGTAATAATCCCAGAGGGCAAGCTTGAAGTTGTCATGATCGATGCCGTAACGAAGGATAAAGTCGGTTAATGCGGCAAGTTTATCTTCATCACTTTTCAGGCTGGCTTTCCCGTCATGATCCCCGTCCCGGCCGATTCCGTTGAAAAGAGCGATCGTTTCAGGGTTGTCATCCTCTGAGTGGGGGTTCAATGGTCCGACCCACTTTTCAGGTTCCATATAAATCGAGATGAAAGAGGATGGCTTTTCCCTGTCTTTCCGGGCGAACCTCAGACTGCGTTCGTACTGATCAATGGCTGCCAGGTAGTACCAGGGGATTTGAGTCATAGCCTCACTCTTCTGGAACAGTTCCATTCTTTTTGTGTGTATCTGCTCATCTGTCAGCTTTTCCGCTGCGAAGCTTTGACAGGGGCTTATCATGAAGAAGAATACAATGCAGAATACCAATCGTTTATACAAAATCATCCCTCCATTTTTAGGGGCCTATCTGTAGTTTGTATCGTTATCGGGGATTCATAATCATCAATAAATGGTAATAGGGTATCACATGCTTGTTTTCACTTTTTTAGTATGATAAAGTGACAAAAGAAGTATATTGATGATGGCTTTTTTTACATAGGATGAACGAGACAACGTTTCACTCTTTGCCTAAGTCAGAATTATTTAGGATTGGAGATGAGGGGTATGAGTAAGAAAGATGAACACATTCGTAAACCGGATTGGCTTAAGATTAAGCTGAATACGAACGATAATTATATGGGTCTAAAAAAAATGATGCGGGAAAACAATCTTCATACAGTTTGTGAAGAGGCCCGTTGTCCTAATATTCATGAATGCTGGGGAACCAGACGTACAGCTACGTTCATGATCCTGGGTGACATTTGTACACGTGCCTGCCGTTTCTGTGCCGTTAAAACAGGACTTCCGACTGAATTGGACTTGAAAGAGCCGGAACGCGTTGCTGATTCCGTGCAATTGATGAACTTGAAGCACGTCGTCATTACGGCAGTTGCCCGTGATGACTTGAAAGACGGCGGTTCACAAGTCTTTGCTGAAACCGTCCGTGCTATCCGTCGCAAGAGCCCGTTCACATCCATCGAAGTACTCCCTTCTGATATGGGTGGGATATTCGATAATATCAAGACATTGATGGATGCTAAGCCGGACATCATGAATTACAATGTTGAAACCGTTCGCCGACTGACTCCAAGAGTTCGTGCCCGTGCGACTTATGATCGTACATTGGAATTCCTCCGCCGTGCGAAAGAATTGAATCCGGATATTCCTACGAAATCGAGCATCATGGTCGGTCTTGGGGAAACGAAGGAAGAAATTCTCGAAACAATGGATGATTTACGTGCCAATCATGTTGACATCGTGACATTAGGTCAATATCTGCAACCATCGAAGAAGCATTTGAAGGTTCAAAAATATTATCATCCTGATGAATTTGCCGAACTTCGTGAAGCGGCAATGGAAAAAGGGTTCAGCCACTGTGAAGCAGGTCCTCTCGTACGCTCGTCTTACCATGCCGATGAGCAGGTAAATGCAGCTGCGAAAGCAAGACAAGCTAAAGGTGAGCAGGAAGTACAGAACGCATAATTTAGAGAAACATTAAAGGACTGACCTGAAAGAGAAACTCTCTGACAGTCAGTCCTTTTTGCAGCAGATGGAGGTTATACCATCAATCCGTTAGGTCATTACGTTTCTGACGGTCCATATTGATCTTATGGGTGTCATCGTCACGCATTTCGTATTGATCAGACGTCATCTCACCATTTGAGTTTTCACCTGAGCTTACGTTTCTTCCTTGTGGAGAGTCTTTCAGCATCAAGTTGATGGTATCGTCTATGGCAGTATTCGCATTCTTGCTGTCACTATCCATTTTGGCCAGGTTTTCAACATTGCGCATTAACGCTTTGTCATCGGTCACATAGACGTGGTACCAGCGCGGAATGACGGACATAGCTGTTTTTTTCACCTGATCGGCGACTTCGAAGCGTCCTTCTTTATCTTTTTTGTCGGTCACATAAGAGACCAGAACCTCTTCGTCCGTCACGAGGGTAGAGCAATCCTTCACGTCAGGAAGGGCGACACTCATTTTGCTGATGCTGTCGGCTACCTGCTCACGATTGATACTGTACATATCCTTCGTGGAAATGTTTTGACCACCGGTAGGGCTCTTCTGCTGTCGGACATAACCAAATTCTTCCCCACGGTGTGCCCCTTTTTTGGTCCAGCCATTTTCGTTATACAGGTCTTCCCTGTCACTTACGTTAATGGTATTCCCGTTGTCGTGGAACATTTCCTCATTGGCCGTGTCAATGCCATTACAGGCTGTTCCGATTAGCGTGATGCCGAGTAGCGTTGTACCTAAAAGTAATTTATTCAACTTAAACACCCCCTATTTAGTAGGGTGACCATCTCTAATGGTAATTTTTCATAGTAATTAATGGACAATCCGTTATAATTTAAAATAAGGAAACGAAAGTGGGTGGACAGAGGTGATTTGTGTGCAGAACACGTGCTACGAAATCGTCGAGGAATTCAGGGACGGATTCAACGAGGAAGCTTTCAAGGAAAGGTATAGCGATATCTTAAGCAAGTACGACTATATCCTTGGTGATTGGGGATACGGACAGCTCCGATTGAAAGGATTCTTCGATGATCACAATCAAAAGGCTTCTTTCGACACAAAGGTGAGTACTCATAAGGATTACTTATATGAATACTGTAATTTTGGGTGCGCTTATTTTCTCGTGAAGAAAGTCAATAAATAATGGTGAAAGGAACAAACGATGATGGTCGTTTGTTCCTTTCTTTTATTTATTTTCAGTATAGGGCGGTTCTTCATTCACATCCGGGTCGGCATGAACAGGATGCGATCCGGGTTCCTGACGGGGTATATCCTGATGCAGGGATTTATTCTCGTAGTTGAAGGCACTATAATACCGTTGGCCTTCTTCCCATGGTGTACTCTTGTTTTCGACAGGGGTATGCTTACCTCTGGGAGCACCGTAAGGACCTTCCGGAAGTGTCTCGGGGACGAGGAAATTACGGTAGGTTTCTACATTGGAGAAGTCACTGTATTCCTCGTCTTCTTTGTCATAGGATTTCCGGTCTTTGCTCATTTTATCTCCCACCTTTCATACCATTAGTATGTGAGGGGGAGGTGGAGTTCATTCTCTCAGGGGACCAAATGGATCAAAGAATGATTTCACCTAAGAAGTCCCGTAATTCATCCGCTTCTTCTTCGGTTAATTTAAATACACTCTCAACGTATCCCGGTTCATCAAGGTCATCTCTTCCCATGATGGCAAATCGACTGCCCTGAAGATCCAGTACCAATGATTTGCCGTAATAGCGTTCCGTTTGGGTAATGGCCAGGTCGTACCGCTGATTTTCCCCCATGAAACTTACGAATCGCGTTCGTGTATTCTCTGTATCGTCATATAAATAAAAACGTTCACTCATCACGATGTCCTCCTCTTTTTATGCTTATTTCATCATACCAAACTGAGAGGGGAATTGCAGGATGTACCTGTATGGGCCAGGTGAAATTATGTTAAAATAAAGTGTCAGGTTATTGTTGAAGAGAGAGGTGAGCATCATGTATTTCGTAGACAGGGAAAAGATTGAAGAAATATTGGTCTATATGGATGAGCAGCTAAACATATTCAGCCGTCAGGAACAGTGGAATGCTACTCTGGAAAAATTGGCGCTCGAAAGGGTTGCCCACGTCATCATTGAATCTGTCTTGGACGTAGGGAACAGCATGATCGATGGATTCATCATGAGGGATCCGGGGAGCTATGAGGATATCATTGATATTCTCCTGGATGAAAAAGTGATCACGGACAAGATGAGTGAAGACCTGAAACGCCTCGTCGAACAGCGTAAATCACTGGTTCAGGAATATACAACCATCGACCACAAGCAATTACATACGATCCTGAAAGAAGTGTCCCAAACACTGAACCAGTTCCCGTTACAGGTCCGAAACTACCTTGAAAATGAATTGGGCCCCGTTTCGGCATTTAAAAACTAAACGTATTTGACAGCGCTTTCTTTTCAACAGAAGCGCTGTCTTATTTTCTTTAGAGAGTGACTTTTAATGAAGCAAATAGAAATATTGGACATACTAACCAGACTAAATGGAGGTAGATGATGAAAGAGTATAAAGGGTATTTAATCGATTTGGATGGAACGATGTATAAAGGGAAGGAGAAGATTGAAGAAGCGGGGGATTTCGTGAAGCGGCTGCAGGATAAAGGCTTACCTTATCTCTTCGTGACGAACAACTCTTCAAGAAGACCGGAACAGGTGGCGGAAAAATTGCGGTCATTTGATATTCCCGCAACAAAGGAACAGGTATTTACGACATCCATGGCGACGGCACAGTATATGGCGAAGGAAAAGCCTGAAGGAACGGCCTATGTCATAGGTGAAGAGGGGATACGCTCAGCACTTGAAGAAAACGGCATTACACTGCAGGAAGATAAACCGGATTTCGTAGTAGTGGGGATTGACCGTGAGATTAATTACGAGAAATTATCCCTCGCTTGCCTGGGGGTGAGAAACGGGGCAACGTTCATTTCAACGAATGGAGATATCGCGATTCCGACTGAAAGGGGATTGCTTCCGGGGAATGGTTCCCTGACGTCTGTCGTGACGGTCTCCACCCAGACCGAACCGATCTTTATCGGAAAGCCGGAGTCCATCATCATGGAACAGGCATTGTCTGTGTTAGGTGTCTCAAAGGAAGAAACCCTGATGGTAGGGGATAACTATGATACAGATATCCTGGCAGGAATAAATGCAGGACTCGATACGCTCCTTGTTCATACAGGAGTTACAACAAAAGAAGCGTTGACCGAAAAGCATATTCAGCCTACCTACACAATTGAAACATTGGATCAATGGGATATATAATATAAAAAAAGTGGAGGCTGATTGCAGCCTCCACATCTTTCATTACCCTGCTGAGTACTCAAATAGAAGAAAATGTCTTTAATTAGTAACATATTCATAATAGACAACACACGTTTGTATAAGTAAAATAGAACTAGTGTGAAAAGAAGTAAGCAAAATACTATTTATACTAAGGGGGACTTTTGCAGTGGCCCTTTTGGTAACAATATCTATGCCTCTATAGATATTGTTGTAAAAATAAGTAGTAGGATCGTACATTATACTCCTAATGAATTATGTTTTTTCCTCTAACTAACGTTAACTTTCCATGACGCATATTTGAGTACCCAGAAGGTTCATGAAGACGAATGAGTGAAATTAATGAATTTTTTTAAAAAAGTTTTCGAAATTAAGTGTAAAGGTATCCAACTAGGGTAAACATCAAAGGTAGTAGGGGACTATTAGCATTGATACCTTTTCAATTTCTAACTATTCTTTACGAATGTACACAACTTTAAGAATGAAAGTCACTGTTTCTTAGCTTGATTTTCGAAACAATCCACGTCATTTCTAAAGAATTTTTAAAAGGGTAGTGAGGTAATGAGTATTACAGTTACAGGACTTGTCGGAAAGAAAATAAGGCACCATAGAAGAGCGAAAGAAATCACCATACAAGAATTAAGTCGTAAATGTGGATTAACGGTCAATTATATTTCGTTGATTGAAAAGGGAGAGGCGAATCCGTCCCTGAACAAGTTGAATGCCATTGTGTGTGCTCTTGACGTACAGTGGGAAGACATCATGCCGACTTGTGAAGAACATGAAGACATCTACAATCAAACGATTCTTTAATGAACTAATTTTCTCTTTTTAATTTCTTGTTCGATCAGAATGATGAATTCATTACTGAGTTTTAACTGTTTTGCTTTTGTATAGGCATCGATAAGGGCTTTGTCACTCAGGAGTTTAATAAGATCTCACCTCGATCATTTTCAAAACGTATGTGAAATGTGTGATGCTGCGGACTCCAAACGAGTGATAGCCTTTTTTGGGTGTGTATGTAGTCAGTTTAGCCCTGGGTACAACTATAATGAATATAATTACAACTATAGTGGTAATTATATAAAACTATCCTCTGTTGTGCAAACATTAAGTTAGTTAAATGGATCTAATTATTTACAATGAATGATCTTTTAGGGTTAATTGTATTATTTACCTTGTGCACTTCTTCCATCACTAAAAATCAGACGACCCTGTCGTCTGATTTGGAATACTTATATACCCTACTTTGCGCCTTTCGCCCGGTGTGCCAATCGGCTTGAAGCGGCCGCTGCAATGGCTCCTACAATATCATCCAGGAAGGTATGGCACATACCTGATGATTTATCATTCAATCGCTCCAGGATCCCCGGCTTCTGTTTATCGATATATCCATAGTTCGTGAATCCGATTGATCCGTATACATTCACAATGGAAAAGGCCAGGATTTCATCCACACCATATAATCCTTCATCTACTTCAACAATCGCCTGCAAGGGTTCCATCAGCATCTTTTTCTCAGCTAATATATCAAGTTGAATACCTGTAAGTATAGCGTTCTGCACTTCACGCTTCGTCAATACACGTTCCACGTTATAGACACATTCCTCCAATTCAAGATCAGGATGATACTTCTGTTGAAGGTACATGACTAATTGAGCGATATCTTCTATTTCCACTCCTCTTTCATGCAGCCATTTCCGTGCTGTTTTCTCTAATAAATCCATTGACTCTTTATCCTTCATCTTATTCACCTTTTTCCTTGAAAGATTATAAAACCCCTATTTCGATTAGACGAAGCCTTGTTTTACTCATATGATACCCGATTGAAAAATAGACATAATAATAGCTTCTGTTCTCATTCTTGCCCATCCATGGATTTGGATATTCATAAATGCTTGGGAATGATGATCCCGGATAGCGCATTTAGCACATGAATGATGAAAAAGAACGGTCATTAAAGATAGGAGAGGTCGGTATGTCTCAAGAGATTTTAATAAACCATTTTGGGTTACATCCTGAGCGGGCATTCTTCGATGGAATGATGGATCGATATATGGTCGGGGGATTAGTATATAGTATTGTGGGTGTATCGAATATGGAACAGGAAACCCTGGTGGAACTCTATAAATTAGCAGAACACCTGAAAAGCACAGGGGACCGGCATGTGTCGACCTTTGTACAGAGCCATGAGGGGAAATTCCTCGTAGTGGAAAAGGATAAGGATTATGTCGTCCTTCGAAATGAGGGCATGGAATCCCCGCCTTATCATAAGCTCGGCCGAAAGCTAAGCAAATTCCATTTCAGGGGACGGACCTTCGAAGAGAAAGTGGAAAAAATAAATCGCATGGGACAGTGGAAGAGTCTGTGGGAAAAGCGGATGGCTCAATTGGAAAAAGCCTATTATCAGGTCATTCAGGACCAGCCCGCTGACGAGTTTGAACGCCGGTTTGTCGAGAGTTATCCTTATTATAGTGCGCTTTCGGAAAATGCCATTCAATACCTGGTCGATACGGAGCTTGATGAAGACCCGAAGGCAGAGGATGCCGGAACGATCTGTCATGAACGATTTCTCGATTCCACATGGGGGACCGAAATGTGCATACATTTCCCGTTTCAATGGGTATTCGACCATTGCAGCCGGGACATAGCCGAGTGGGTGAGGGAACGATACTTCATGAGGAGCCAAACGTTTCATCCTGAGCTTCAGGAATTCATGAAAGAGTATGAGTCGGTTACACCCCTTTCTCCTTTTGCATGGAGGTTGTTGTATTCCCGGCTATTGTTTCCCCTGCATTATTTCGAATGCATCGAGGAGTACTACATTTCACAATCAGAACAGGAGAAAAAGACAGTCGAGGAGAAACTGGAGCGCTATTTGAAGAATTCACATCAATACGAAGCGTTTCTGGCGGATTTTTACCATATGTCGGAGGTTCCTGTGAAGAAATGGGGAATTCCCCTCATTGCATGGCTGTAACCCATTTCGCCGCGAGGGAGCTGCCTTCCCTTTTATGCTAAACTAAAGAAAAGTGAAGGCAGGGGATGTATATGAAACCATTCATCTATATTACGAGGAAACTTCCTGAGGCCGTGGTCGCCCCATTAAAAAGTGAGTTCGATGTGGAGATGTGGGAAAAGGAGGATGCCCAGGTACCAAGGGACATCCTCCTGGAGAAAGCAGAGAAAGCATCTGCTTTACTTACCATGCTATCGGACAAGGTCGACCGGGAACTCTTACAGAATGCCTCCTATTTGAAAGTTGTGGCAAACCTTGCGGTGGGCTTCGATAATATCGATCTGGAAGCGGCAAAGGAAAAGGGTGTCACAATCACCAATACACCAGATGTCCTGACGGAAACGACGGCGGATTTAACTTTCGCCCTCCTGATGGCAACCTCACGACGAGTCGTAGAAGCCGACCGGTATATTAAAGAAGGGAAGTGGAAAAGCTGGTCACCCCTTCTCCTTGCCGGAACGGATATTCATCATAAAACGATGGGGATCGTCGGAATGGGAAGCATCGGGGAAGCTGTGGCGAGAAGGGCGAAAGGATTTAATATGGAAGTACTGTACCATAACCGTTCCCGTAAACCCGAAGCCGAAGAGACCCTTGGAGTCCGATATGTGTCATTCGATGACATTCTTGCCCAATCGGATTTCGTGGTCGTCCTGGCACCTTTAAACACGGAAACACAGGGTATGTTCCAGGAAGATCAATTCAGAAAAATGAAGAACACAGCGATCTTCATCAATGCAGCACGTGGAGCCATCGTCAATGAAGCGGCCCTCCTGCAGGCGTTAAAGAGGGGAGACATCGCGGGAGCCGGCCTGGATGTATTCGAAACCGAACCGATAAGCGAGGATCATCCTCTCCTCCAATTGGATCAAGTCGTCGCCCTCCCCCATATCGGAAGCTCTTCCAAAGACACCCGTCTTGACATGATGACCCTGTGTGTAGAGAACATACAGGCCGTTCTTAAAGGGGACAACCCGAAAACAGCGGTAAAGTAAAAAAAACCTGAATCCAAATAAGGATTCAGGTTTTTAGATTAAATCTCGATTAGAATACTTGCTCTACTTCAACGATACCAGGAACTTCTTCCACCAATGCGCGTTCGATTCCTGCCTTTAATGTGATGGTTGAACTTGGGCAGCTTCCGCAAGCACCAAGAAGGCGCAATTTCACAATGCCGTCTTCAACGTCTACAAGTTCACAATCTCCACCATCGCGAAGTAGGAACGGACGTAATTTATCTAATACTTCCTGAACGGGTGCAATCATTTCGTTTTCAGCCATAATTATCTACTCCTTTCCTTACTATCTATTATAATGACATATTCGCAAAAAATCTATCAACCTGCAAAGGATTGGGCATTTCTTTTTCAAGAAATGTTTCCCATTCCGTTTCCAGAAAGAAAATGGTTCCAACCCCCCTGCTTTTTTTGTAAAATAAACAAAAGAGGGGAATAAGGGGGAGAATCACATGAATCGTAAGCCAGTTGAACTTTACGTGTACGGGGCAGAAATACTTTGTCCAAGCTGCGTGAACTTGCCATCATCGAAAGAAACGTACGAATGGCTGGAGGCTGCAGTGAGCAGGAAATATCCAAATCAACCATTTGTCATTAAATATGTGGATATCCATAATCCGCCGGAAGAAGAATCGGTGAAACAGTTTGCCTCAAGGGTAGTGGAAGAAGATATGTTCTATCCCATTGTCTTATTGGAAGGCAAAATTGTCGGAGAAGGAAATCCCCGTCTGAAGACGATCTACTCAGAACTTGAGAAGTATGGATATAAGGCGGTTTGATCAATCTTGGTGAGAAAGGCTTTCTATAGAGGAAGCCTTTTTTTGATGGAATAATGCGCATAAAAAAGAACCGCCCACGAGCGGTTCTTATTACATCATCCATTATGATATTTATACATCCACAATACTCCGGATTTCAACAATCGGGCGACCCGTCCTGTAATGGAGCGCTCATTCACCAGTCCGAAGCCATGCTTCTTTCCGAGTGAACCAAGGATCCCCTTTAGCTTGATCTTTGGTAGCTCTGCCGGAAGCTCTTCGTTATTCCAGCGCTTCAGTAAAATGGTGACGATTTGTTCTGCCTGCCCTTCGGCAAGTTGCGCACTTGGAGCTTGAGGAAGGCTTGCGCAGTCACCGACCACATACACGTTCTCATCCTGTGGCAGGTTATGATACTTTGTCAGGATGACGCGACCGCTTGCATCCTTTTCCACATCCATATCGCGAACGACCTTGCTCGGTTGAATCCCGGCAGTCCACACGATGGCATCACAGAAAATCTGTTCTTCGTGGTTATGCAGTGTATTCGGTTCCACTCTTGTAATATTGGAATTGTTCACGATTTCTACGCCATTTTCGTCAAACCAGCCGTGAACATAAGAGCTCAGACGTTCCGGGAAGGCATTTAGGATACGCGGGCCACGGTCGAATAGCTTAATCTTCAGGTCAGAACGGCTTTCCCTAAGCTCACTGGCAAGTTCAATCCCGCTTAAGCCTGCGCCGACGATTCCGACGATTGACCCCGCTGGAAGATTACACAGGGTTTGATACGTTTTTCGTGACCTTTCAATTGTTTGAATCGAGAACGTATGTTCATCTGCACCCGGTACATTATGATATTTATCTTCACACCCAAGTCCGATGACAAGGTCGTCATAAGGGACGGGATCCTGATCTTTCATACGAACGAGTTTATTCTCCATGTCCACGCCTGAGATATCTCCGTATACATAGGATAACCGGGCATGTTCCGGGAATGATACGCGTACATGCTGATCTGAAATCGTACCGGCAGCAAGCGCATAGTATTCTGTCTTCAGACAGTGATAAGGATTTCTGTCAATCAGGGTAATCGATACATCTTCAGGTAATTGGTTGGGTAACAAGCGAAGAAGGACGCGCATGTTCCCATATCCTCCGCCAAGCAGAACTAATTGTTTCATGGAAATTTCCCCTTTTTGCACTCTACATTATTGTTGAAATAGTGTGTTTGTATATGATTTATATCCCGTTATGGATCGGGACAGGATTAAAGGACAGTCACGCCGGAGCGGGTCCTGGCAAAGTAAGCATTTTCAATGTGAAGCATAATTCGAGTAAATTCTACATAAATAAACCTATTAACATTAAAAGTATATCGAAATAAAGGTGTTTTCACAACAGAAATAAGCGAAAATGTTCACAATCTGTTATACCATTACATGGAATGCAAATCATTGACGATAAGGTCAAAAAAAGGTAGCATAACAAAGAGTAGTGAGGTGATGGAATTGAAACCTATTATTGAATTTTGTATAAGCAATCTTGCTAGCGGTGCGCAAAAGGCGCTTGAGATATTAGAAAGAGACCCGAACCTTGATGTCATTGAGTACGGATGCCTGGGATACTGCGGAAAATGCGCCCAGTCCTTTTATGCTCTCGTCAACGGGGAGGTCGTAACAGGCGACACGCCTGAAGAACTGGTGGATCATATCTATCAATTCCTTGAAGAAAACCCGATGTTCTAACGAAAAGCCGGTATTGACCGGCTTATTTTTTTGTTCATTTGGAATAAACGAAAGAACACTGGTGGAGTGTCCACCAGTGTTCTTTTTACATCGATTTAGATTCTTTATATTCTTCCCTGATCTCGTACCACCGTTCCCTGGCCATATCAATGATCTTCGGTTCAGTAGACAGATGCTGCTTTCCGATGACTTTAGAAAGATAGATTACGGATTCCTCGATTTTATTCTGTCTCCTGAGTAATTCGGCAATGATGTATAGAAGCTTTGTTTCAGACATTAGAGAACCTGATGTACCATCTGTCATATAAGCATCTATGTACTCATGTGTAGCAAGGTTAATAAAGCGCCTTTCCTGTTCTTGATCATCCGTTTTCCGGTAGAGCCAGGCAGTCCGGAGATATAACCCTGCAATGGTCAACTTTTTTTCCTTTTTGATCAAAGCACAATAAGCAGCAAGCTTATACGTGTTGATCGCATCTTCATATGACCTGAGCTTTCCGTAATCCTGAGGCTGCCAGTGCAGACTGATCTTCTCTTTCAGTTCACTCTTGAGCACAGGTGGGATATAGGCAGTGAAGTCATCTGTATATGAAAACCCGCATCTCGGGCAAACCGAAACGTTATAAAGCAAAGGG
Organism: Rossellomorea vietnamensis; assembly: GCF_025398035.1. Lineage (NCBI taxonomy): Bacteria > Bacillati > Bacillota > Bacilli > Caryophanales > Bacillaceae > Rossellomorea > Rossellomorea vietnamensis. The sequence continues at coordinate 3,661,351 of NZ_CP104558.1, forward strand.
TTTATTTCAGCTGCTTGATACAGGGGACAAAAGTCACTGTCATAGCCTGAAAGCTTTACAAAGCGGGACCGTATCTTTGTCGTACTGAAGGAGTGTTTACACGAAAGACATTGCGTCTTTTTATCATAAAAGGGCGTCACCACCGTCATGAATCTCACCTCATAATCGGGACTATTTACCTTATTATACCTTGGTGAAGGTGAAGTGAACCAGTATTTTCTATTCGTGTTGAGTAAAAAGTTGTGTTTAATGAGAATATTCGTATAATTATCCTTCCAATCATTCACCAAAGCCCCATCGGTTGAGTAGTAAAATAGAAAGGAGTATACTAAGTAGTAAGAAATGAAAAGGTTGGGGGTGTAATGAATGAGTGAAGTTGTCATTCTAACAGAAGCTGCTGCCCTTCAGATTAAAGATATGATGAAGGAACATGACGAAACAGATGCCATGTTACGAGTAGCGGTAAAAGGGGGAGGCTGCAGCGGCCTTTCTTATGGTATGGGATTTGAACATGAGCTTCAAGATGGAGATACAACGACAGAACAGCATGGAATCAAGCTGGTCGTAGCAAAAAATGATGCTGCCATCCTGAATGGAACAAAAATAGATTACAAGCAGTCCATGATGGGCGGCGGATTCACCATCGACAATCCGAACGCCATCGCTTCATGCGGGTGCGGATCGTCTTTCGTGACGGCGACGAATAAAGGTACGCCGGAAAATTGCTAAACATAAAAGGGACGGACCTCACAAATTGAGGTCCGTCCCTTTTTCGCTCTTAATGAATATTTTTCAGTGCTTCTTCAACAGGTGTGTCACCGCTTAAGATTTCGAATACTTTGTGGTTGGTTTCTTCGATGGTTAAAGAGTCCACGAGTACTTTCGCGACATCTGCACGGGAAATGTCACGACTTTTATCCGTGATGCTTGTTGCCGCTTCGATCTTTCCGGTTGCATCATCGAATGAAAGGGATCCTGGCCGTACGATGGTATAGTTCAAGCCGCTCTCTTTCAAGTGGGCATCGGCAGCACCTTTGGCTTTTAAATAGAATTGTAATTCATCCGGTCCGCTTGAAGGATTATCGGCCCCCATGGAGCTGAGCATCACAAAACGCTCGATTCCCATCTTCTTCGCATAATCCACTGCTTTCTTAGCACCCTCCTGGTCGATGGCTAACGTCTTGTCATCCCCAGTCGATCCACCACTGCCGGCTGCAAAAATGACGGCATTCACATTTTCAAGGGCATACGAGAAATCCTGTTCAAGATCTGCAACAATCGGTCTTGCTCCCAAGTCTTCCATTTCCTTCGCCTGTTCTGTCTTTCGGATCATGGCTCTCGCGAAATGCTGACTGCTATTTGAAAGCTCTTTTAATATATGGCGGCCAGTGCTGCCGTTTGCTCCAATAACTAACACATTCATTTTACACATCATCCTTTATCTGAAATTTTTTGTCCTACTATTGGTCTACCCATTCATAATGAAAATAAACAAGGGAGTCGGCGTGAATAGGTGAAGAGCACAATGGTCGGAAGGAAGTTGTGATCGCAAACTCTAATATCAATAAAAAAAAGCCCAGGATACGGTATCCTGAGCCTTGAATGGTATTAATCCGTAAACATGGACGTACTGTGCATCGGCTGCACCCTTGCTTTTGGATCCATATACGCTTTGGCATTGTTGACGGCTGTCGGGGCCTCGCCGAATCCACTTGCAATGAGTTTGACTTTCCCATCATACGTACTGATATCACCGGCTGCATAAATGCCCGGGATATTCGTTTCCATTCTGGAATTGACCACGATTGAATTCTTTTCGATTTCAAGACCCCAATCTTTGATCGGACCGAGGGAGGAGACAAATCCGAAATTGACAATTAATTCATCAAGGTCGATAATTTCCTTTTCGTCGCCTTTCGTTTCCTCCAGTACGAGCTGATTGATCTTCTCTTCATCGACGACCAACTCAGATGGGACGTATGGGGTTTTCAGTTCAACCGTGGAGTTGTGTAAATTCTCCACGCTGTGCTCATGAGCCCTGAATTTATCGCGTCTATGTACGAGATAAACTTTTTCTGCAACCGGCTCAAGCATAAGCGCCCAATCAACAGCAGAGTCCCCGCCGCCGCAAATGACCACTTTCTTCCCTCTGAAATGCTCGAGGTTATCGACAAAGTAATGAAGGTTTTTACCTTCAAATTCAGACGCATGCTCGAGTTCCAGGCGGCGTGGCTGGAAGGCGCCGTTCCCTGCCGTAATGATGATCGTTCTGGAAAAATGGACTTCTTTATCGGTGGTAAGCTTGAACATGCCGTCAGCCTGTTTTTCTACACCTTCCACGGCCTGCTCCAGACAGATGGTCGTTTCGAATTTCGCCATTTGCTCTTTTAGATTATTGACGAGGTCCTGGGCCTTCACTTTTGGAAAGCCGGCAACGTCATATATGTATTTCTCAGGATAAAGAGTAGCAAGCTGCCCCCCGAGTTGTGGTAAACTTTCGATGATCTTGACTGATGCTTTTCTCATTCCGCCATAGAACGCTGTAAACAGCCCCGTTGGACCGCCGCCTATGATCGTAATATCATACACTTTTTGATCTTCCTTCAACTTGATCCCTCCAACCATTTAGATATGCTTCTTTTACCTTTATTCTATCACACAGCTTTTGATTATTCCCAATGATAGAAGATGTATGTTCAGATAAATCAGACTTATCTATGAAAGAAGCTACGACTTTTGATTGATTCAACAGACATTTTTTAAATATTCTTAAGAATTTAATTTCCTATATATATCTTGAAAATGCTAGGCAAAAAGAATATTATGTAATGTAGACATATTGTTAAGAATTTATGACAATTTTCGCATAACTATGGAGTAGTTCGTGAAATATGTCACATACTTTGTTCTCATATTTTTATACACTATTTCCTTTTTCAATAAGGAAAAAACATCGCGTTTGATTTGTTTTAGCTTCCTTTTTATAGGGAAAAAGATAATAGTATCAGATTGAACGGGATAAAAACGCATAATGTGGAGGACTCTAAGAGTATCCAAAGCAAATTTATCAAAAAAGGTGGATGTGATTCAGTTGAGAAAGCCAAGAATCGTTGTATTAGGTGCAGGTTATGGTGGATTAATGACGGTAACCCGTCTTCAAAAGCAACTCGGAACAAATGAAGCAGAAATTATTTTAATTAATAAGAACGATTATCATTATGAAACCACTTGGTTACACGAAGCTTCAGCAGGTACGCTACATCACGACCGTGTGCGCTACGACGTGAAAGACGTTGTCAACACGAGCAAAGTGAACTTCCTGCAAGCGACTGTTGAAGATATCAAAGTGGAAGAGAAGAAAGTCATCACGGGTGAAGGCGAAGTAGAATTTGATTACCTGGTAGTGGCTCTTGGTGCAGAATCCGAGACATTCGGAATTCAAGGCCTTCATGAGCATGCATTCATGATTTCGAACATCAACTCTGCCCGTCAAATCCGTGAGCACATTGAATTGCAATTTGCTACGTATAAGAACGAAGGAGAATTGAACGATGAACGCTTGACCATTGTTGTAGGTGGAGCAGGGTTCACTGGTATCGAATTCCTCGGAGAACTGGGTAACCGTGTTCCTGAGCTTTGCCATGAATATGATATAGACCGTAAGAAAGTGCGCATCGTATGTGTGGAAGCTGCACCGATGATCCTTCCTGGATTCGATCCGGAGCTAGTAAAATACGCACGTGCCAAGCTTGAGAAAAAAGGCGTGGAATTCCATATCGGAACTCCACTGAAAGAAGCAAAGGCAGACAGCGTACTCATCTCCAAAGGTGAAGATGAAGTCGAAGAAATCAAAGCTGGTACGATTGTATGGGCTGCAGGTGTTCGTGGTAACTCCATCATCGAAAGAGCTGGAATCGAAAACATGCGTGCCCGCGTCAAAATCAACCGTGATCTTCGCGCACCTGGACATGACAATATCTTCATCATTGGTGACTGTTCACTGATGATCAATGAAGAAACGGATCGTCCATACCCGCCGACTGCACAGATCGCTATGCAGCAAGGGGAAGTATGTGCCCGTAACATCGCATCTTTACTGCACGGTAAAGAGGATCTGGAATTATTCACTCCGGACATCAAAGGTACCGTATGTTCACTTGGTGAAGATGATGCGATCGGTGTCGTCTATGGCAAGAAAATCACCGGTACTAAAGCTTCCTTCATGAAGAAGGTTGTCGACAACCGTGCTCTTTACATGGTTGGTGGACCATCACTAGTGTTCAAAAAAGGTAAATTCAAGTTCTTTTAAGCCTTGAAGGTTAAAATGAAAGCAGAGTGGATTCCACTCTGCTTTTTATTATGAAGGAATTAGACGGAGGTGCTTGCAATGAAAAGGGGTAAGGTGTGGCTGGCCGTTGCAGGTCTGGTCATAGATGAAGATGGGAAATGGCTCGTGGTCAAAAAGAAATACAGCGGATTGAAAGGGATGTGGTCCCTGCCAGCAGGATTTGTCAACGCCGGGGAAACCGTTGATGAAGCAGTCATAAGAGAAGTGAAGGAAGAAACGGGATTACATACAACCATTAAAGGGATCATCGGCGTAAGGTCCGGGGTCATCCAGAACGACATCAGCGACAACATGATGATCTTTCTATTGGAGAATAAGGGAATTTCTTCTATTGAAAAAGAAGAAGCTGAGTTATGGGATGTCCAGTGGAAATCGCCTCAGGAACTTCTGGCAGATGAGAAGACATCCGTGATGGTGCATGAGATGATCAAACGAATGAGTTCCATGCAGAAGTTGAATCTGATCGAGGGCATCAATCCCGGTGACCAATTCGCCTACACACAATATCGTTTATTTTTATAAAATTCTGTAAATTTTAAGAAAGAAAGAGATAATGAAAGAAAAACACAAATGTATTCGCTTTCTTAAAGGTACATCCCCTTTAACGTCCCTTTTCTTTATTTAGGATAGATGATATATTATCAGAAAATTAAGAAATTAAAGAAAAGGGAGAGGGAAAAATGAGAGCTACTGCGAATGCTAAAACGAAATACTGTCTTTATTGTTCAGGAAAAGGATACTTTCAGTTAGTATTGGGTGGTTCTGAAACGTGTCCGTGCTGCTGCGGCAGCGGGAAACAGAAATAACCCCTAAAGGATAGAGGATGAGAGCAGACCTAACGAAGGTGGATACTTCCCTTGTGGAGTATGGAAACCGGTGTTGGGTCTGTTTTTTCATGTCTGGATGATAAAATAAGTTTATTTTGTGAATAAGTGACAAATCTTTCCCTGAAATATTGACGCTTACATTTCACTCGGGGTACACTATTCTTTAGTGTTATGGAGGTGTAATTTGAAATGCCTATACATGTAATGATTATATCGATGCTTCTATTTTTTGTTCTATTTTTCGGAATAGGATTTTTGTTAAATATGTTATTGCGCATGACATGGATCATGGCCATCATTTATCCGATTGTCGTTATTTTTATCGTGGACGAAGTTCGTTTTATAGATTATTTCCGAAATGCAGGGGAGTCTTTTTCAGAACTTGGGACCAGACTCAGCCACTTGGCTGTAGCCGATCTCGTGATTCTCGGAAGCGGCCTCGCAGGTGCCATCCTGTCAGGCATCGTCATGAGAATCCTGAGAGCAAAAGGATATCGAATGTTCTAACCACATCCGTTTAACCGGGAACCTAAATCCCAAGGTTGAACGGATTTTTTATTTGGGATGAAAGCAAGTGCCTGGAGCGGAAAGGAACGGTCTCTGTTTCCAGGCACTTGCTCATAAATATTAATTCCTCTAAGAAAATATTTTAGAAAATAGAACATACTAGTTGAAGTATAGAATAGCCTGGTTTTAAAGGACTTTTCCCCTAAAAGGAAAACTAAAATAATTTCCAAATATTACAACTATTCGATTTTTTTATCAATTTATGCATATATCTCCTCCCCAATGGGAAGTATGTAGGGTGGGAGGAGTGAATACATGAATCTGTTTAAAATTTGGACGAAGAGATTCGTTATGATCAGTTTATTTATCCTTGCACTCGGTACGACCTTTCAATCGGTGTCGGGGGTAGAGGCACAGACCTTTAAAACCTGGATGATGGACAAGGGTGACAGTGATCAAAAGAGTCTCCAAGACAATGAGCATAAGACAAATCCACTGCATTTGTCATTCAAGTTTCTTAAAAGGTTTACAGGCTATGAGACAAAAGTGTCAGCCAGTGCATCTGCTGAGCCTGCCACATTGGAAGAATCCATCGATTGGGATCAATATACGAAACATAAGGTTGTAGCGACGGGCTATACGGCCGGCGTTGAATCGACGGGGAAGGACCCCGGTCATCCCCTTTACGGCATTACATATTCAGGAGTGAAAGTGAAGCGCGATCTGTATTCTACGATAGCCGCGGATATTTCCGTCTATCCAATCGGAACCATCCTGTTTATCCCTCACTATGGGTATGGGGTCGTAGCTGATACAGGGAGTGCGATCAAAGGAAATAAATTAGACCTCTATTATGAAACGGTGGACGACGTTTATAATGAGTGGGGCAAACAGACACTGGAAGTCTATGTGGTCCAGATGGGTACGGGTGAATTATCCGAACAGGAATTGACCGACCTTAATGAGAACAAATCCATGCAGGTTTTCAGGCAGCAGATATTATCACCTGAAAAAGAATAGAAAAGGGGCACGCAGTCAACCTGCGTGCTTTATTTATTGATGGCCCTGGTCTCAGGTAAGAACTAAGGTGCAATCCGTTTAACAACAGAGTAAATAGGGGAAAAAAGAAAGGGAGAAACGAAACCAAAAGGAGTGGAAGATATGAACAAAAGTCAATTCGACAAAATGAAGAACGGAGAAGGATTCATCGCGGCGCTTGATCAAAGCGGCGGCAGTACACCGAAGGCATTGGCAGGGTACGGAGTCCTTGAAGATTCTTATTCCAATGAAGACGAAATGTTCGATAAGGTACATGAAATGCGGACGAGGATCATCACTTCCCCATCCTTCAGCCACGAGAGGATCCTCGGGGTCATTCTTTTTGAACAAACGATGGACCGGGAAATTGAAGGTAAATATACAGCGGATTACCTTGCAGACAAAGGCATCGTCCCTTTTCTGAAAGTGGATAAAGGACTGGCGGACGAGGAAAATGGTGTGCAGCTCATGAAACCGATCCCCGACTTGGATGAGACTCTGCGCCGTGCCACTGAACGGAAGATTTTCGGCACGAAAATGCGCTCGGTCATCCATGAACCGAACACGGGCGGCATCAAAGAAGTCGTCGATCAGCAGTTCGACTTTGGAAAACGCATCATTGCTGCCGGTTTGGTTCCGATCATCGAACCTGAAGTCAATATCCATAGTGGACAAAAGGAAAAGTCAGAAGAGATTTTGTGTGATGAAATCTTGAAACACTTGAATGATTTATCAAAAGAGGAAAACGTCATGCTGAAGCTCTCGATCCCGACGAAAGCGAATGCGTATAAAAAATTGGTTGACCATCCGCGTGTCGTGCGTGTCGTCGCACTTTCAGGAGGCTACTCCCGAGATGAAGCAAACGAGAAGCTCAAAGAAAATGACGGAGTGATTGCAAGCTTCTCCCGGGCATTGGCTGCCGACCTGAGTGCCGATCAAACCGATGAAAAGTTTGATGCTGCGTTGAAGAAGGCTGTTGATTCGATTTATGAAGCCTCGGTGCATAAGAACTGATAGGATGTAAAGAAACAAGAAGATGCCTGCTCACTTATAAGCGAGCAGGCATCTTCTTTTACATTTCATGATATAAATCGGGATGAAGCAACCGGGCAAGTTTCACGGCCCCTTTTAACAGAAGGGGGGATGGCCTGCAATAGAGTGCTTCTTCCAGGACGAAAATCCGGTCTTCCTGTACGGCGTCGAGTGTATTCCAATCAGGGCGGTTCTTTACGATCTCAGGCTTGACCCTTCTTTGCCTGACGCCGACCCATGCCAGGCAGATATAATCCGGATTGCGTTTCAATACGTCCTCCCAATCGGTTTGGACACTTGCCAGGTCCACATCGTCAAAAAGGTTTCGGGCACCGACCATTGTGCTTAACTCGGTCAGCCAATTGACCCTTCCAGGGGTGAAGACGGGTTTCGGCCACCATTCCCAATAAAGGGACGGAGGATGTGACACCTTTTCCCCGATCGTCTTTAAGCGTTCGACAGTACCCATGAATTCCTGGCGGCGTTTGATGGCATGTTCCTCGATCCCACAGGCTTTTCCCACCGTCAGGAGATCATCTGCAATATCAGTGAAGCTCTGGGGGTTCAAGGTGATATGTGGGATATTCCTCTTTTCGAGTTCTTCTATATTTTTCTCCATACCCGGGACGCTTAAGGATGAAAACACCAGATCCGGCTTCAATGACTCGAGCTTATCCATATTAATCGATAGATCCGGTCCGAGCTGCGGAAGGGACTTTACCTCTGACGGATAGTCGGAGTAATCATCCACGCCTGCAAGAAGAGGTGTCAATCCCAGGTAATCGATGATTTCTGTATTACTGGGGCAAATGGATACGATTTTCATGATCACACTCCTAGACGATGAATAGATAATGAAGCAGAAGGGTCAGGATGATTCCTGAAAGTCCACCGAAGAATACCTCAATCGGTTTATGACCGAGTAATTCTTTCAGCTCCTTGCGCTTCTCCTGTTCAGGTTTGTTCTGCCAGCCTTTAGCCTCTGACATGAACCTCTGGAAATCGACCATCAATTGATTGAGAACGATCGCCTGTTCTCCTGCCTGCCTTCTGACACCCGTTGCATCAAACATCGTAATGATGGCAAACATGGCAGATACAGCGAAGATAGGGGAAGAGAGTCCCACCTCAAGGGCAACCCCGGTAGATAATGCCGTCACGGCCGCTGAATGGGAACTCGGCATCCCCCCTGTTGAGGTGATCAATGACCAATTCCATTCCCTCGTCGCGATAAACTGGATGGGAACCTTTACAAACTGAGCAAAAAAGACCGAAAATAAAGACGCCCATAATGGAAAATTAAACAGTACTTCCATGCTGTGAAATGCCACCCTTTCAATTGTTTGAATAAAAATAATGTTCTCATTATATCATACCCCATCCACCCCTCGTATAACTTTGAAAAGCAGATTGTTGGAAAGTCGAAATAATTGGACATCTTCGCTATAATAGAGAGCGGAGGTGTCGGTGAACATGAAATTTTCAATCAATCAAAATGAAGTAACCAATGCAAATGGAGAATGCCTGATCGTGGGTATTTACAATCAGCCAACATTCGAAGGAGAGCTGAAAGAGCTAGATCATAAGTTTGAAGGCTATCTTACACAGCTTGTGAAGGATGGGGACATTTCTTCCAAGCACAAGAAGGTATCCAAGATACATACGTTTGGCAAACTTAACGCGAAAAGAATCGTATTCGTAGGACTTGGAAAACACAAAGAGCTGACATTCGATCTTTTAAAAGAATCATTGGGCTCTGCGTCCAAAACCTTGAAAAATATGAAAGTGTCCTCGTTTTCAGTCGCACTTGAAACATTTGTTTCTGAAGAGATGGTGGCAACGGATGTGGCCCATGCCTTCATGGAAGCCTTTACGATGTCTACATATGAATTCGACGGCTATAAGAAAAAATCAAATGAACCGGAAGTACATGTAGAAGCAATCGAATTTTATACTAAAGGAGATTCGAAGGAAGTCGAGACGGCTTTACACATTGGTTCTGCCTTCGGGAATGGAGTAAACTCAGCCCGTACGCTGGTGAATACCCCTGGCAATCTATTAACTTCGACAAAATTGGCAGAGTACGCTCTGGAATTGGCTGAAAGATACAGCTTTGAGGTGGAAATCCTCGACAAGGAAGAAATGGAGCACCTTGGAATGGGCGCACTTCTTGCCGTGAACCAGGGATCCGTGGAACCTCCGAAGATGATCGTCCTTAAATACAACGGGAAAGAGGACTGGAAGGATGTCATCGGTTTAGTCGGTAAAGGGATCACGTTTGATACAGGCGGCTACTCCTTGAAGCCCAAAGATGGAATCGTCGGTATGAAAACAGATATGGGCGGCGCAGCTGCTGTTCTGGGTGCCATGGAAATCATCGGTGAAATCAAACCGGAACAAAATGTCGTTGCCGTCATCCCGTCCACGGACAATATGGTGAGCGGCTCTGCATTCAAGCCTGACGATGTGATTACCTCCATGAGCGGTAAGACCATCGAGGTGTTGAACACGGACGCAGAGGGACGTCTCGCGCTTGCTGACGGTATGACCTATGCCAAGCATCAAGGAGCCAACTATTTAGTGGACGTTGCAACCTTGACCGGCGGGGTCATCGTGGCTCTCGGTGAGGATAAAACCGGTGCCCTCACAAATCATGAAGCATTCTTCGAGCAGGTGCTGGAGGCTTCAGGGGAATCAGGTGAATTTATCTGGCGCCTTCCTTATACGGAAAATGATAAAAAGCGTGTCCGCGGAAGTGATATTGCCGATTTGAACAACTCACCTGGACGAGCAGGCCATGCCATCATGGGTGGAGCGTTCGTCGGTGAATTCGCCGAAGGCCTGCCTTGGGTACACCTCGACATCGCGGGGACGGCTACCACGAAAGGAAGCCATGATCTCGGTCCTTCAGGTGCAACGGGCGTCATGGCAAGAACACTTGCCTTACTCGTAGAACGTTTTGTCCCATTAGAGAAATAACGACATTTGTACGACGGAAGAGTCTTGTTTCAGTGCCTGAGATTGTAGGCGCTGGAGGGAGGCTCTTTTTTTATGAGATATCTACCTATGTGATTAGAACCGAATCCAGCCATAATATGAAAAAAACCAGCCAATTAACATATAATGGAACCCCTCACCACCCTTGCCGGACCCTCACCCACAAACAACCACCCCTCACAAACCTATGAAAAAATTCCCACCCCATCTTTCACCCTGCTAAAGTGTTGACAAACTCTCTTTATCTTGTTAAAGTTGAAAACGTGATTTTATCACTCTACCAATTTAGCGAACTAAAGCAACAAATCGATAACGATACATCGAGATTTTTAGGAGGAAGAAGTTATGAACGCAGTTGTAATAGCAGTCCTTGTCATGCTCATATTGAGCCTTGCGCGGGTGAACGTAGTATTCGCTCTGATTACTGGGGCGCTGGTCGGGGGACTGACGGGCGGACTGGGATTGGACGAGACGATTTCCGTCTTTACAGAGGGAATTAGCGGTGGGGCGAGCATCGCGTTAAGTTACGCCCTGCTGGGTGGATTTGCAGTGGCGATTTCCTATACGGGAATTCCGAATCTGCTTGTGGACTGGGTATTGAAGGTCGTTGGGAAAAAAGGAGATTCAAGAAAGACAGCCCTTTCGAAAGCACTTATTGTTATTTCTATTTTAATCATGGCTTGTTTTTCTCAAAATGTGATTCCGATTCACATCGCTTTTATCCCGATTCTCATCCCGCCTTTATTGAAGGTGATGACGGAATTGCGGATCGATAGACGTTTGATCGCATCGGTGATTACGTTTGGATTGACGGCTCCGTATATTCTTTTACCGGTTGGATTCGGACTACAGTTCCATGAAATCATCGCTCAGAACATGGCATCGAGTGGAATGGAAATCAACATGGGCGATATTCCGAAAGCCATGCTTCTCCCTGTAGGAGGAATGGTGATCGGATTACTGATTGCTGTGTTTGTGAGTTATCGCAAACCGAGGGACTACAGTGAAGCGGAAGAAGTCATTGCCGATGAAAAGGTCGTTTACAATAAAAGAGCGATGGTTTTCGCTCTCATTTCCATCGTAGTGGCCTTATACGTTCAGCTTCAGTTGGAATCGATGATCTTTGGGGCACTGGCAGGCATTGCCGTCCTGTATATTTCAGGCTCGGTTAAATGGAAAGAAGCAGACGGATTGCTGAATGAAGGAATGAAAATGATGGCCTTTATTGGCTTTGTCATGATCACGGCATCCGGATTTGCAGAAGTGGTATCGGAAACGGGAGATGTAGAAACATTGGTAAAGGCGACGGCTGATGTCATTGGCGGCAACCAGGCTTTGGCTGCCCTCATCATGCTCGTCGTCGGCCTGCTGGTCACAATGGGGATCGGTTCTTCATTTGCCACCATTCCGATCATTGCGGCCATCTTCGTCCCGCTTGCCATGGAGCTTGGATTCAGCCCTCTCGCAACGATTGCGATTGTCGGTACAGCAGGTGCCCTTGGTGACGCAGGGTCGCCGGCATCAGACAGTACGCTTGGACCGACCGCGGGACTGAATGCCGATGGACAGCATAACCACATTTGGGATACATGTGTCCCAACCTTTTTACACTATAATATTCCATTGATCCTGTTCGGCTGGATCGCAGCGATCATTTTATAAAGAAAAGAAGCGGGGGTTGCCTCGCTTCTTTTTTGTGCCCATCACATCCAACGCACAATCACGATTAAATGGCAGCAATCCACCTGACCCAGCTTTTCGTCAAAGACGAGGCGCACACCATCCGGATTGAACGACACAACCGGCTGTACCCTTGTACCGATGGTTTGAAGTAATTTATGTACTTCAGGTACGTTCGATTGTTGTGCAGCGTTCATGAATTTCGAGGAGAAGTCTTTGGAAGTGTTGATTTTCTGAAGCACCTTTTGGGCATCTCCCAGCAGGTTCAACGTTTTACCTGCCGAAGACATGAATGTTTTAGTTTCGACAGCAGGGTAGTTCCGATGATAGGAGGGAATAGGTTGTGCCCTCGGGTGGATCGGTGAGTAGGGGCGTTGAACAGGCGGATAAAAAGGGTGGTACCGATACATAACAGAAAACCCCTTTCGTTAAAAATGCTCTAAGGATATGTATGAAACTGTTCAGCGGATTATTCATGTATGGTAGGAAGGACGGATAGGGCAGGGAAAATAGAGGATTTTCACACACTTTCTCGAAAAGATAGTAGAGAAGATTAAGATATGGGGGAATTCACGTGAATACAGAGAACACATTGATCAATGCGTTAGGGATCGAATTTGTAGAATTGGGAAAGGGGAAGGTCATTGCGACGATGCCGGTAAATGAACAGACGAGACAGCCGTTCGGCTTCCTTCATGGCGGGGCTTCGGTGGCACTTGCTGAAACGGTTGCGAGTGTAGGGGCGGTACAATTGATCGACCTGGATAAAGAAATATGCTTCGGCCTTGAAATCAATGCGAATCATATTAAAGCGAAGCGTGAAGGGATCGTCACTGCGACGGGAACGGTCATGCATCAGGGCAGGACCACCATGGTATGGGACATCAAGCTTACAGATGAGGACGATCAATTGATCTGTGTATCGCGCTGCACGATGGCCGTGGTACCGAAACGCTGATAAGTACACACCCTTATGTTTATTCAGTGAAAAAATGGGAAATCAATTACTAACCAATACATTAGGAGGCCATACAAATGAGTTGGACAAAAAATGATTATCCTGCTTCACTGAAGAATCTGCCAAGAGACGTACGGAACAAAGCCATAGAGATAGCCAATGCCTTGTTGGATGAAGGGTATGAAGAAGGAAGGGCGATTGCCATCGCCACTGACCGTGCCCATCAGTCTGAAGAAGGGAGTACACCGGATAAGACAGAATATCATGTCACTCCCCATGACGACGGCTGGCAGTTGAAGAAGGCCGACGGAAAGAGGGCCATCCTGGTTGAGAGTACAAAGGACAAACTCCTATCGAAAGCGAAAGATTATGTGACGGATCATTCCGGGACACTGGTTGTGCATAAACAGGATGGAAGCGTTGAAGATCACTTGTATCAGCGCTAGGAAATAGAAAAAGGCTTGACCCTTCATAAAATGGGGTCAAGCCTTTTTTGTTCCTCATTGACTGTTCTGACGCTCATATTGTTCTTTATCCTTTAAGTCATCCCGTACACTTTTGTCCCAAAGTTTGACGCCTGTATTATAGGCAGCACGTGAAATGAGGTGGCCGGAAACCGGCGCAGTGACAAAGATGAAGACGATGGCCAGGATCAGTCGTGAATTGAAATGACCATGCTCCAGATAAAAGTAAAGAAAGGTTGCGAGCAGGATCGACATGACCCCGAGCGTCGCACTTTTAGAAGCAGCATGATTTCTCGTATATACATCAGGAAGTCTCAGTACGCCGAAAGCCGTGACGAGGCTGAGAAATCCTCCAATGACTAAAAAGAATCCGATGAAAAATCTAATGATCTCGCTCACGTTCGATGATCTCCCCTTTCTCCAGAAACTTTGAAAAGGCGACGGTTCCGATGAAAGCAAGGATTCCGAGAAGCAGAATCACTTCCAGAAAAGCGTACGTATCGAGCATCATGGAAACGAGTGCAATGATGGCGATCAGGTTGATCCCGATCGCATCGAGTGCCACTACCCGGTCAGGGATCGTGGGACCTTTCACCACCCGGTAAACGAGGCCGAGCATGGATATGGAGACGCATAATAATGTGATTTGAAAGAACAGATGTAACATTAGCGGCTCACCTCCATGATGGCTTTTTCAAAAGAATCCTTTATATCATTGATGGCTTCATCGACATCCGGCATATCGATGGCATGAACATAAAGAATCTTCTTGTCGTACGACACATCCATGACCAGCGTCCCGGGTGTCAATGTGATCAGATTCGCCAAGAGTGTGATCTCCCAATCGGTCTTTAATTCTGTCGGTAAAGCGAAGATGCCCGGCTGGAAATCCAACTTCGGTTTCAAAACCGTTTTTAAAACCGAGATATTTGCCATGATCAGCTCCTTCAGGAAGAGGAAGAATAAACTGATCACGGCAGCCACCCGTAATAAATAAAAGCGTGAGTTGAAAAATCTTCTGAATGCAAAGATAACAAGCAATCCTAGTAAAAAGCCAATAAAGAATGACTGAGAAGTAAAGGATACCGAAAGAAACATCCAGACAAAGGCCAGGAAAAAGTTTAATAATATTTGAAAAGCCATTCTACATTACTCCTTTAACACTGCGTCTATATAGAGATTCGGATTCACCAGTACTTCGGTTGCTTGTGAAAAGAGTGGACGCATCGCTTCTGCCCCAAGACCATAAAAAACAGCCAGCACGACGAGTACAGCAGACGTCATCCATAAGTATCGGGCGTCTCCCTTTGACACTCCGTTATATTCCTTCGGGGTTCCCCAGATGCCATTCAGGAAGATCTTGATGACAGAGTAGAGCACCAACAGACTGGATGCGAGGACGACTCCTGCCCCTACATAGGCTCCTGCGGCAAAGCTTCCCCGTACAATTAAGAATTTCCCGATAAAACCGCTTAAAGGCGGGATGCCGGCAAGGGAGAATGCGGCAACCAGGAATGTCCACCCGAGCCAAGGGTAGTGCTTGATGAGTCCCCCCATTTTCTTCAGATTGGCCGTGCCTGTGATGGCAATCATTACCCCGACCAGAAGGAATAAAGCGGCTTTGATGATCATGTCATGCACCAGGTAATAAATGGCACCTTCCAATGCTTCAGGGTTCATCGTCGATACCCCGAACAGAATCACACCGACAGCAATGACGATGTTATAAATGATGATCTTTTTAACATCCCAATAGGCTATGGCACCGATACAGCCGAGCACCATGGTAAGGATGGCGAGTATGCTCAGGATCTCATGGGTAAATCCGGTATAGTGATAGAAAAATAACGTGTATGTCCGGATGATCGAATAAACGCCTACCTTCGTAAGCAGGGCTCCGAACAAAGCGAGCACCGGTGTCGGTGGCGCATAGTAAGAGCCCGGCAGCCAGAAGTAAAGGGGAAAGATCGCACCTTTAAGGCCAAAGACCAATAGGAACAGGATGGCGATCGCCGTGATGATGCCAGGCTGATCCACTTCTGCGATTTTCCTCGAAATATCCGCCATATTCAACGTTCCAACGACTGAATACAAGTAGGCAACGGTAATGACGAATAGGGCGGAGGAGATGACATTCACGAGAATGTATTTGATCCCCTCACGAAGTTGTGCTTTTGTGCCGCCAAGAACCAATAGCACATAAGAACTCATCAGCATGACTTCAAAAAAGACGAATAGGTTGAAGATATCACCTGTCGTGAAAGCCCCGTTCACTCCAACCAATAGAAACTGAACGACAGGATAATAGTAGAATCGCTCCCTGTCAACCCCGATCGACTTAAACGAGTAGAGAAGCACGATAAAGGCTATGATACTTGTCGTAGTGACCAGTAAGGCAGAGAACATGTCGGAAACGAGGGTGATCCCAAAAGGAGCCTCCCAGCTTCCAAGGTTCACCGTCTGGATACCGTCATGGTGAACCGTATTGATGAGTACGAGGGAAGCTGCTACAGTCCCCAGCGTTGAAAGGGCTGAAATCCCTCGTTGCAGTTTCACATATTTGCTGATAAACATTAAGATAATCGCCGTAAATAACGGGATTAGAATCGGTAGTATTAATAAGTTAGTCATTTCCTTCGTTACCTCTCATCTGATCCATATTATCCGTGCCAAGCTCCTGATATGCCCGATAAGCGAGAACGAGGAAGAAAGCTGTCACTCCAAAGCTGATGACGATTGCCGTCAGGATCAATGCCTGTGGCAAAGGATCGACATATGATTCAGCGTGTTCCCCGAGAAGAGGGGCAGCTCCCCCTTTAAGACCACTCACGGAAAGGATCAATAAATGGGCACCGTGGCTCAACAGGGCTGTCCCGATGATGATCCGGAGCAAGCTCTTGGATAACATTAAGTACACGGCGCTTGTAAATAGGATTCCGACGACGACGGCCATGATGATCTCCATTATTCGCTCACCCCAATCGTTTGAATGATGGTCATGGTGACCCCGATGACCACCAGATACACGCCTGTATCAAAGAGAACCGCTGTGTGCAGCGATGTCTTCCCTAACAGGGGAAGGTGAAAATAATCGTACGCGTGGGTGAGGAACGGAACATCGAATAATAAAGCCCCCGCACCCGTTGCCACTGAAAAGAACAGTCCGATCGCCGTGATGATCTTGTAGTCCACCGGTAAAATGGTGGCGACGGTCTTGATGTCATAAGCGAGTAACAGTAATACAATGGCCCCCGACGTCATCAAGCCCCCGATGAATCCTCCCCCCGGGGTATAGTGACCCGAGAAGAAAAGGCGCAGCGAGAACAGGATGATGATGAATGCGACCACATTGGTGACGGTCTGCAGGATGACATCATTCGTTTTTACTTTTGTTTTCATCCTTCATCCCTCCTTGTAAGGCGCAGTTTGATCATGGAGAATATGCCAAGTGCCGCAATGGCCAAGACGCAAATTTCAAACATCGTATCAAACCCACGGAAGTCTACGAGGATGACGTTGACCATGTTTTCCCCGCCGGCTTTATCATGGGTATTTTCAATATAATACTTCGAAATGGACTTAAACATTTTCGAGCTGTAGGAAGAGATGGCAAATAATGCGACAACCACTCCAACCCCGATCGATATGAGTGCATTCCCGAGTTTAAACCGCATGCGTTCTTCATGCCTGCTTAATTTAGGCAGGTGATAGAAGCAAAGTAAGAACAGGGCGACCGACACGGTTTCAATGACAAGCTGTGTCAGGGCCAGGTCCGGGGCGCGGAATAATACAAAGAATAGTGAAACGGTATACCCTGCAGCTCCAAGCGAAATGATGGACGTCAGTCGTGATTTCGCAAACAGGATGGTGACAGAACTGATGACAAGGAGAAGCGCTATGGCAATCTCATAGACTCCGACTGGAGCAACTTCCTCCAAATTGATGGCGAACGCCCCATTGAACCACATCGCAAACAATGATATGGCAATCAAGAAGGAGAAGATGTACACCAGATACGTACGGATAAAGCCTGTCATATAGCCGCTTGTAAAGTTATGGGCTCCACGCTCACTCTTGATGAGACCTCCATCATAGAAAGAATTCAGCGTAAAGCGCTCGGGGATCCATTTGTACACCTTTTTCCATGAAGGAAGGAGGAGATACAACAGGATACCGAATAGGATGACCCCGAATGTCATGAACAGCTCAGGTGTAAATCCATGCCAGAATGAAATGTGCGTTTCAACCTCGTGTCCCTCTTGGATGAGGCTTGGCGTGATTGCCTTCACTGCAGGTGCGATGATCCGCTCTGACAGGATATTCGGGAAGAAACCGAAGATGACCACGAGGGAAGCCAGGATGATCGGTGAGATCAACATTCCAAGAGGGGCTTCATGCGGTTTCTTTTCGAGCTTCTCCGGCTGGTGCTTCCCGGTAAAGGTCTTGAAGACCAGGATCATGCTGTAAATGAACGTGAACACACTTCCGACCCACGCAAGGAGCGGGAAGATCAAGCCGAATGTATCCAGGTTGAAAATATCCATTTCAAGGACCCTGACCATCCCGGTAAAGAACATTTCCTTGGAAAGGAATCCGTTGAAAGGAGGGAGCCCTGCCATGGAGAATGCTCCGATGATGGCGATGGTGAACGTGATGGGCATGAAGTTCATCAGCCCGCCAAGTTTACGGATATCCCGGGTACCCGTTTCGTGATCAATGATCCCGACGACCATGAATAAACTTCCTTTGAAGGTCGCGTGGTTGATCAAATGGAATACGGCAGCGAGTGTTGCCACCATATAAATGTTATCATCCAGCTCTGTGTAATGAAGAGCTGCCGCTCCCACTCCCAACAGGGACATGATGAGACCCAGTTGACTGACGGTGGAAAAGGCGAGGATCCCTTTTAAGTCCGTTTGTTTGACGGCGTTGAAAGAACCCCAGAATAAAGTGAAGATCCCGACGCCTCCGACGAGCCACAGCCAAACGCTAGATTCTGCGAATACCGGGCTCAAGCGGGCGACAAGATAGATACCTGCTTTAACCATTGTGGCAGAGTGCAGATAGGCACTGACCGGTGTAGGTGCTTCCATGGCATCGGGCAGCCAGATGTGGAATGGGAACTGAGCGGATTTCGTGAAAGCTCCCAATAGTACCAGAAGCAAAGCAGGCATGAAAAACGCCTGTGTCATAAGCTGGTCAGCTTGTCCGACTAATTCCCTGATGCTGAAAGTCCCGCCCATGAGATAGAGGAGCAGGAATCCCCCAAGCATGCTGAGGCCCCCAAATACCGTGATGAGCATGGATTTTAGTGCTCCATACCTGGAACGCTCCCGGTGGTACCAATACCCGATCAATAAGAATGATGAAATGGAAGTGAATTCCCAGAACATATAAAGGACGATCAGGTTGTCGGAAAGGACAACGCCCAACATCGCCCCCATGAACATCATTAAGTACACATAAAAATTATGTAATTGCTCCTTCTTCTTATCTAAATAATAAATGGAGTAAAGGACAACCAGTGAACCGATCCCCGTGATGAGCATGGCAAACAGCAATCCAAGGCCATCTACGTAAGCGGTGAAGTTGATCCCGAAGGAAGGCATCCACTCCAGTGTTTCCTTGACGGTGTCCCCATTTCTTGTAATGGAGATGAATTGAAAAAAGTACGTGAATAAAGCTGCCGGCAATAATAGTACGAACCAGCCGGTATGTACATTCCGAAATGCTTTATATAGAAATGGAATAAGTATCGCAAATAAAAAAGGCGATACAATTGCCCAATGTAATAAAGTCATTTAAAACCCCCCTCTTATCATAATCGTTTATTCTCAACATGGTCTCATGTCAACCTCATTCATCATTCGGCAACATTCTTCCTTACTCGACCGAACCTGAACCCTAAAAAGCATTATAACGTAAAAAATAAATGCTTGCATTACTCAGCATCCCATACATATCACAACTTTCAAGAAGTATTAAATATGAAGATACGTGGAAATGCATGTAGAAAAAAATGTTGGATTTTATCCTGTAATCCCGACACTTCCAGAATAGTTTCGGTCAAATTGGAGAATCCTATCCATAAGGTGGTGAAGTTATGAAAAAGAAAACAGTAGCGGTTACGACCATATTTTTTGCTTTTTTTGGCTTTGCGTGGATGGTGGAAACCGAGGATCGATTTAATCGGGGGTTCATTGAGACAGAAGACCCGACGAGTATGAATATCAAACCGGTTCAATATGGTGAAACGGAAGAAGTGGAAGAGGAAATAACGAAAGAACCCGTACGCGGGAGACAACCATTTGGATCCAGGGAATATATCAGAGTGGTACCCCATTCTCATTCCCTTCAATGAAACGGCCCTTTCTTCCATAACAGAAGGGGCGTTTTTTTGTTTAATGTACGACAGGGGTAGATAGGTATATAGTCATTGTCCCTTCTGTTTCTATACCCTTTTCAAGCTATCCATAAACGATTATGATGAGAGTGGATGAAGAATCGTTATGGGAGAGTTTTGAGTGAAAAATACATACTTAACAAGTTATTTACCCCTTTTTTCGATACTATTGTTTAGTCTGACGTTTTCCGTTTATGGAGTGGGAGTCTTCGTGGACGTATTTAAAAAAATCGGTGTCTACCCGGGCATGAGGGAGTTTTTATCCGATATACAGCTTAAGCTTGCCATTTTGATCCTGTTAATGGTCGCCTTCTTCATGGTGTTCGCGGCTTTAAAACTGATTGCTGAGACCATCAATGGGGTATCCATGCTGTTTTTTGCCACGGATTCGGATGGTCAGTTGTATAATCTTGTCCGTACAGGCTCGATGATTTACTTCATCGGGGGCTTGGTGTCTGTGGTGAGCCTTAAGTCTTTTATTGGGCTTTTCATCATTTTTGCCCTTAGCTCACTCGCTTATTTTATCTACTTTGTGTATAAAATAAGTCCGTCCCTCTCGAAATGGGGGATCTTCGGAGTGGTGAGTTTGCAGGTATTCTCATGGTCTTCGTTATTTTTGACGATCTTCTTTGTTTTTTTGAAGCTTTATAATGGAGTGATGGCTAGCCTCCCGATTATGTCGAAGGTGAAATTATAATAGAAAAAGCGTCTTCAGCACATGCTGCAGACGCTTTTTCTATTATAAAGTCATTCCATGATTTCCTGCCACACTTTATGGCTTGGACGCTGGCGTTCGATCTCACTCATATCACGGGGGATATCATGGCCGACCCAAACGCCTGTCGTAAGGGTGTCGGTCAAACCCATCACCCAGTAATCATGATAGTTATTGGTCGTGCCGGTTTTGATTCCTACATATGGCTTGGATACATACGCGGCTCTTCCGGTTCCTGATGTCGCCCCTTCATTGAGCATTTTTCTCATTTTAGCAGTGGTATCTGCTGACCAGACTTTCTTCGGATTCTTTTTCCATTGATAAAGAATCTTTCCGTGACTGTCACTGACGGAAATGATGGCATGACTCTCCTGATAACGGCCGTCAATAAAAGAGGTATAGGCGTCCGTCAGTTCCAGGGGACTCATGCCATATGTGAAGCCGCCAATGGAAGAGGCGAAGGTTTTATCTTCTTTTATCACCCTTTCAAAGGAAAAAGGCGAGATGGCTTGGAAGGCTTTTTCTATGCCGACTTTTTCCATGAGACGAAGTGCCGAGCCGTTATAGGATTGTGCCAGGGATTGTTGTAATGTCACCGTACCCGGCTGGATTCCTCCATAGTTGATCGGACAATACTCGCCGACACAGTATTGATTGGCATTGACTTTGTCATTAATCTCAGCCTTGAATTTCTCTATATAAGGACCGTATACGAGCAGCGGTTTAATAACCGAACCGGGCTGCCTGAAGGCTTGAAACGCATGATTGAAATTATATTTCTGGTAGTCCCTGCCCCCGGATAGGGCGACAATCATTCTTGACTTGTTGTCGATGGTGACGGTGGCTCCCTGTAAGTCTTCATTCAGCTGTCCATTCAAAGCCCGGACACTTTTTTGCTGAAGAGCGGGCTGCAACGCCGTTTGAATCCTGACACCTGACGAAATCACGTCTTGAAATCGTTCCTCGAGCTTCCCGGCTATCCGATTCCTTTCCTCTTCAGAAGCGGTGTTTTCCAGTTCCAGCTTATATCCTTCGTTTAGAGCGATCAGTTCCTTCAGCTCGTTCTCCACATAAAAGGCATAGTCGGGATAGAGGTCGGTCTTCTTGCGGACATTCAGGTTGATGGGCATTTTCTTTAATTTCTCTGCTTCATCCTTCGATAACTTTGAAGTGCTTACAAGAATATCGAGCAGACGCTCCTGACGAACCTTCGTTTGATCGAAATGGTCAAGGGGATCATATTTACCCGGATTATTCGGGATCGAAGCGATGAACGCCATCTCCGCCTGGTTAAGGTCGGTGACGCTTTTTTGAAAATAGTATTGGGAGGCTGTTTCAATCCCGTATACTCCATTACTGAAGTAAATGACGTTCATATATAACTCAAGTATTTCATCCTTTGATAAGGATTGTTCAATTTCATGGGCATAAAACAACTCTGTCAGTTTACGATTATAGGTTTTCTCCTGATCCAGATAAAGGTTTCGGGCGAGCTGCTGTGTAATGGTGCTACCACCCTGCTGGATATGGGTGAACACCAGATTTTTCACGACGGCCCGGAGGATTGCGCCGGCATCGAAACCGACGTGTTCGTAAAAATGCTGATCTTCAGATGCGACGAGAATATCCTTTAGGAATGGGGGGATCTTCTCGTCCGCCAAATATAGACGGTAAGGGCGGTTCACTTCTGAAAAGACCTTACCGTCCCCATCAAGGAGTAAGCTTGTACGATTCAGGTCGATGGAATCGGTACTCACGGCATGCTCCAACTCCTGTTGAAAGCTTTGTACCTTGTTCCATTCACCCGTCGCAAAAAATAACGTGGTGAAGAAGATGAGCATAAAACTAATCACCGTTATATAACCTGCAAAAACTCTCATATTTCACTCTACTTTTCTAGTAATCTTTCACATGACTTGGGGTTTCAGAATGATGTATACTCCACCATAATAATCCAAATGCCCCCAAGAATAAAGCACCTGTTACATAAAAAACGGAAGAAATGCCAATATATCCGGATACCACTCCTCCAAAGGCAGGTCCGATTACATTACCAAGGAACCGGAAGCTTTGGTTATACCCAAGGACTTCCCCCTGCATACTCAAAGGCGCTTCCTGACGGATGTATGCTGTGACGCATGGAATCATGCCGCCGATTGCAATTCCGAACAGAAACCGGAAAAGGACAAGCTGCCATAGCTCGACAGCCAGGGCCTGTGGAACGATGAAGATAGATGCGAGAACGAGAAGGATGGATAAAACCTTTTCGTACCCGATATCGTCTCCAAGCTTTCCCCATCGTCTGGTTGCAATCAAATTCCCGAATCCTGTAGCAGAAAAGGCGATTCCTGCTAAAAATGCCAGATTACTAGAAGAAGTGAGTTCATCAACATACAAGGCGAGAAGCGGCTGTATGCTGAAGTTCGCCACTTGAATCAGGCAGGAAAGGATAAGGACCGTCACAAGTAATTTATGACTGAAGATATGCTGCAGGACTTCTTTACTCGAGTACTTGTTTCGTTGATCCCGTTGTTCCCTGCTTCTTTGTTCATCGATGCCGAAAAGGACGACGGTCGCAGCAGTGGCAATGGCGATGGAAGTGAAGATGAACGTGTAGGAAAACCCCACATTGTCTGCCAACAGTCCTCCAATCACGGGCCCGAATAAACCGCCTGATACGGTTCCCATTTGAAGGGTGCCAAGTGTCCTTCCCGCTTCTTCCTTAGGTGTCTGGGAGGAAATGAGGGCCATCGATGTAGGGATGAATCCCGTCACCGCACCCATGATTCCCCGCAGGATGAATAGTCCCCCGACGGAATGCATAAACCCCATTAAGAAGATGGACGTTGCAATCCCGTATCCCGTGATGAGGAGGATCGGTTTATATCCAAAACGATCCCCGATCCGCCCCCATAAGGGAGATATGAAGAAGGCCGTTAAAAATGTAACGCCAAAGACAAAACCTGACCAGCGCTGTACATATTCGTGACTGTAAGTGCCAAAGGTTTCAATGTAAAGGGATAAAAAAGGCAGCACCATGGTTGCGCTGGCCGCCACCAGAAAATTGGCCATGAGCATGATGGTTAGATTCTTTCTTTTTTGTGAAATGATTAACACCTTCTATTTGATTTTTTATTTCGTATACCTAAATATTCATTTTATTAAAGATTTGATTCATAGTCCACTGAA
This sequence comes from Rossellomorea vietnamensis, assembly GCF_025398035.1. Taxonomy (NCBI): domain Bacteria; kingdom Bacillati; phylum Bacillota; class Bacilli; order Caryophanales; family Bacillaceae; genus Rossellomorea; species Rossellomorea vietnamensis. The sequence continues at coordinate 3,685,509 of NZ_CP104558.1, forward strand.
TCACATTTATTCACATGGAAAACCGGGAATTAGTCATAATTTCCGGGCTTAGCATGATATAATGTAAGAATAAGAAGTATGGAGAAATGAAGAGCTTGTCGTACAGTTCTCCGTTCGGATGGAGCAATAAAATAGGATTATCCTAAAAAACATTCTTTATTATAGATAAATTGGGGTCTTATCTACATTTTGAGGAGGGAGTTCACGTGGCGAAAGCGGAACAGCTTGTGTTTATAGATTTTGAGTTTTCTATGCCGGAACGACATAGGGTCCCCAAAGGTTTCTTCCCTGAAATCATCGAAGCCGGGGTAGTGGTGGTGGAGTATGGAAAGGTGACAGGTACGTTTTCCTCTTATGTAAAACCGACTGCATTTCCCAAACTGACCAACCGCTGCAAACGTTTTTTATCCATCAGCCAGAGTGAAGTGGATTCAGGGATATCGTTCCAATGTCTGATAGATTATTTCAACGGGTTAAATGATAAGGGAGTCGCGAAAGTAGTGACGTGGGGAAACATGGATATGAAGGTACTGCGCGATAACTGCGCCCAGACAGGCGTTCCATTTCCTTTCCAAGCTCAATTCGTCGATCTGTCCATGGAATATAAACGCTTCTTCGGTGATCAGAACCAGACGGGACTATGGAAGGCCGTCCAGGAATATGGAAGGGAAGGTGTCGGAAAGCACCATAAAGCGTTGGATGATGCCCTCACCACCCAGCACATCTATAACCTGGTCGAAAAAGACAAAAAATACCTCGATAAAGCCGAACCCACCACCATCGGTGACCGAATCGACCTCTCCAAGTTCTACAACCAGCTTGCATGACAAGACGAGGGACGGACCTTCAAATGAAGGTCCGTCCCTCGTCTTTCATTAGAACGTGAGGTTATACATCAGTTCGTATTCCCTTTGAATGGACTGCATTGTTTCCAGGCTCTTTTGTGCGTGGGGGGAAGGGTCTGCTTCAAGTTCCTGCTTTAATGTTAAGTATGACTCGATAAGAGTTTCATTATAATCGGGGATGTCCCCGTCATATGGCTTAACCATTTTCTCCGGCATGTTGGCACGCTCGCCGTGGGCAAGGGCTTTCCGTTCATGAAACAAGGGTACATCCACAGCCTGTGGATTGTGCAGGTCGCCTTGCCTCGGATGCTTTAAGACAGCCAGGATCTTCACGACAAAGGCACCTGGTCGTTCTCCTGTGACCTCCCCTACATATTTTCCCGTTTTATAAAAAGCTGTGACATAATCACCAATTTGTATGTTTTTCATAAAAAACCTCCTCTAATACATCAATCTCTATTATAATGTAAGCAGAATGGAACTGAGAAATAACTACTATAAAGGTAACATGTGGAGGTACATATATGAAGCGTTTAATGATCGTTACCCTCTGTTTACTAGGTTTAGCCCTTGCCTCATGTGGACAAACAGAAAAGGGAGATACCACAGAAGAAAAGCCAAAAGCATCCGAGAAGCAGAAAACAGCAGAAGAAACCAAAGGAGATGAAGATATGACCTATCCTCAGCTGACAACAGAAGTTGCTGAAAACGAAAAATTAGTTGAAATGAAAACTTCCATGGGAACCATCAAGATCAAGTTATTCCCGGAACAGGCGCCTAAAACCGTGGAGAACTTTATCAAACACAGTAAAGACGGTTATTACGATGGCTTGAAATTCCACCGGGTCATTAAAGACTTCATGATTCAGGGAGGAGACCCGAATGGAAACGGAACAGGTGGGGAAAGCATCTACGGAGAATCTTTCGAAGATGAATTTTCACCGGAGTTATTCAATTTGCGCGGTGCCCTTTCGATGGCGAATGCCGGCCCAGATACAAATGGCAGCCAATTCTTCATTGTACAAAAAAGTGACATCGACCCTCAGTTGGAAGATCAGATGAAATCTGCCGGATTCCCGGATCAGATCGTCGAGGCCTACATGGAGAACGGTGGAACGCCTTGGCTTGATCAGAAGCACACTGTATTCGGACAAGTGGTGGACGGTATGGACATCGTGGATAAAATCGCTAACGTAGAAGTAGGGGCGAACGATCTTCCTAAAGAAGACGTCGTGATTGAAAACATCAAGGTTGTAAAATAAACCTGAAAGAGCCGTGAACACCATTTTTGTGGGTTTACGGCTTTTTTATATAGGGAAAGAAGAGGTATTTCCTCGGAAATTGTCGCGTGGACGTTCAATAAATCGTAAAAAAGGTGACAATTTGAAGTTGGTTTGTCTTTGAGAGAGTTGTTATAATGGACAAAGAGTTTGTTTTCGAAAGGAGCGTACCATGCTTTCTTCATTTATTTTAAATTTATTTCTCTATTTCCCCGAAGATAAGACAGAATATATCCCAGCCGGCATTACGATGGCCATTTTCATGATCGCTGCCTTGCTCACATTCCGGATCATCCAGAAAGCTTCAAAGCGCGAAGAACTGAAAACAAAGAAAATGGAAGAAGAAGCAAGGGTTCAGAAGAGAACAAAATAAAAATCGAAACACGCCTCCTGAGCGTGTTTTTTTCGTTCTGCTGGATATCCTTCATACAGCAGCACGTCATGGAAGTAGGAATAATTTTCACCACGGGAGTCAACAATGGTGAAAGAGTATGCAGAGATGGAGGAAGAACGATATGAAAAAATTATCCCTATTATATATGGTCATGATCACACTCCTTGCAAGCGGATGTGCCATTGAAAACCCGAAAAAGCTGGAAGTGGAAATGAAAAATGAGAACGGTGATTCACTGGGGAATGCCACCCTTCAGGAGCAATCTGACGGAGTGGAAGTCGCATTGGATCTCGAAGGGCTTCCTCCGGGGGAGCACGGAATCCATATACATGAAAAAGGAGTATGCAAGCGGCCGGATTTCGTATCGTCAGGTAATCACTTCAATCCTGACGACACGAAGCATGGACTGCTTCATCCTGAAGGGGCCCACGGCGGAGATCTGCCCAACCTCATCGTCGGGGAGGACGGAACGGTGAAGGTGAAGCTCATGGCTCCGATGGTTACGTTATCAAAGGGGAAGACCTCCCTTTTTACTAAAGAAGGGACCTCCCTCATCATTGATGAAAATAAAGACGACGGAATGACACAACCTTCGGGGGATTCCGGTAAACGCATTGCCTGTGGCGAGATCAAAAGCGATAAGAAATAGCCGTAAAAAAAATGTACCAGGCAGAATCGGAATGATCCGTACCTGGTACATTTTTCATTCAGCTTAATGCGGTCCTTAGTCTTCCCAGCCCGTCCATCAGCGTCTCCCGTGGACATGCAATGTTCATGCGGACAAAGCCTTCCCCGCCAGGACCATATTTCGTCCCCGGTTCCAATGCAAGTTTTCCTCTATCCAATAGTCTGTTCTTCAGTTCATCATCGGATAGATCCAGCTTCGTACAGTCGATCCAGAGCAGATACGTCCCTTCTGCTTCCACGACTTGCAGTTCGGACAGATGTTCTTCAATGAATTGCTTCGTGACGGTTACATTTTCCTGGAGATAATCCAGGATCTCTTCTAACCATTGTTCTCCGTGGCGATAGGCTGTTTCCATTCCGATGATACCGAGTGTATTGAGAGTAAAAAAGCCCTGTTTTTTATGGACGCCTGCGATCTTTTCCCTGATGTCAGCATTGGGGGTAATCATGGCTGAAGCCTGTAACCCGGCAAGGTTAAAGGTTTTACTTGGTGCAATGCACGTAATCGTCATATCCCGGAATGTCTCATCCAGAGAGGCGAGGGGGATATGCGTATGATGTTTATAAACCAGATCTGAATGAATCTCATCGGACACAATCAGGACGTTGTACTTGTGACATAATTCAGCCATTTTGACTAGCTCTTCTTTCTTCCACACCCTTCCGCTCGGATTATGAGGGTTGCAGAGAAGGAATAGCTTCACACCTGTTTTGAGGGATTCTTCAAAGGCATGAAAGTCGATGGAATATCTTCCTTCATGATAGTGCAGTCGGGCATTGACGATTTCCCTGTCATTATCCTCTACCAGGCTGAAAAAAGGAGTATAGACGGGAGATTGGACAAGTACCTTGTCTCCGGGAACAGTGAGAGCCTGGATGATGGTGGAAATAGCGGGAACGACTCCGGGACTGTATTGCAGCCAGGTTGTTTCGATATCCCAGCCGTGACGTTTTTGGACCCACTCTTTAATGCTGGCGGCTGTCTTATCCCCTACAAACGTGTACCCAAAGATTCCATGCTTCAGTCTGTTTTCAAGGGCTTCCAATACGGCCTCAGGCGGAAGAAAGTCCATATCCGCCACCCACATAGGCAGGACATCGTCTCTCCCGAACACGGTTTTTGTGAGATCCCACTTAACGGAGGAGGATCCTTTCCGGTTGATGATTTTTTCAAATCTACTCATTTATTATTCCCCTTTCGATTATGTATTTGTAAGTATTATCATATGATGGAAACGAAAAAGATGAAAATGATATGTTTATCGTTTATCTTTCAGAACAGGAAGAGGAGGGGAGTGGAGTCCCTTCTCAAAGGAAAGAAAAAGGGACTTCTCCCTACGTTTCAGTTAGAAGCGTCTGGGAAAGTCCTTTTTGAAATAGAGGCTCAGTCCTGGCCTCATCCGATACTTCTTCCGGGGAGGCGGAAACAAATGAATGAATATTCTCCAATACTTCCCTTGGTTTTTCTTCCGGTACAAGATGTCCCGTCTCTTTCAGGACCACGAGTTTCGAGTTAGGGATATCCTGATTCAGCCTCTCTCCCGTTGATAAAGGCACGACCCTGTCATGTTCTCCCCAAACGAGGAGGCAGGGGGTTTGGATATTTCGCAGGTCATTCACCGATAGATCTCCTTCGCGGTCCCGAATCATCCTTGTCAGCGCTTTGAAAATATCATCCTCCAGGAAAGGTCTCAAATAGCCAAACATCATTTCATCATCAATCATGGTAGAATCATGGACGACGTTTTCAAGGTTATTGCGGATCCCTGAGCGAGTAAGCCACAGTTTCACGTAAAGATGGAAAAAAGGGATGTGACTCAGCATCGTGACGGGCCAATTCATCCGCTTTAGATATCCCGAACTGCAGAGCAGGATACCTTTTTTCACTAAGTCAGGGGCCTTTTTCATGACATTCAAGGCGATCTGCCCACCCATGGAATGACCCGTCAAGTGGATGCTGCTTACCCTCAGATGATCCAATAAAGCGATGACCGTATTGGCAAGATTGTCGTAAGAGTAGGTGAAGCTGTTGTGTTTCCCACTGTTTCCAAAGGGAGGGAGGTCGATGGAAATAACATTATAATGTTCTTTCAAAAGAGGTGTGAGCCGTCTGAAGCTGAAGGTGGATGACAGGAATCCGTGAAGAAGGACGAAGGTCTCTCTGGCAGTGGGATGTTCGTGATATTCAAAGTAAACATTGGTACCGTTCACCTCCACCACTCTGGAGAAATCGTTTTCCCGCATTTTTCCTCACTCCTTTCTGGTTTGATTATAGTTATTTTACCCCCGATTCCATATTTCACACCTTGATTCGAACCTTCTGACATATCCATTCTCGTTAAGGGGAAAATAGGTTGACTCTTTTCATATACGTGACTTCTGATATAATGAAACCATTTAGTGGCGATGAGGAGGAAGAAGAATGCAACTGAGAGAAATGGAGCTTGATTTAGTAAGGATTTTACAGAAGGATGCAAGGATTTCGACAGAAGATTTAGGGAAGATGCTTCAAGTGCCGGCAAAGGAAATTGAGGAAGCGGTTGAAAAACTTGAAAAAGCGAATATTCTTGTCAGATACAGCTCGATTGTGGACTGGTCGAAAGTGGAAGGCCATGAAGGCGTGACGGCCATGATTGATGTGAAAGTCGCTCCGAAAAGAGGGGTGGGCTTTGATGAAGTGGCTCACCGGATTTACCGGTATAAAGAAGTGAAAAGTGTTTATCTGATGTCAGGGGCGTATGATTTGTCCGTGACGGTGGAAGGGCGGTCCATGCATGAAGTGGCGACATTCGTGTCTGAAAAGCTCTCCACTCTGGATTCAGTCTTATCAACGACCACACATTTTCAATTGAAGAAATATAAGCATGATGGAACGATCTTCGGGGATCAGGGCGAAGATAGAAGAATCGTGGTGTCACCATGACAACCAAGACATCGTACATAGCTCAATCCGTTAAGAATTTAAAGCCTTCAGGGATCAGGAAATTCTTCGATCTGGCTGCCAATATGGAAGGGGTCATTTCCTTAGGCGTAGGGGAGCCGGATTTCATCACCTCCTGGACGGTGAGGGAAGCGGCAATTCTATCCTTGGAACAGGGATATACCTCCTATACTGCGAATGCAGGACTTCTCGAATTGAGGGAAAAGATTGCCCGGTATATGAAAGACGGGTACTCGGTTGACTATGATCCGAAAACGGAAATCATCGTGACGGTCGGGGCTTCACAGGCACTTGATATCAGCATGAGGGCCATTATCGATCAGGGGGATGAAGTGATCATCGTCGAACCGGGCTTCGTTTCGTACGTTCCCCTCGTCCAATTGGCGGGAGGAGTGCCGGTAACAGTCGAAACCAAACCGGAAAATGGCTTCAAGGTTACAGCTGAAGAACTCGAAGCGGCCATTACGTCAAAGACAAAAGCTGTGCTGCTTTGTTCCCCGAACAATCCTACAGGGACGGTCCTTGAAAGGGGGAATTTAGAGAGTCTGGCTGAAGTGATCCGGAAGCATGACCTCGTCGTCTTCTCAGATGAAATTTATGCGGAGCTTGCCTATGACTCTCACCATGTATCCATCGCTTCCCTGGAAGACATGAGAAAAAGGACCATCGTCATAAACGGATTCTCGAAAGGGTTCGCCATGACGGGCTGGAGGCTCGGCTATATATGCGCCCCTGAAGAGATTGCTTCATCCTTATTGAAGATCCATCAGTACGCCATGATGTGTGCGTCGACGCCTGCACAATATGCAGCAGTCGAGGCACTGGATAAGGGGATGGACGATGTGATGGAAATGAAGAGAAGCTACCGTCACCGACGTCACTATTTCGTCGACTCCCTGAATGAATTGGGTTTAACATGCCACACCCCGGGAGGAGCGTTCTATGCCTTTCCTTCCATTCAAAAGACGGGAATGTCTTCCGGGGAATTTGCAGAAAAACTCCTGATGGAAGAAAAAGTGGCGGTTGTGCCCGGTAATGTATTCGGTAAAGGGGGAGAAGGGTTTATTCGTTGTTCTTATGCCTCGAGCATGGAGCAGCTGCAGGAAGCTGTGAAACGGATGAAGCGATTTGTGGAGAATCACAGTTAATGGGTTAGGGTTTATATTAAAGGATGCCTTGCACCGGATTACCGGTCGATGACAGGCATCCTTAAAAAAGGGCAAAAAAATAGGACGATACCATGATCGTCCAACAAATGAAAACAAAAGGGGGAATACTTAGAAAGCTTATTTTCAGTATGACCCCTTTTGTGTTTCTCTATACATTTTTATCAAAAAATATTTTTACGATTCATGTGTTTCATATTTTAATTCATATAGCATTTGCATCACCCTCAGAAAATCCTCTTCTGAGAATTCCTTGGCCTTGCGAAGGATGAGCTTCGTCCGCTTCGGACCCAGTTCTTTGATCAGCTGCTCCATCTCAGCGTCGACCCCTGTAGGAGTATGGTGACCCTTCACTTCCCGTTCCATGAGCTCGGAAGCAGGTATATCGAGAACAGTGGAAAGTTTAAGAATGGTTTGGGTGTCGGGAATCTGCAAATCAGATTCATATTTCTCAATCGTTTTCGTCCCCAATCGGGCCCGTAAAGCCAATTCCTGTTGAGACAATTTACGCTCTTCCCTTATTCGTTTCAGATTTTCACCAAAATGAGACATAGCAAAATCCCTCCTCATAAATGCCTTCCGTATATCTTTAGTTTATCACCAATTGGAAAAAATTAGCCCGATAACCCGTGAACAAAATGTTACATAAATAAGAGGTCCGTCCCTCATGTTGAGGGACGGACCTCTTAGGTTCACGATATGAAAACGAGTATGATCGCTACTGGTACGATGTAGCGCAGGAGGAAGATCCAGCTGTTGAACAAGCCCCTGGATATGGATGAACCGGATTGAAGTTCAGTCCAGACGTCCTCTCGTTTCATTCGGTACGATACGAAGATGGAAATGAGTAGTGCACCTACAGGCAATCCGAAATTACTCGTTATATAATCGGCAAAATCAAAGAAGTTCTTTCCTCCGATAAGAAATTCATTGAATACGCCAAATGATAGGGCACTCGGAATTCCCGAAATGAAAACGAGAATCCCGATAAGCCAGGTAAACGGCATTCGTTTCTTCTGATTCCCCTTGGACAAGGCAGCGACCCCGATTTCCAAGATGGAAAAAGCCGATGTCAGGGTAGCGAACAGTAACAGGATAAGGAACACGGTTAAGAATATCCCACCGAATGCAATCTCATTGAACACGGCAGGAAGGACCACGAAAGCGATCCCCGGTCCTTCATCAGGTTTGAAGCCCAGTGCATACACTGCCGGGAAAATCACCAGACCTGCGAGGAGCGAAATAAAGATATTCAGACTTGAAACACTGATGGCGGACCTTGGCATGCTGTCTTCTTTAGATAGATACGATGCATACGTCACCATGACGGATAGACCGACCGTTAAAGCGAAGAATGCCTGTCCCAGTGCGAGGAGGACCGTCTCTCCATTCAAATAGCTCCAATCAGGCAGTAACAGGAAGCGGACACCTTCCATCGCTCCTTCCAATGTCAGGGACCTGATCACCAGAATGATGAATAAAATGAATAGTGCAGGCATCATATAGCGACTGGCACGTTCGATCCCTTTTTGAATCCCGCCCTGTACGACAAGGATCGTGATGACGATGAAAGCGAACTGAGCAATCAGCACTTCTTTTGGATTCGCTATGATGCTTTCAAACAAAGCACCGTATTGTTCCTGCGTTTTTCCTGTCAAAGAGCCTGTCACACTTCTTGCCAAATAGGAAAGAATCCATCCTCCCACCACACTGTAAAAGGATAAGATGATGAACGACACCACCGTTCCTAAATAACCGATCCAGTGCCAACGGGAATGAGGGGCCAATATTTTATAAGAAGTAACAGCATCCGCCCCTGCACGCCTGCCGATGACAAATTCAGCGAGAAGAATGGGGGTCCCAATTAAAACGGTAAAAAGTATAAAGAGCAAGAAGAAAACACCCCCGCCATTCGCACCGGCCATATAAGGGAATTTCCAAATCGCGCCCAAGCCGATGGCAGACCCTGCCGCTGCCAGGATAAAGCCTATCTTAGAAGTCCATTGATCTTTCTTGGCCATACGTAAGATCCTCCTTTCAAAAAATAAGATTTTTCAATCGTACTATGTTTTAGTACCTCTGTACACCGGATTTTTAAATTTTCAATAAATGAGGTAAAGGATAGGTAATGGTATTCAATGAAGAAAGTATGGCACCACATTTCCATTTATTATGGATGAAAACGCTTAAAAACATTACTTTTCAACTAATTTTTAGAAAAGAAGTCAAAAACAAGGCAAATAGACTGGAAATTTTCTGAATATGTAGTATACTAATTGTAACAAAACGTTCACAAATTATTCTTTTTTTCGCCACAATTGAAAGCGTTTACTACAGAAATGGAGGAATTGAAAATGGATGTCTTTCTAGTATACCTATTCGTCGCAACGGCAACTCCACTTTTTCTTTGGGTCGAACATCGTAAATGGGCGGTTCTTCACATCCCATTTGTTATAGCTCTATGGTCAGTGTTTATCTATTATGTAGCGGTACCTGAACTTGGAGGGTGGGGACATGTAACCCTATGGAGTCTGTTCGTGGCAAATCTTGCTTTCGCACATATCGCAGCCTTCATGTTATATGCCGTTCCATTTATCCAAAAGCAGAGAAAGAAAAAATCATCAGCACTTAAGAACTTTTAGTCTGACCTATATTTGATTGGGTCGGGCTTTTTTTTTTTTGGGGCAAAACCGGAAGATTTCTTTAAAGGGGAGAGAGGTGACATAATATAGAAGAAAGGGGTGAATTCGTAAAATGTGCATCCACCAGCATTCAGAACGGATTGATCCCAGTTAAGCCCTGTTTCATTCTGTTTTAATATAATGAATAATTGGGAAGCATAACTAGTGAGAAAGCAATTCTAGACGGATAGTAGGATGTGAATGGAAGAGGGCAGAGAAAATCCCTTTGCCGAATTCCCGATTCTATGATATAATCTACAATTGCGTGTAAAGACGAAAAATAATATATATACTAGGAGTGTTACCATGACTACAAAATTCGAAACAGGAACTGTTGTAACAGGTAAAGTTACAGGCATTCAACCATACGGTGCGTTCGTTGCACTTGACGAAGAAACTCAAGGATTAGTTCATATCTCTGAAATCACTCACGGATTTGTTAAAGACGTTAGTGAGCACCTTTCAGTAGGCGACGAAGTAAAGGTTAAAGTATTATCAGTGGACGAAGCAGCTGGTAAAATCAGCCTTTCTATCCGTGCTACAGAAGAAGCTCCTGCACAACAAGCAAAGCCGGCAGCAGCGAAAAAACCTCGCCGTCAAGGTCAAGGAAGTGTGAAGCAAGCAAACGAAGAAACAACACCAGCAGGCTTCAACACACTTAAAGACAAACTTGAAGAGTGGATCGAGCAATCAGAACGTGAAGATCTAATCAAGAAATAATGTAATTTAAAGGCTGTCCAACAAATGGACAGCCTTTTTTGTTTTTCACTCCCAACACCTTACAAACCTGTGAATTCCTTTTATAATAGAGGATTTTACCAATATAATGTTGAATAAGTATTCACAGAAGACGGAAAGGGGAGGTGGAGGAAATTGGAAGAGAAAATCAGTAACCTTTTAGCCGGGGACAAATGCACTCATGTTTTATATGCTTATCGAGATAGAGAGCGATACTTGAAAAATACGTTAAACTATACTCTTGAAGGGGTTGAAATGGGGGAAACCGTCATTTTAATCGAGAACGAGAGGAATATGAACGTATTACTAAAACAGCTGAAAAGCCAATTAACAAGTGAACAATTGGAGAAGATTCAGCCTATCAGTAATTTTGAATTTTATCAGTCCAGCGGAAGTTATCATCCTCCAGCCATTTATGAACAACTGATGAAAACCATTACGCCATACTTGGAGAACGACATTTCTTTCCGCTCGTGGACGAATGTGGAGTGGGGCACGTTGGAAGACCCAACGTCGATTATTGAATGGTTTGAAATAGAAACGGATAGAGCTATTCATGAGCATAACCTTACGATCGTCTGTGCATATGAATCCAGTAAAATGCCGGACCATCTGGAGGAAGCACTAAAGAAAAGCCATGGTCACATTATGTCGGATGATGATATCGTGATTTCAAGCGTATATAGAAGTACTCAAAACTAGACAATCCTCATAGAGAAGATTGTCGTCTTTTTTTATGATTGTTTAGAAGATGATCAAAATATATCGTAAATTAACGAAAAATAAAGAATTTTTTAACAATATACTTGTCCGTACCTCCCGAATGACATATAATGAAAAATGAAAGCGCTTAACATAGTAAAAAATACATAAATACAGGAGGATCTTAGATGCTTTATAATAATCCGAATACAGAAGGTTCGCTGGTCCAATTTAAAGACAAATATGAGAACTTTATCGGTGGGGAATATGTACCGCCGGCAAGCGGGGAGTATTTTGAAAATGTATCACCTGTAACGGGGAAGGTCTTCACGAAAATCGCCCGTTCAAACAAAGAGGATGTTGAAAAAGCATTGGATGCTGCCCATGCAGCAAAAGACGCATGGGGCAAAACCTCTGTCGCAGAAAGATCGAATATCTTAAATAAAATTGCAGATCGTATTGAAGAAAATCTTGAAATGCTGGCTGTAGCTGAAACGTGGGATAATGGAAAGCCTGTCCGTGAAACGATGGCTGCGGACTTACCATTAGCGGTTGACCATTTCCGTTACTTCGCAGGATGCATCAGAGGCCAGGAAGGATCCTTAGGAGAAATTGATAATGATACAGTTTCCTATCACTTCCATGAACCGATTGGGGTTGTTGCGCAGATCATCCCTTGGAACTTCCCGATTCTGATGGGGGTATGGAAGATTGCTCCTGCCCTTGCTGCAGGAAACTGTGTCGTATTGAAGCCGGCAGAGCAGACACCAGCTTCCATCATGGTTCTCGTTGAACTGATAGAAGACCTTCTGCCTAAAGGCGTATTGAACGTGGTTCAAGGGTTTGGTGTGGAAGCTGGGAAACCTCTGGCTCAAAGTAAGCGTGTTGGCAAAGTAGCCTTCACGGGTGAAACGACAACCGGCCGCCTGATCATGCAATATGCTTCTCAAAACATTATCCCTGTCACATTGGAGCTTGGTGGTAAATCACCTAATATCTTCTTTGAAGATGTGATGGATCAGGATGATGACTTCCTGGATAAAGCAGTGGAAGGATTCGTCATGTTTGCGCTGAATCAAGGAGAAGTGTGTACCTGCCCTTCAAGAGCACTGATTCAGGAATCGATCTACGATAAATTCATGGAGCGTGCAATCGAACGCGTGAAACAAATCAAGCAGGGGAACCCGTTGGATACAGATACAATGCTCGGGGCTCAAGCCTCTCAAGAACAATTGGATAAGATTCTCTCTTATATCGAAATTGGGAAAGAAGAAGGAGCAGAATTACTGATTGGTGGGGAGCAAAATACGCTTGATGGGGATCAGGAATCAGGTTTCTATGTGAAGCCGACCGTATTCAAAGGCGATAATAAAATGCGTATTTTCCAGGAAGAAATCTTTGGACCTGTTGTTTCCGTGACGACGTTCAAGACGAAGGAAGAGGCCCTTGAAATTGCCAATGACACTCTATATGGACTTGGTGCGGGTGTATGGACGCGTGACATGAACACGGCTTACCGTTTCGGCAGAGAGGTTCAGGCAGGACGCGTGTGGACCAACTGCTACCATCAATATCCGGCACATGCGGCATTCGGAGGCTACAAAATGTCCGGTATCGGTCGTGAAAACCATAAAATGATGCTGTCACACTATCAACAAACGAAGAATTTACTAGTCAGCTATAGCCCCAAAGCGTTAGGATTCTTCTAAAATGGAACAGCGACTAGAGGCGACGGAACAAGCACTCCAGCTGATAGAAACGTTAAAGGGAAAGCACGGCGCCCTCTTGTTCCATCAGTCTGGTGGATGTTGTGATGGCAGTTCCCCTATGTGTTTGAGTCAAGATGATCTGATCATCGGTGACAGTGATGTATTGGTAGGTACTGTAGCCGACTGTCCTTTTTATATGAACGAACAACAATATGAATATTGGAAGCATTTCCGGATCATTCTGGATGTGAGAGAAGGTAGAGGGGGAGTATTCTCCCTGGAATCTACGGAAGGTGTCCGATTCATTACGGATTCTAAATTGATGAAAGTATGACATGTCCACGTTTAGAGGCAGCCTGTTTTACAGGTTGTCTCTTTTTCTAATGAAAATATATCAACCGTTCTACGAAAATTTTCCCGCCGTCAAACAACTCCAGCCGCCACCCCTCGCCCAATCAAAAAACCACTCCCCCAAAAAAGAAAGTGGTCACCAACCAATCAAAACGAATTCCGCTCGATCCCGTATTTCCGTATCCGGTACTGTAGATTCTGTCTGCTCATCCCCAGTGATTTCGCGGTCTTGGTGATATTGAAGTCGTGGTATTTCAATGCTTTCTGAATATAATAGGTTTCGGCTTCCTCTATGAAAAGCTCTAACGGCTTGATTTCCGTGCCTGATTGATAGAGAAATTCCGACCCATCCTGGCTTTCATCATCTGTCACACTGTGATGGATCCGCTGCCTGAAACCAAAGGGAAGATGCTTGTAGCCGATCTCCTCCTCAAACCCTACGAGATTGAATGCCCCTTCCATGACATGCTCAAGCTCCCGTACGTTCCCCGGCCAGTCATACTGTTGGAAAATCTCCCGCACTTCGTCGGATATCCCCTTGATATTCATGGCGAAATGATGGTTGAACTGGTTGATGAAATAATCCACAAGCTCAGGCAGATCTTCTTTTCTCGAACGGAGAGAAGGGATGAAGATAGACACGACGCTCAGACGATAATACAGGTCCTTCAATAACCGCCCTTCTGCAATGGCGTCGATCGGATCCTCGTTCACCGTCGCCATCACCCTGACGTCGAAAGGAAGGTCCGTCCCTCTAGAGAGGAAGTTTAACAGTTTCTCCTGAAGGGAAGGGGGTAATGAGTTGATTTCGTCGAGGAGGAGAGTTCCTCCCTGTGCCTGTCGGAAGAGAGAGGGACGGTGATGTTCAGGGTCTTTTCCCTCACTCTTGTCGTGAAAAAGAATTTCATCAAGCATGTCATCGCGTAAAGAAGAGCAATTCTGGGTGATGAAGGGACGGTTGGCACGAGCGCTGTCGTTGTGAATGCTCTGGGCGAACAGTTCCTTCCCGGTCCCGATTTCGCCGCAGATCAAGACAGGGGAGGAGGTACGTGTCGCCTGTTTTCCTGTTTCGACAGCGTCCTCGAGACGGGGATGATGCCCTATGATGCTTTCGAATGTGAAAAAGCTGCTGGACTTTTTATGTATTTGATCCCTCATCACCTTCTCCAGTTTGGTGATGTCCCTGGCAATTTCGATGGCTCCGATCAGCACTTCATCGAGAAAAATCGGGAAGGTGTCATTCATCGTCGTGATTTCGATTCCGTTCATATTAAAATAGGTCTGCTTGACATTGAGGGTAGGTTTATTCGTTTTCAGGACCTTTAAAAGGGTGCTTTCTTCCTCGGAGTGAAATTGAAAAACATCCAGCAGATTTTTATCGAGGACGTCTTCAATTTCCATTCCTTCGATTTCACGCATCTTGCGATTGTAGATGATGGTTCTCCCGGTAGAATCGATGACATGGACGCCTGATTCGAGATGTTCAGCGACTTTTTCATACATATACAATCGTTTTTCAGATTCCAGCATGCTGTTTCTCTCCCCTTACTGATCTTTGGTTCTTATTTTTTCAACGAATTTCCCATATTGACATGGATGGTAGCGAGCCCCACTTCATCGGGAACGCAAAAAGAGTGGAATTATAAAAAATTTTAAAAAAACTCTTGAAAAACGCAACTATCTTTTGCATTATTATAAATGTAAGGGTTTTCTAAATGCAAATATTTTTTGCACACTTAAGGATGAGGATGAATAAAATCGAGCATACCGATGATCCTCTGCTACACCTTGGAGTGAAAATAAAATCAGTAACACGTTAAATGTGAAAACGGGAGGGGCCTTTGAATACAGGGGCTCCATCCTTTTATAAAAAGATAAAGGTTTAAAATATGTAAGGAGGAATCAGTATGACAGTAAGTACTCATTCAATTATTGAACAAACAGAAAAGTATGGTGCCAAAAATTATCTTCCACTTCCAATCGTTATTTCAGAAGCGGAAGGTGTATGGGTAAAGGATCCTGAAGGCAATAAGTATATGGATATGCTCAGCGCCTATTCAGCGGTCAACCAGGGACACCGTCATCCAAAGATCATCCAGGCGCTGAAAGATCAGGCAGACCGTGTGACGCTTACGTCACGTGCGTTTCATAATGATCAATTGGCACCGTGGTATGAGAAGATCTGTCAGCTGACGGGTAAAGACATGGCTCTTCCGATGAATACAGGTGCTGAGGCTGTGGAAACGGCGATCAAGACGGCTCGTCGCTGGGCGTATGATGTGAAGGGTGTAGCGGAAAACAGCGCTGAAATCATCGCCTGTAACGGAAACTTCCACGGCAGGACGATGACAGCTGTATCCCTTTCTTCAGAAGAGGAATACAAGCGGGGATTCGGTCCTATGCTTCCGGGTATCAACCTGATTCCTTACGGGGATCTTGATGCGTTGAAGGAAGCAATCACACCAAACACAGCGGCGTTCCTCATCGAACCGATCCAAGGGGAAGCAGGCATCGTGTTCCCTCCAAAAGGGTTCTTGAAAGCGGCTTATGAACTATGTAAGGAAAATAATGTCCTTTTCATTGCAGATGAAATCCAGGCAGGACTGGCCCGTTCCGGAAAAATGTTTGCATGTGAGTGGGAAGATGTCAATCCTGATATGTACATCCTTGGAAAAGCACTGGGAGGGGGCGTGTTCCCGATCTCATGTGTGGTTGCTGATGAAGAAGTGCTGGGCGTATTCAATCCAGGTTCCCATGGCTCGACATTCGGAGGGAATCCGATGGCGTGTGCGGTGTCTGTTGCGTCCCTTGATGTATTGATCGATGAAGACCTGGCTGGCCGTTCCCTTCAAATGGGAGAATACTTTATGAGTAAACTTCGTGAGATAGATAATCCTATGATTAAGGAAGTTCGTGGAAGCGGATTATTTATCGGGGTGGAACTGACAGAACCGGCCCGCAAATACTGTGAACAACTGAAAGAAGAAGGATTGCTTTGTAAAGAAACACATGATACAGTCATCCGTTTTGCCCCGCCGCTGGTCATCTCACAAGAAGACCTTGATTGGGCCATTGAAAGAATCAAAAAAGTACTGTCTTGATAGCGCAGGCGGACTGAGAAGTTTTTTTCTTGAATAGCCTTGAAAACGCTTGAAAATAAAAATTATTTCTTTCCCAAGTCAATGGTTTAAGATACGGTAATGTGTTACAATAACAACGTTTCAGATCACATAATAAAGAGGCGAATGTTTACAATGGGAGAAAACCTTAATCTGTTTACTTCTACACAGCATGTCATCAATGATGCTTTATCGAAGCTTGGATATACGGAAGAAATGTATGAACTCCTGAAAGAGCCGATTCGTATGTTGACCGTCCGGATCCCGGTTCGCATGGACGATGGCAGTATCAAAGTATTTACAGGCTACCGTGCACAACATAACGATGCAGTAGGTCCTACAAAGGGTGGAGTACGATTTCATCCTGAAGTGGATGAAGAGGAAGTCAAAGCTTTGTCCATGTGGATGAGCTTGAAATGCGGGATTGTGGATCTGCCTTATGGTGGAGGGAAAGGCGGGATCATCTGTGATCCGCGCACGATGTCTTTCACTGAGCTTGAGAAGCTAAGCCGCGGCTACGTACGTGCCATCAGTCAGATCGTTGGGCCGACAAAGGATATCCCGGCACCTGATGTGTACACGAACTCTCAGATCATGGCTTGGATGATGGATGAATACAGCCGTCTCCGTGAAAATGACTCACCGGGATTCATTACGGGAAAACCGATCGTCCTTGGTGGTTCCCAAGGTCGTGAAAAAGCAACGGCTCAAGGTGTGACCATCTGTATCGAACAAGCAGCAAAGAAACGCGGCATCGATATTAAAGGTGCACGCGTCGTCATCCAGGGATTTGGTAATGCCGGAAGCTTCCTTGCAAAATTCATGAATGATGCCGGTGCGAAGGTCATCGCGATTTCCGATGCCCATGGAGCTCTCCATGATCCGGCTGGTTTGGATATTGATTATCTGTTGGATCGCAGGGACAGCTTTGGTACCGTAACGACTTTATTTGAAAACACGATTTCAAATAAGGAACTGCTGGAACTCGAGTGTGACATCCTTGTACCTGCAGCGATTTCAAATCAAATCACGGAAGAAAATGTCTATGATATTAAAGCATCCATTGTGGTAGAAGCTGCAAACGGTCCTACTACCTTCGAAGCAACACGAATCCTGTCAGAAAGAGGGATCCTCCTGGTGCCGGACGTACTGGCAAGTGCCGGAGGGGTAACGGTTTCTTATTTCGAATGGGTTCAGAACAATCAAGGATACTACTGGACTGAAGAAGAAGTAAACGAGAAGCTTTATGCTAAACTTGTCGAAGCTTTCAACAATGTATACGAAACATCTCAGAATCGTCGAGTGAATATGCGACTAGCCGCATACATGGTCGGCGCACGCAAAATGGCTGAAGCCTCAAGATTTAGAGGTTGGGTGTAACGATCGCATGAATAAGAAGAACGTATTCTCATTTTATATGAGGTACGTTCTTTTTTTAATTTAAAGGAGTTCCCGAAAGGAATGTAGAAATGATTAGAAAGTGGTGGTTTAGGGTAAAATCACTGAAAATGCCTATAGGTATATGTACATTGCTTGCGGAATTTTAGTTCTTATGTTTAAACTTATAAACATTAAAGATTCGGAGGGAATCAAATGTCTACTGAATTGTTCATAGAGGAAGCTTCTCTCGAGGCGATAGAAGCAAGTCTTCAGCAGCATAAGCAATTTTTTAAGTCCGGGGTGACCCGACCCCTTCAATACAGAAAAGATTTGTTAGAAAAATTCTCCACGGTCATAAAAAATCATGAAACGGAAATCATCAGTGCCCTGAAAAAAGACTTGAATAAATCCGACATGGAAGCGTATACGACGGAAATCGGCATCCTTCTGGAGGAGATTCGATTCGTCCTTAAGAATATCGATGAGTGGGCAGAACCGAAAAAAATGAAAACGGCGAAAACCCATATTGGATCGAAGGCCTATACTGTGCCGGAGCCATACGGTGTCACCTTGATCATCGCACCGTGGAATTATCCGATCCAGCTTGCCCTGGCACCGGTCATCGGAGCGATTGCAGCGGGGAATACAGCAATCATCAAACCGTCGGAGCTCACCCCGACGACTTCTGCATTACTCGCTCAAATGATCAACACTCATTTTGATCCAAGACAGTTGTTCGTCATAGAGGGTGGAGTGGAAACGACCCAGAATCTTCTCAAACAAGGTTTTGATTATATTTTTTTCACCGGAAGTGTGCCTGTCGGGAAAGTGGTCATGGAAGCCGCGGCCAAGCAGTTGATCCCGGTAACCCTTGAACTGGGTGGGAAAAGCCCGTGTATTGTCGACGAAACGGCGGATATCCCTCTTGCCGCCAAGCGTATCGCTTTCGGGAAAGTGACAAATGCAGGTCAAACGTGCATCGCACCGGATTATTTATTTATCCATAAAAGCAAGAAAGATGAATTCATCACCGAATTCAAGAAAACCGTCATTGAGTTTTATGGGACTGAACCTTTGAAAAGCGATAAATTCGGACGGATTGTCAACGAGCGTCATTTCAATCGTCTGACAAGCTATCTGGATGACGGGGAAATCCTATTAGGTGGAAATGTTGATCCCGCGAGCTTAAAAATCGAACCGACCTTAATGGAGCCAAGGGATTTTTCTGTTCCGGTGATGCAGGATGAGATTTTCGGCCCTGTTTTTCCTGTCATTGAGTATGAGGATCTGGATGAAGTCATCGAGTTTGTGACCGAACGTCCGAAACCCCTTGCCCTTTATTTGTTCACCAGCAATCCTGTTACGGAAGAGAGGATCAACGGAACGATTTCCTATGGGGGCGGATGCGTGAATGATACGCTCATGCACATCGTCACACCTTATCTTCCTTTTGGCGGGGTAGGTGAGAGCGGAATCGGAAATTATCACGGGGAATCGAGCTTTTCGACCTTCTCCCATTATAAGAGCATCTTGAAACAGACGACGAAGTTCGATATGAGCTTCAGATACCCAAGCGGGCGATTCGGCCTGCAGATCATCAAGAAGTTATTGAAATGAGAAAAGGTGACCCGGGGTGGGTCACCTTTTTCGTTGAGGTTCTTATATTATCTCGTCGGCTCTGTATGAGGTTCTCTTTCAAGCTCTTCCGTCGGTTTGAATAACAGACCAAGGTTGATGAGGCCGGCAATCCCGACTAAACCGTAAACGATACGGGACAATGCGGCATCTTGTCCGCCAAAGATCGCTGCAACAAGATCGAATTGAAAGAAACCGATAAGTCCCCAGTTGATAGCACCAATGATCGTAAGCACCAAAGCAATACGCTGAATACCACTCATGTTGTTTTCCTCCTTCTATTCAATGGCTCATTCATAAGTTTCCCCCTGAGCCCATTCCTATTCAACTTGCCCTTAGAAAAATTTCCTTGTGCAAGTTCTTTGCAATTTGGGGATGATATATTCGATAATAGAAAATGTGCTAAGAACATTTTGGGTAACGAAATAAACCGGCCCTTACAGAATACAAGGAGGTAACAAATAATGAATGACTTTACATTTTACAATCCGACTAAATTAATTTTTGGTAAAGGACAAGTAGAACAATTGAAAGAATTGGTGCCTCAATATGGTAAAAAGGTGCTTGTCGTTTACGGCGGGGGAAGCATCAAGCGTAACGGATTATACGATCAAGTGATGTCAGTGCTGAAAGGGATTGACAGTGAAGTATTTGAATTATCCGGAGTTGAGCCGAATCCACGTCTTTCTACAGTGAGACGAGGAGTGGAAATCGCTAAGGAGAAGAACATCGACTTTATCCTGGCCGTCGGCGGCGGAAGCGTCATCGATTGTACGAAAGCCATCGCTGCAGGTGCAAAATATGATGGAGACGCTTGGGACCTTGTAACGAAGAAAACGTTCGCGAAAGAAGCCCTTCCGTTCGGAACGGTTCTTACTTTGGCTGCGACGGGTTCTGAAATGAATGCCGGATCGGTTATCACAAACTGGGAAACAAATGAAAAGTATGGTTGGGGAAGCCCGGTGACATTCCCTCAATTCTCCATCCTGGATCCGGAAAATACGTTTACTGTACCAAAGGATCACACCATCTATGGCATGGTGGACATGATGAGTCACGTGTTTGAACAGTATTTCAATAATGCAACAAACACACCGCTTCAAGACCGCATGTGTGAATCTGTTCTGAAAACAGTGATCGAAACAGCTCCGAAGCTGATCGATGATCTTGAAAACTATGAGCTTCGTGAGACGATTCTGTACTCCGGTACGATTGCCCTTAACGGAATGCTGCAAATGGGTTATAACGGTGACTGGGCAAGCCATAACATCGAGCATGCCGTGTCAGCTGTATATGATATCCCACATGCCGGTGGACTGGCGATTCTGTTCCCGAACTGGATGAAGCATAACCTGAAAGTGAACCCATCACGATTTGCCCAAATGGCTGAACGTGTATTCAACGTCGACCCAGCCGGCAAATCGGAAGAAGAAGTGGCACTTGAAGGAATCGAAAAGCTTCGTGAATTCTGGTCAAGCCTAGGTGCACCAACACGATTGGCGGACTATGACATTGATGATAGCCAGATCGACCTTATGGCAGACAAAGCCATGGTCAACGGCGAATTCGGTAACTTCAATAAACTGAATAAAGACGACGTTCTTGCGATTTTAAGAGCATCTCTATAATGAAATGGGGAGGGACGGACCTTGGTGAACGAGGTCCGTCCCTCTTTTTTGTGGAGTGGTTATTGGTGTTGGTTGGCGGTGGTGAGCTTTTGGGAAATAAAGTTAATTGGCTGGATTTTATGCTTTTTTGGCTGGATTCTTGAGTGAAACGGCTGGATTTGAAGACGTTTCGGCTGGATTCAAGCAAAAATCGGCTGGATTTCTGTCGGTTTCGGCTGGATTCCGTCCCTCTCCCACGCTTAGCGGGTGGAATCACCATAACCCCTCCACAAATTCCTAAAATATCAGGGTTTCTTTCCCAATAACTAGGGGAATATAAGCGGGTAAGGCAGCAGTGGATAAAAAGTTTCTCATGCACACGCTTACATAGAGGGAGCTTTCTTGATTCTCGGGTCAGCTTTCGATAAAGTGAGATAGAAGAAAATATTTTAATCGGAGGATGGTTATGACACACATTCGTTTTGATTATTCAAAAGCGCTATCGTTTTTTGGAGAACACGAACTTACATACTTAAGTGATGCGGTTAAGGTTGCCCATCATTCACTACATGAACAAACAGGTGCAGGGAGCGACTTCCTTGGTTGGATCGATCTTCCTGTAGATTACGACAAAGAAGAATTTTCCCGCATTCAGAAGTCAGCGGAGAAAATCAAGAATGATTCCGATATCCTTCTTGTGATCGGTATCGGTGGATCTTATCTGGGAGCGCGTGCGGCGATTGAGATGCTGAACCACAGCTTCTATAACGCTCTTCCGAAAGATAAGCGTTCCACACCCCAAGTGTTATTCGTTGGACAAAACATCAGTTCCACATACATGAGAGACTTAATGGATCTTCTTGATGGAAAGGACTTCTCCATCAATGTGATTTCAAAGTCAGGTACGACGACTGAACCGGCGCTTGCCTTCCGTATCTTCCGCAATATGTTGGAAGAAAAGTACGGAGTGGAGGAAGCACGTAAACGTATTTATGCCACTACGGATAAATCGAAGGGTGCACTGAAGACGCTGGCGACAGACGAAGGCTATGAAACATTCGTCGTTCCAGATGATATCGGGGGACGCTATTCTGTCCTGACAGCAGTAGGATTGCTTCCAATCGCCGTCAGCGGAGTGGAAATCGAGACGATGATGAACGGTGCTGCACAGGCCCGGGAAGATTTCGGTAAATCCGAGCTGACTGAAAACGCTGCTTACCAATATGCTGCGGTTCGTAACGCTTTATATAACAAAGGCAAGACAATCGAAATGCTCATCAACTATGAGCCGGGATTACAGTACTTTGCGGAATGGTGGAAGCAGTTGTTTGGTGAAAGTGAAGGAAAAGACCAAAAAGGCATTTATCCTTCTTCTGCGAACTTCTCGACAGATCTTCATTCTCTTGGACAATACGTTCAAGAAGGACGCCGTGACATTTTCGAAACAGTCATCAAGGTTTCAGAGCCCCGTCATGAGCTGAAAATCGAGAAAGCGGACAGTGACCTGGATGGATTGAATTATCTTGCGGGTGAAACTGTGGACTTCGTGAACAATAAAGCATTTGAAGGGACACTGCTTGCCCATACAGATGGAGGGGTACCTAACCTGATCGTGGAGATTCCTGCAATGGATACCTACACATTCGGTTACCTTGTGTACTTCTTCGAAAAAGCATGTGCCATGAGTGGATACCTTCTTGGTGTGAATCCATTCGATCAGCCGGGAGTGGAAGCATATAAAGTGAATATGTTTGCCCTTCTTGGAAAACCTGGATTCGAAGAGAAGAAAGCCGAGCTTGAAAAACGTCTGAAATAATGAACAAGAGCACTGAGTAAATCTCAGTGCTCTTTTACATTTTTCTTTTCTTTTAGGAGAAACTATCCCTAAAAGAAAGGGGATGCATCCACGTGATTGAGCTTTCATCAAGCATTGAAGGACAGCATTATCAACTGTATAAACTGGAACAGCTACTAAAGCCGCTTGGATATTCGATCGGCGGTAACTGGGATTACGATCACGGCTACTTCGATTATAAAATTGATGACGAGGTCGGGTATCAATTTTTAAGAGTGCCGTTTACCTCAGTGGACGGTCAACTGGACTCAAGGGGGGCTACCGTTGAATTCGGTAAACCGTTCCTTCTTTCACATAAGTATCAGATCGGCCTGGACGACTTTGCGTCGACAGGGAACTTTTCCGGTTCTGTCAATCAATTTTCAGAGCCACAGGATCCCGATGCAAGTTTTCCTGAAAAGTACATTGCCGTTGGGAAGGAACTTGTGAAGGAACTTGAGACCACTCTGTTTTCTAGTTAGAAATCACAAGAAGTTCGTCTGATGCTTCAACAATCGTCGTTAAAGGAGGATTCACGGATGTGTTTTCTCCTTTTTTTATGCCCAGAAGGATAATGTTGTTCTTGAGTAGGTGTCCACTGAGGGAGTGGAAGTTTTCATTGATGTACTCTTCTGCAACAGGGATGAGCTTCAGATTATTTCCTTTAAGGTGATTCAACAGCTTTAAGATTGTTTTGGACATTCCCTGGGATATGATGCTATTCATCATTACGTAGCTTGTCTGCATATTGGTCTGGATGACTTCATCGGCACCGGCCCGTTTCGCATTAGCGACTTGATCCTTCTGGAGAATTTCGACCACGGTATATAGTCCGGGATGATTTCCTTTAATGGCAAGGAGGGTCAGGACCGAATTCATATCAGAAGTCATTTCGTCTTTATTTTGATCGGCTGTGATGATGGCAATCGATGCTTCATTCAAATTGGCTTTCTTCAGGATGGAATCCTTGAAAGGAGTCCCCTTTACAAAATGGATATGATGATTGTTATAGGGGTTCTTTTGGAGGGTTTCATCGACCAGGATAATATCACAGGTTGACTGAAGGGAGGTCAGCTGATTGATCACTTCCCGTGTACGCTCATTCCAGCCTACAATGATGACATGTTCTTTTCCTTTAAATGTTGCCTTTCCTTCCAGATAGGCATTCTGGGTCATGACGGTTTCTGCTGCCAGTGTGACGAAATAGGTTGAAAGGAAACCTGCACCAACCAGGATGAGTACAATCCCAAGCAATCTTCCTTCCCATGTTAAGGGGACGAAATCTCCATAACCCACGGTGGACGTTGTAATGATGGCCCACCAGATCCCGTCAAATAACGAAGGGAAAGTATCAGGTTCTATAAAATGAATGACTGTGCCGAAAGATAGCATCAGCGTGATGGCAATCATGAAGATCCGAATAACTAAGGGCCAGCGCAAGAACCCATGAAACAATTGCTGTACCATTCTACCAGCTCCTTTTTCATATGCACTGACCATTATTTCCTATTCAGGTTCTTCTAAAACTCAGAAAGCCATTCTTTCTTCAATAAACTGTACATATATGCGTCAAATGCCTGGTCATCCTGTAGGATATATTCCCTCAGCAAACCTTCCTGCTTGAATCCAAGCTTCTCCACTACCCGTGCTGATGCCTTATTATAAGGAACGATCACTGCTCCTATACGAATCATTCCTTTTTCTGAAAAAAGGTAATGGAGTAGTGGGGCCAGGGCTTCACCCATGATTCCCTTGCCCCAATGGCCGGGATGCAGGTCATATCCGATTTCGCAGCGTTTATAAGCCTTTGAAATGCCATGGAACCCGCATGTCCCGATCATCTTGTTGGAATCCTTCTCTACGATGGCCCAACGCATGGGACCGCCTGTTTCCAGGTGCTTTTCATAGTTTTCAACCATACTGACCGCCACGTCTTTCGATTCAATCGGACTCATGCCGAAATAGCGGAGAACGTCCAGGGACGTATAGAGTTCATAAAGAAAACCGACATCTTCCATTGCAATCTGTCTTAGAACCAATCTCTCTGTTTCAAATACTGGATATTTTTCCATATTTATCAACCCCTTTATAGAAGAAAGTATACCATGGAAAAACCCTTGGCAGGGGGCCAAAATCATCTACGCAAAAAGCCTCTGCCAGAGATTGGACAGAGGCTCCTTCACTATGACTTGAATCCTGCAGTTGGCTGTGCGTTCCATCCTTTCTTCGAATGAAATGAACCGTCCTTCACGTCTTTTAGAAGAGAGGCATCACATCCGGAAACAGATGATTGACCTGAAAGGGCCAATGTTAAATCGAGATCGGCCAGTATATTCCGGATCACGTCTTTCACCCCTTGTTCACCTGCCAGGGTCAGACCGTACATATAGGGCCTGCCTATGAGAACGGAATCTGCTCCGAGGGCAAGGGCTTTTACGACATCGGCTCCTCGCCGGATCCCGCTGTCAAAAAGCACAGGGATACGGCCGTTCACGACGTCGCATATGACGGGCAGGGAGTCTAAGGCTCCGATGGCCCCGTCAACCTGTCTTCCACCATGATTGGATACGATGATTCCATCCATTCCCCGGTCGATGGCAAGCTTGGCGTCATCGGGATGGAGAATGCCTTTCAGCAGGATCGGCAGACTCGTATGTTCACGCAGAAAGGCCAGGTCATCCCATGTAAGTCTTGCATTGCCAAACACTTGGGACCAGAGGATGGCAGCTGCATTCCGGTCGACTTCAGGGGGTTCTTTCAATTTTGAACGAAAGACAGGATCGCTCACGTAATTACCGACTCCTTCTCCCGACAAAAAGGGAAGATAGGCGTTTTCAAGATCGTATTCACGCCACGCCATCATCGGGGCATCAAGGGTCACGACGATAGCCGAGTATCCTGACGCTTCAGCCCTCTGAAGCATACTTGCTGCAATCTCAAGGTCATTACTCCAATACAGCTGGAACCATCTTGGGGACTCCCCCATGACGGAAGCGATTTCTTCCATGGAGTAAGTAGACGCTGAACTTGCAATGAACGGGACATTCATGGATGCCGCCGCGCGGGCTGACGCCAGCTCCCCATCAGGGTGAACGATGGATTGCACTCCGATCGGTGCAAGGAGGAGGGGGGAGGAGTAGGTTTCGCCGAATAAAGTCACGTTCAGGTCGCGGTTCTCGACATTATTCAACATACGGGGGACGATCTGCCAGCGGTCGAGGGCCCTTCTGTTCGCGCGCATCGTCCCCTCGCCGCCGGCACCTCCCGCCACATAATAAAACGGGCCGTCTTCAAGCTTTTCCCGTGCCATTTGCTCCAGCTCTTCAAACCGGAAGGGGATGGAGGGACGGACCTTCCTTTGATAAATTTCATTTTGGACATGGTTTCCATACTGATTCATGATCTTTGTTCTCCTTTCATCTCTGCCGGAAGAAATGCAATCGTCAAAAGGAAGCGTATGTAATCGGCGTGCTTTTCCTTATAAAGAAAATGGTACTTATCGTATTCAGAAAAGTCAATTAAATCACACGAAAAAAGAGACCGGTCATATGACCGGCTCCCAATTTATATCCCAACCTGCTTTTTAATCGCATCCAATCGTTTATCCAGCTCATCGGAAACGGTTTTCACTTCTTTGCGCTTCGTTGATTCCAGGTCATTCAGGTAGTTCCTGATTTTCTCTTGACGGCCATCGAGGAGAGAAGAGATGGCAGAGCGTTTCTCTGAATCGATGAGCTCCTCTTTTTCCAGGCGATTGAGAGTCTGGATCATCCTGTTTTCTTCATTCCGAATCATCGTTTGATAGGTAGAGGCGATATCCCTCAAGGCATTATAATGATCGACTGTCGTCCAAACATTGTCACTGAACCGGTTGACCGCCCACCATCTCCACGTATTTTTATTGATGACTTCTTTCCACACATTTTCAATTTCAGACAGTTGTTGTTTCGTTTTCACGGAGGAGTACTCTCCACCACCGGCCTCTGCCACCTTCTTCAATTGCCCGTCGGCTTCTGAGTCCACATCGAACCCGATGATATTGATTTTGACATTGGTATTGTCCGCCTTAACCTTTTTGGCAGCAGCCACGGGATCCCCATCGCAGGTTTCGATTCCATCGCTCACGACATAGATGAAGTTCTCCGTCTTTTCGTCACTATGGGAAGTAAGTTGTTCGTTGGCCAATTCGATGCTTGATGCCAGTGGGGTCCAGCCCTTCGGATCGAATTTCTTCAGTGATTCCGAGAAGGCACCCTCATCATATGGTTGAAGGGGATAGATAGATTCGACTGCCTTACATGACATGTCTTTATCGGCATCACTGCCTGTTCCCTTATGTCCGAACGCGATCAGGGAAACATTCACGGATTCGGGTAACTCCTTTGCTAGGCTTTCCAGGCTATCCTTGGCAAGGGCCATCTTGCTTTCACCATCCACTTCGGCTTTCATACTCCCGCTGGAATCGATCAACAAGGCGACATTAACCTTTTTGTCTTCTTTCTCGGTGATCTCATCCATCGGGACATCCTGCAGAAGTCTGCCATCGGGAAGCTTCATTTCCTCATACACGACCTCATAGTTTTCAAGCTCAGAGGCAATATCCCCGTATCCCGTCTGGAGGCTTGAGAGGATGGACTGTGCCCAATTTTGTTCGGTCCATTTCTTCGTTTCCTTCGTTCCAATGTTCTTCATATATTCATCGACGGCCTTCCCTGTTGCCTTTTTATAGGCTTCGGGTTCTTTGGACCAGCTTTTCTTTTCTATGTATTTTTGATAGAGTTCGCCCTCATCCTCATTGATCCATTCTTCCGGGGTATTTGATAGGTCAACCTCCTTGGAAGCTTGGGCGGGTTGACCGGGATCCTGTCCGCCTTTTTCCTTTGAAGCAGCATTTTCTGCATCTCCCTGACATCCTGTTAGAAGGAGGAGTAACAAGGCTATAATAAATAGAGGCTTCATTTCTTTCATATCATTCTCCTTTTTGCCGATAGAGTCATACAACGTCGTATTTTATCCATAAATTTACTTTTTATCTACTACCCTTAGAACCAGGACAATAAACCCATTGTTGACACAATAAAAAAAGGCGTCCTTATTGTGTCAATAAGGACGCCTTTTTTTATATTGCGGTATGGAGCATAGCGGGATCGAACCGCTGACCTTTTGGCTGCCAGCCAAACGCTCTCCCAGCTGAGCTAATGCCCCGTGATTCGGTCAAGATTTATTATAAGAAAGTTCAGAGTGTTCGTCAATGCTTTTTTAAAATTATTTTTTATCAATGGAAAAGCGGCGGCTGGTGCCTCGCCGCCGCTTTTCGGATATGGCCCGGCTTTCATTCGTCACTTCACATCTTTATTCGCTAATTCCAACCCTTTTACGAGGGCGAAAGCCTCTTCATCAGCGATTACCGTTACATGGTCATGGTTATTCAGGATGGAAGCAGGGAAGCTTTCGGAAATAGAGCCCTCTACTAATTTTTTTAGTGCTTCCTGTTTCGCTTCGCCTGAAACAAGGAGGAGAATTTCCCTGCTTTTCATGATTGAAGCGATTCCCATCGTTATCGCATGTGTCGGTACTTCATTGATTGAATCAAAATAACGGGCATTAGCCTCGCGGGTTGATTGGGCAAGTTCCACGACATGAGTGCTGGAGTCAAAAGAGGTGCCGGGTTCATTAAACCCGATATGACCGTTGCTGCCGATTCCCAGTACCTGGATGTCGATGCCGCCGTGGGAACGGATTTTTTCATCATACGCATTGGATTCTTTTTCGGCGTCGGCTGCATCTCCTGAAGGGATATGGGTGTTTTCCGAATCGATATCAATGTGTCTGAATAGGTTCTCATTCATGTATTGATAGTAGCTGTTCGGGTGTTGACGGGGTAGTCCGATGTATTCGTCCAGATTGAAGGAAGATACATGTCGATAAGACGTCCCGTTTTGCTCATGGTCTTCTATCAGTGCCTCGTAAAGCCCTTTTGGGGTACCCCCTGTGGCCAGTCCCAGGGTCAGATTTCCGGATGTTTTCACTTTGGATAATAGATAGTCTGCAGCGACTTGACTCATTTCCTGATAGTCTTTTACTTCAATTAGTTTCATGAGTGTCATCCTCTCGGGTATAGGCTATTTTTCCTTTGCATATCGTTGTGAATACGTCTTTGTTTTCATCCAATAGGACAATGTCTGCATCTTTCCGGAGGGCAAGGCTTCCTTTCCGGTCAAAGATGTTTAATTGTTTGGCGGGATTTTCTGCGGTCATTTTGATCGCACTTCTCATATCACCTGTAGTGAATGATTGGATATTTGAAAAGGCATCCTTCATTTTCAGGACGCTTCCTGCCAATGTGTCTTCATCTAATAGGGCCCTGCCGTCCTTGACCGTCACCATCTGACCGCCTAGATCATACTGACCATTCTTCAGACATTTCGCCCTCATGGAATCGGTGATAAGGATCAAGCGTTCATCTGTGATCTGATTGAAAGCCAGTTGAATCACTTCAGGGCGGACGTGGATGCCGTCTGTAATCAATTCCACCATCAGTTCCTGTCGCAGGAAGGATGCCCCGACAATACCGGGCTCACGATGATGCAGGCCTGACATTTGATTAAACAAATGGGTCACATGGGACAAGCCGGCGTCGATGGCTTCCCCGACTTCATCGAAGGTTGCACTGGAGTGGCCCACTGAAGAGATGATCCCGTTTTCTTTTAAGTAAGAGATCAGTTCATGATCCTCATCAAGCTCGGGGGCGAGGGTGACTAATTTTATTTGGTTCTGAGAGAGTGTCTGCCAGCGTTTAAATATGTCGACACTCGGCTTTTGAATTCGATCGAGAGGCTGCGCGCCTGCCCGGTCAGGGTTGATGAACGGTCCTTCCAGGTGAAGTCCGAGAATTTCCGCCTGACCGCCTTTTTGATGATTGGCCATATAATCTGCAGTATTCTTCAATGCTTTTTCGATTGAATCGGATCCTTCTGTCATGGTTGTGGCAAGGAAGCTCGTGGTTCCTTCTTTCGGAAGAGTCCCGGTCATCGTATCTAGGGCTTCCCTGGTCGCATCCATGGTATCGGCTCCATTTACGCCATGGATATGAATATCTATCATTCCCGGGACCACACTATACCCATGGGGAAGGGAAATCACTTTATAATCTTCTGTATCGGTTAAACGGGAGCGTTCACCCATTTCGGTAATCATGCCATTTTCTATTTTGATATAGCCTTTTTCATACACTGTATTTTCTGCATAGATCGTTCCATTCAGTATCAGCAGTTTTTCTATATTTGAGTTCATTGAAATCACTCCTTGTGTACTTTACCATTCTACAATACCATCAGTAAGTATAGATGTCTATACCAGTTTATTGGTGAAACATGATATTTTAATAATGCAATGTGTATGGGATAACGGAAACAATAAAGCAATAAGTTCCAATCAATTAATTGGTATAGACATCTATTCCTTTTTAGTGATATTATTTTTCCTAAGCGCTTTCAAATGAAATGAAATAAAAGGAGAGAATAGTATGTTAGGTTTCTTACAACGAATCGGTAAATCGCTCATGCTTCCCATCGCGGTCCTGCCGGCAGCTGCCTTATTGCTGCGCCTGGGTCAGGATGATCTATTGGGTATCGCGTTCATGTCTGAAGCAGGAGATGCCATATTTAAAAATTTAGCTTTAATCTTTGCGATCGGTGTGGCGATCGGATTTTCGAAAGATGGAAATGGTACAGCCGGATTGGCTGGTGCCATTGGTTATTTGGTACTGACGGGCGGTTTAAAAGCCCTGGATCCCGATTCCAATATGGCGATTTTCGGAGGGATTATATCCGGAGTCGTGGCAGGCTTATTATATAACCGTTACAATGATATTAAACTTCCGGCATGGCTCGGATTTTTTGGAGGCAGACGCTTCGTTCCCATTGTGACGGCTGCATCCATGGTTGTACTTGCAGGGATCTTCGGTATCATCTGGCCACCGATTCAGAGCGGGATCAATTCCATCGGTGAATGGATCATCGGTGCAGGTGCGACGGGAGTGGGTGTGTTCGGCCTGCTGAATCGTCTCCTGATTCCGGTTGGACTGCATCATGTATTGAATACCCTTGTCTGGTTTGAATTCGGTACATTCAAAGATGCAGCGGGTGAAGTCGTGAAAGGGGATATCCCACGCTTCTTCGCAGGAGATCCTACAGCCGGAACGTTCCAAACCGGCTTCTTCCCGATCATGATGTTCGGTCTTCCGGCAGCGTGTCTTGCCATGATCGTGACAGCAAAAAAACATCTGCGTGCCAATGTAGCAGGTATGTTAATCGGACTCGCCGTCACTTCTTTTTTAACAGGGATCACTGAGCCGATCGAATTCAGCTTCATGTTCTTATCTCCTGTCCTTTACGGGATTCACGCTGTCCTGACAGCGAGCTCTATGGTCGTTACCTATGTACTTGGCATTCATCATGGATTCGGTTTCTCGGCGGGTGCCTTTGATTACATCCTTAATTTCAGTATCGGTCAGAAACCTTGGCTGCTACTCGGAGTCGGGATCCTTTACGGGATCATCTACTTCCTCCTCTTCACTTTCTTGATCAAGAAGTTCAATTTGAAGACTCCGGGTCGTGAAGATGATGAAGATGTGGTGGCACCGGATAAAGGTTCAGGCGGGAATGGTAAGTACGAAATCATGGCTTCTCACTTCCTTAAAGATCTGGGTGGTAAAGAAAATCTGGCTGTCATTGATAACTGTGCCACACGATTACGTCTCGAAATCAATGATGTCACACTGGTAGATGAAAAAGCGTTAAAAGCTCACGGGGCGAAAGGTGTGATGAAGGTGAATAATCGGAACCTTCAAGTCATTGTAGGAACGGATGTAGAATTTGTCGCAGACGAGCTGAGAAAGCTGAAATAAATGGAAAGGGCAGGTTGTGTACACAGTCTGCCCTCATCGCATCGTTGTCTGTTATACACATGCCAGATATAATAAAATAAAACCCGTTAGATCGAAAGGAGAACCGTTCGTGGTTAATAAAAATTCTCCTCTTCCTTTGTATTATCAGTTAGAAGAACACCTTAACCATTTAATACAGTCTGAAGAGCTAAAACCGGGGGACGCCCTGCCATCGGAAAGGGAGCTTGCTGAGTCATTTAAAATCAGCAGGATGACCGTTAGACAGGCGATTACCAATCTGGTGAATAAGAATGTCTTATATAGAGAAAAAGGGCGGGGCACATTCGTCTCCCACCGGAAAATCGAACAAAGCCTCCAAGGACTGACAAGCTTTAGCGAAGATATGAAAAGCAGGGGACTTGAGCCTGGCAATAAATTATTGCATTTCGAAATTTCCCCGGCATCGGAGGATATTCGGGAGCTTCTTTCTCTGGAGGAAGAAGAACTTGTGTATACGATGAAACGGATCCGCCTTGCAAACGGCGAACCGATGGCCTTGGAGACGAGTTATATACCCGTCAGGCTGCTTCCTGGATTGAATCAGGAAATATTGGAGAAATCCCTGTACCATTATATCGAAAGAGAGTTGAACCTTCACATCAGTCATGCCACCCAATCGGTGGAAGCAGCTCTTGTGACAGAAGCGGATACGAAGCATCTCAAGGTAAAAAGCGGGGAGCCGGTGCTCTTCATCCAACGGGATTCATTCCTGGAAGATGGAACCCCTTTTGAATTGGTACGATCCGTTTATCGGGCGGATAAATATAAGTTTAAGATTAACCTGGACAGAATGTGAAAAAAGAGCAGGAACCCATGATGATAGGGTTCCTGCTCCTTTTATGATTACAGTCCTTTTGTTAAAAGGGGGATCCGCATTCGGTACTTCTCGATCAGCTTTTCGTTATGATCACCCGCACCGTCCACGTTTCCACTTATGAAGATAGGCGGCTTATATCCTTTATCCGCCATATGTTCGATGGCACCGGCCATGATGTTATTCAAAATTGCAGCTCCGATGACGGTTGATGAAGGTGAAAATGGAACCGCCACCCGTTCGTGGGTCATAACAGCGTCCCCTACGACGGAGTGGTTGTTAATGGCAAGATCCACCACTTCACTAAGGAATTTCCCGCTCGGGTGCCTGGATGTTTCTTTTTCAACATAGTCAAAGGAACTGATGGAAGCGACATAGGTACTGTTTTCCTTTGCATAAAGGGCCACGTCGATAGGGACAGGGTTCTTTCCTGAGGTGGAGAGAACGATCACCACGTCTTGAGGCTGGATGTCCTGACCACTCATGAACTCAGACGCATACCCTTCCGCTTTTTCTAATTGAGAAGAGCGTACGGCGCCTTCGTGAAGCATGAGGGGCTCGATCAAAATCGGGTTGATCGGAACCAGTCCACCTGCCCTGTAGAACACCTCTTCAGAGAGGATGTGAGAGTGGCCGCACCCGAAAAGGTGGATGATGCCGTCTTGTTGGATGCAGGAAGAAATGCGTTGGGCAAGACTTGCCATTCTGTCTGCTTCTTTCGTTTGCACCACATGAAGTTTTTCCTGGATTTTCTCAAAATATGTAGTTATCATTCTGTTCCCGCTTTCCATTTTTCTTTCAGCATACCATGTATTAAGAAAATGTTGTATCGCCACACTTATCTTGTTATCTTTGCACCAACTCGTGTAACATAAAGATAATGAACTGTACGGAGGATAGGTATGCGCATTTTTAGAATACTGAACAACAATGCTGTCGTAGTGGTGGATGGACCCCAGGAGAAGATTGTGATGGGAAGCGGGATTGCCTTTCAGAAAAAGAGGAATGATATCATCCCAAAGAATAAAATTGAGAAGATTTTTGTCCTTCATGAACAATCATCCGAGAAATTCCAACAGCTCCTGGCTACCTTGCCGGAGGAACATATTGAAATCGCTGAAAACATCATCAGCTATGCAGAAGGTCATCTGAATGCACCTTTGAGCGATCATATCCATATCGCTTTGACGGATCACCTTTCATTTGCATTGGAAAGACTTGAGCAAGGGATACCCATTCAAAATAAGCTGTTAAACGAAATCAAGCTCCTTTATAAAAAGGAGTATGAAGTGGGTATATGGGCAAAGGCGGAAATCATGGAGAAACTGGGCATTGAAATCCCCGATGATGAGGCAGCTCACATCGCCCTCCACATCCATACGGCGAAGATGGATGCACCGTCCATGAGTGAATCGTTGAAGCAGGCAACGGTCCTGAGAGATTTTGTGGAACAGGTGGAATCCATCTTGTCCATAGAGGTAGAGGAGTCGAGCATCAACTATCAACGGTTGATCACCCACCTCCGTTTTGCCTTGAACAGGATCGAACAGGGGGACCAGTTTGATCCCATTGATGAGGATATGCTTGACCTCATTAAAGTGAAGTATGTACGGGCGTATGAATGTTCTGAACAAATTGCCGGGTATTTGGAGAAAGAATATGGCATCGAATTCCCCTCATCGGAGGTCGCGTATATCGCCCTTCATATTCAGCGTTTGTTAAAGTGATTGGGTTGACGGTATCGCTCTCATCTTGTAGAATGAACTCAAGTTAAATTCATACAGTAGGATTGTTACTGATCATGCAGGCAAGACCTAGAATCTTTAAGACGATAATGGTAAGCGTCTCTCTTTGACCTACTTCTATCCTCTTAAGGGTACTGGGTCTTTTTTTATTGATTTTCTTTAAAAAACAGGAGGGGTTCTTAATGAATTATCGTGAAGTGGCAGAACAACTTGTCCCTTTATTGGGCGGTGAAAATAATGTGGTGAGCGCCACACATTGTGCGACGCGGTTGCGTCTCGTCATCGATGATGAAAGTCAGATAGACAAGAGTGGCATCGAAGAATTGGATGGTGTGAAAGGGGCATTTTCAAGCTCCGGACAGTTCCAGATCATCTTCGGGACTGGGAATGTAAACAAAGTATTTGAACATTTTGCACCGCTTGTCGGGGCAACAATGGATGATAAGTCACCAACGGGTGAGACTCACAGTGATGCAGCGAAACGGAAGATGAACCCGTTTGCCCGCTTTGCCCGTACACTTTCCAATATATTTGTTCCAATCATCCCGGCCATCGTAGCGGCTGGTATGTTGATGGGATTACTTGGCCTGATGAAAACGTATGAATGGGTCGATCCTGAAAGCGGTCTATTCGTCATGCTCGATATGTTTTCTTCTGCAGCCTTTATCATTCTGCCGATCCTGATCGGGATGAGTGCGGCGAAGGAATTTGGCGCAAATGGTTATTTAGGTGCAGTCATCGGGGGAATCATGACCCACCCTGCATTACTCAACCCCTGGGGGCTTGCAGATGCACAGCCGTCCACACTTGATTTCTTCGGATTCGGAGTTGAAATGCTCGGCTATCAGGGAACAGTCATTCCAGTATTATTAACGGTTTATGTAATGGCAAAGGTTGAAAAGGGATTACGGAAAGTAGTACCGAATACTATAGATTTATTGGTGACTCCTTTCTTGACCGTCATCTTTACTGGGTTTACAGCCTTACTCGTTGTGGGACCACTTGGAAGAATCCTTGGTAACGGTATCACAACAGTTCTGGATGTTGTCTATAACACGGCCGGACCCATTGCCGGGCTCATCTTCGGGGGATTGTATTCAACCATTGTATTAACGGGCGTGCATCACAGTTTCCACGCCATTGAGGCTGAGCTGTTATCGAATATAGGCGGGAACTATTTGCTTCCAATATGGGCAATGGCAAACGTTGCACAGGGTGGGGCGACACTTGCTGTCTTCTTCAGGACGAAAAACAAGAAAACGAAGGAGATCGCTGTACCTGCAGCGGTATCTGCTTTTCTTGGAATTACAGAACCGGCCATTTTCGGAGTGAATTTAAAGCATCGTCGACCATTTATCGGAGCGGCAATAGGTGGTGCACTTGGTGGGGCGTACGTCGTATTCACCCATGTGATGGCGAATGGAATCGGACTTACCGGTATTCCCATGTTTGCCATTGCCCAGGATCCGCTTAATTATGGAATCGGATTTGTCATCGCAGTGGCAGGTGCCTTCATTGCCACATTACTTCTTGGCTGGAAGGAAGAAACAAAATAATGAGGACTACTCTTCCTTACCGGTCACCTTGACTGGTAAGGATTTGCTATATTTAAGATAAGCCTAGATGAAACGAGGAGGAACCAGATATGAAAGAGGGAATCATTTCGTTGGGAGAAGCATTGATCGACTTCATCCCGCTGGACGAAAACAATAGTACTTTTCAAAAAAGTCCCGGAGGAGCTCCTGCCAATGTAGCCGTCGGACTGGCTAGGTTAGGTGCGAAATCTACTTTCCTCGGGAAAGTGGGTAACGATGTATTGGGGAGGTTCCTGAAAGAAACCCTTCAGGATTATGGGGTCAGGACCCATCACATGCTTCTGACTCCTGACATTCGTACAGGAGTTGTATTTGTCACAAATGGAGAAGGCGGCGAGCGCAGTTTCGACTTTTATATCGACCCGAGCGCCGACCGATTCCTTGAAGTGGAAGAGATAGACGAAGAGGATTTCCTTTCCCATAGGATCCTTCACTTTGGTTCGATTTCCATGATCAGCTCTCCGTCAAAGGAAGCGACGCATCATGCGGTAACAGTTGCG
Source organism: Rossellomorea vietnamensis (assembly GCF_025398035.1). Lineage (NCBI taxonomy): Bacteria > Bacillati > Bacillota > Bacilli > Caryophanales > Bacillaceae > Rossellomorea > Rossellomorea vietnamensis. The sequence continues at coordinate 3,722,179 of NZ_CP104558.1, forward strand.
AAAGAGAATGGTTTATTGGTGTCGTATGATCCGAATTTACGATTGGGATTATGGGATTCCGAGGAAAACGCCCGGGATACAATCAAAAGTATGCTTTCGGAAAGTGATGTTGTGAAGATCTCTGAGGAAGAACTGGAATTCATTACAGGAGAGAAAGAGATCGAAGCCGGGATCTCGAAGATGAAATCATATCATATCCCATTCCTAATCATTACGATGGGGGCAGTGGGAAGTTATGTGTGCGTAGGGGATGAAAGTCAGCATGTTCCGTCTATGAAGGTAAAAGCGGTGGATACAACGGGAGCCGGTGATGCATTCGTATCTGGGATTCTATATTCACTCCATGAATACAAAGGAAGCATGGAATCACTATCTATTGAAGAAGCAGCAAGCATGGCCCGGTTTGCTGCTGTGTCAGGGGCACTTGCCGCCTCCACCAAAGGAGCGATGACAGCCCTTCCCTCCCTGGAGGAAGTCAGCCTTCATCTGAAAAAGGGGGAAGTGTGATGTCAAGGGATGAACAGCTGCGAAGAGCAGCCTATGAAGAAATGGAAAAGCATAAGGATGTGGTAGAGAAAGATCCATACCGCCTCCATTATCACCTCATGCCTACAGTTGGCTTATTAAATGATCCAAACGGGTTCATCCAATTCAAAGGCACGTACCATGTGTACTATCAATGGATGCCCTTCAAGACAGGACACGGGGCAAAGTTCTGGGGACATTACTCTTCAAACGATTTTGTTAATTGGACCCATGAAGAAATCGCCCTCACCCCATCAGAATGGTATGAAAAAAACGGCTGTTACTCAGGCAGCGCCATCGAACACGATGGGAAAATCTATGCCTACTATACAGGGAATGTAAAGGACGAAGAAGGAAACCGGGAAACGTATCAGTGCCTGGCGATTTCAGAAGAAAGCCTTCATTTTGACAAAAGAGGACCTGTCGTTCATCTGCCGGACGGATTTACGGCCCATTTCCGCGATCCGAAAGTGTGGGAACAAGATGGAGCCTTCTTTATGGTGGTCGGTGCCCAGACACGGGAGCTAAAAGGTGCTGTCGCATTGTTCCGGTCGGATGACCTCGAGAATTGGGACTATCAAGGTGTCCTGACAGGAGGGGGAGAAGGCAGGCTTGCTGACTTCGGTTATATGTTTGAATGCCCCGACCTGTTTCCGTTAGGAGAGCGTGATATCCTTATCTTCTCACCCCAGGGGATTGAGGCTTCCGGCATGAAGTATCAGAATGTATATCAGGCAGGCTATGTGGCCGGACAATTCGATTCAGCAACAGGTACATTCGAACATGGGGAGTTTGAAGAATTGGACAGGGGGTTCGACTTCTATGCACCTCAAACGACATTGGACGACAAAGGCAGACGTATCCTGTTTGCCTGGATGAGTGTACCTGATCAAAACGAACAGGATCATCCCACCATTGAACATAAATGGCTTCATACCATGACTCTCCCCCGGGAACTGAAACTTGTGGACGGTAAGGTGAGGCAGGTTCCACTTGAAGAAATGGAGGATTTAAGAGTCGGACCAGCCATCCAGGTCAATGTGGAATTAAATAGAGAAACCCGCGTGCTTAAGGCTGTGAAGGGAAAAGCATTTGAGATGGAGATAACGGATCTGTCTATGACTGAAGGCTGGTTTGATTTAACGGTCGGAGATGGAATCAGATTTGTTTATTCTTCAGGGGAACAGACCGTGACTCTTGAGCGTAAAAGCTATGTGAATGGAGTGGTCGAGAAGCGTCAATGTTCAGTGAAGCAACTAAATTCACTAAGGGTATTTGTCGACACATCTTCCATTGAAGTATTCGTCAATGAAGGAGAGGAAACATTTACAGCCCGATTCTACCCATCACCAAACAATGATACGGTCCGGTTTGAAACGTCACATCAGGCTGTTTTTACCATTAGAAAGTGGGATCTGAAACATGTAAACTTGAAATAGACTGTCATTCTGGCGGTCTATTTTCTTTTTCATTATGAATGTAGATGTTATAGTAAGATAATATAAAATTGGATTTCCTGAAAGGATGTTCTTTATGAGCTATAAAATGATTGTACTTGATTTAGATGATACATTATTACAGGACGACCAAACGATTTCAGCACGCACGAAAGACGCACTCATACAGGCACAGGAAGCCGGAGTGAAAGTCGTCCTTGCATCCGGACGTCCAACCCAGGGAATGCGTTGGGTAGCGGAAGAATTGAAACTTGATCATTACGGAAGCTACATCCTGCCTTTCAATGGATCGAAAATCATAGATTGCAAGACAAATGAAGAGAAATACAGCCGAACTCTTACAGCTGAAACGGCTCATTCCTTATATGATATAAGTAAGCGTGAAGATGTAGGTATTCTGACTTATGCAGAAGATGCCATTATAGTAGAAGAAACGAATCCATTCGCTTCCATAGAAAGTGACTTGACGGGCCTGCCGGTGAAGGTCGTTCCGGATTTTAAGGAAGCGATCACGGGCCCGGTCGTGAAAGCTCTTATGCTGAAAGAAGCCGATCATTTGGCGGAAGTGGAGAAAAAGCTCCAAGCCGAGCTTGATGGTGAACTAAGCGTGATGCGATCGAAGCCATTCTTCCTGGAATTCACCCAGCTGGGTGTCACAAAGGGAGCCAGCCTCGACTATCTGATCAAACCAATGGGAATCAAGCCCGAGGAAGTCATTGCCATCGGGGACAGCTACAATGATCTGACCATGATTGAATTTGCCGGCCTCGGAGTCGCCATGGGTAACGCCCCGGATGACATTAAGAAGAAGGCGGATTACGTTGCAGCTTCCAATATGGAAGACGGTGTAGCAGAAGTGGTCGAAACATTTGTGTTGAATGAATTGTCCAAAATCTGATTGTGAAAGGACCGGAGTCCATTTAGGGGACTCCGGTCTTTATTTTGCCTCTTTTAAAATAAAAGGGAAAAAATGTATAAAACCTTCCGATCTATGATACTATTAAAAGTAATATTGTAAACGGAGGACAGAGAGTTGAAATTTATAGGTGGTATAGTAGTGAAATTCCTATTATCGATCATAGGGATCATTTTTATAGGCGGCCTGCCCGTACTGCTTTCGGGTATTGGTGAGCGGGAATTGAGATTGCAGGCGTACTGGCAATCGGTAAACGAAATCGTATATGCCCTGTTTCATGCCGGGGATTTAACATATAAGGTAATCGGTTTAGAGCAGGAACGCAGCCTGTTTCCTTATTTATGGGAGCCGATCATCTATTCACTCATCATTTTATTTTCCGCATTTCTACTCGCAAGTTTCTTAAGCATTCTCCTCACGATCTTCACCATGCTGTTTTCACAGAAAAAACGAAATCGAATCAAATTCTTCCTATATCTATTCGAATCGATGCCGGATGTTCTGGTCATCTTGCTTTCACAGCTTCTTGTCCTCTTCCTGTATAAGCAGACGGGCATTTTATTTTTTGAAATTGCTTCCGTGGCGACAGAAAAGGCATATCTTCTTCCTATCCTTGTGTTGGCGGTATTGCCGACGGTCCAGCTGTTCAGGATTTCAATCCTTTCATTTGAAAGGGAAGAAGGAAAAGACTATGTAACACTTGCTCAATCAATCGGTTTGGGGAAACTGGTGATCTTAACCTTCCATATATTAAGGAATGCCATCATCTCCGTTTTTTTTCAATCCAAGAAAACGGTGTGGTTCATGCTTTCCAATTTATTCGTCCTGGAGCTTTTGTTCAATATCGCCGGAATTACCCGTTTCCTGAAGTCGACGTTACAGCCGAAGATGTTTACGATCGCCATTCTTTCGATTTTCATTCCTCTATTTGTCTTTTATACGGTGGGAGAAATGATTCTCTCTAAAAAAGCCAACAAGGGGGAGGAAATTTAATATGAAGAAAAGCGTATGGAGAAACCCGTTCTTTCTTATTGGATTCATCTTTATTTTTGTGATGATTGCTTCAAGCTTCTTGTACTCGTTTATATGGGGGAACGAGGTCAGAAGGTTGTATTTTATCTCTGTAGAAGGGGTCGTCGTAGAATCTTCGCCTATTTCACCGAAGTGGTTATTTCCATTCGGGACCGACGCCCAGGGCCTTGACATGCTCGGTAAAATCATCATCGGGGCCAAATATACCATCTTAACGGCCTTTGTGATTGCCTTCTTACGGGTATTTTTATCGATTCCCCTCGGTTTGATACTGGGAACCTTCCTGATGAAGTACAAGAAGTACATCAATGGCTGGATCGATTCCTTCCACTACATCCCTTTGACGATCCTTGCGTATTTTTTGCTGGAGCCGGTCCTTTGGGAACCGTTCGAAGGATTTTCCACTTCCATCGTGGAGCGGTTCGTCATCGAAATTCTCATATTAACATTCCTTATCGTCCCGATCCTGTCTGCGCTTCTCGGGAATGAAGTGTCTTTAGTGTACAAGCAGGAATTCATTTTGAGTGCGAAAACACTGGGGGCAGGGAAGTGGAGGATCATCTTTAAGCATATCTTACCTTCCATGAAAGAAAAGCTCGTGATTTTACTGGGGCAGCAATTCATGCAAACGCTCGTCATCTTCATACATCTTGGGCTGCTCACCTTATTCCTGGGTGGGACGGACGTGGACTATCAGATGGTACATGACCCGCCGAGATCGATTACGTATGAATGGTCCGGTCTGATAGGCGATTCCTTCCGCTATCTACAAGGGTCACCGTGGATCCCGTTGACGCCGATCCTGTTTTTTTCTGCGACGATGCTATCGGTTTCGTTCATGATAGAAGGATATGTCCAGGCAACGAGCGGACAATCCTACTATAAAAAGAAATTCAAAGCGGCCTACCGCCAGGTGAAGGAAAACAAAGTGAAAGAGCTCGAGGAGTCCGATTTTCAAAAGGTAAATATGTAAGGGTGGAGCATAATAAAGGAGAAGACCCTGACTTACTGGGAATAATTTAATTAGATATTTATGTTTTACGTAAAGATTTATGGGGAATTAGTTTACACTGAGCAAACAAAACACGGATATTTTTAACAATGGTAGTATATTCAACCACCAGAGTGGGAATATATGGGCCGTTCACTTCTTGTTCAAAATTCCTCAGCCCTTGGCAGATATGGATTCCGCACTCCAATCAGCAGTGATTGTCGAATCCCCATGAAATATTTTTGATACAATTACCGCAAATTGTTATACACATGAAATCAATTTTTGTTATAATACTCGTTGTTGATTCGATTGGATTTACATTCGCTTAACAATTCCTTAATCAAATGATGCTCATAAATGCCACAAATTAAATACAATAAAAAAAGGTGATGAAGTATGAACTTCTTTAAAAGACAGTTTGAAGATATGCGCACTGGGAAGTTATCGTTCTTCTTTACAGTCGTCGTATTATTTTGGATCAAGACCTACGCGGTATATTTAGCTGAATTTAATCTCGGAATACAAAATGCGCTTCAGCATTTTCTTTTATTTCTTAACCCATTAAGTTCAGCGCTCCTATTCTTTGCTCTCGCATTATTCTGGAAAGGCAAGGGACGGTATATTGCATTCATCGTCATTAACTTCCTGATGTCCTTTGTCCTGTATGCGAACGTCGTGTACTATCGTTTCTTTAATGACTTCATTACAGTCCCGGTATTATTTCAGGCTAAGACGAATAACGGACTTGGCGGAAGTGCACTGGAACTATTGAGTCCTATCGATATCCTGTACTTCTCTGACCTGTTCATTATCATCGGACTGATGATCATGAAGAAAGTGAAGCCACAGGAAAAATTACGCTTCCGTTCAGTATTCGCGGTCATGACATCGGCAGTCCTTGTATTCTTACTGAACCTTGGTCTTGCAGAGATCGACCGTCCGGAACTATTAACACGAAGCTTTGACCGTAACTATCTTGTGAAGTATCTTGGTACTCACAACTTCACGATTTATGATGTGATCCAGAACTCCAAGACATCTGCCAAGCGTGCCCTGGCAGACAGCAATGAAGTATCAGAAGTAGAGAACTATGTAAAAGCAAATAAAGTGGATCCGAACCCTGAATATTTCGGTAAAGCAAAAGGGAAAAACGTCATTTATGTATCGATGGAATCCCTGCAAAACTTTGTGATCGGGAAAGAAATCGATGGTCAAGAGGTAACACCATTTCTTAACTCCCTAGTGGAAAAAGAAGATGCGATTTATTTCGATAACTTCTTCCACCAGACGGGTCAAGGGAAGACATCCGATGCCGAGTTCATCATGGAAAATGGATTATTCGGTTTACCTCAGGGTGCCGTCTACATGACGAACGCCAATAACACGTTACAATCAGCACCTGGAATCTTAAAAGGTGAAGGATATACTTCAGCTGCGTTCCACGGAAACTATAAAACGTTCTGGAACCGTTCTGAAATGTATCGTACGATGGGATATGATGAGTTCTACGATGCAACGTATTATGATATGAGTAAACCTGAAGAGCAGCTTCCTTACGGATTAAAGGATAAGCCGTTCTTCAAAGAGTCCATGCCGATGCTTAAAGAATTACCACAGCCGTTCTATACGAAATTCATTTCGCTATCGAATCACTTCCCGTTCGATCGTCATGAGAATGATACGGACTTCGAACCGGGTCAATTCGGCGATGGTGTAGTGAACCGTTATTTCCAAACGGCCAACTATATGGATTCTGCTTTGGAACAATTCTTTAATGATTTGAAAGAAAGTGGACTATATGATGATACCGTCATCGTCCTTTACGGTGACCACTATGGTATTTCTGAAAACCACAACAGAGCAATGGAACAAGTCACAGGCGAAGAAATCACAGATTTCAAAAATGCACAGCTTCAACGCGTTCCGTTATTTATCATCGCTCCTGGTGTAAAAGGTGAAGTCAACCACACATACGGTGGTCAAGTGGACGTCCGTGAAACACTATTCAACCTTCTTGGTGTGGATAACAAGGACTACATCAGTTTCGGTCAGGACTTATTGTCCAAAGATCGCAAGCAAATCGTTCCTTTCCGTAATGGAGACGTCATCACACCTGAATACTCTGATATCAAAGGAGTATGTTACGATAACGAAACGGGTCAACCTGTAGAAGAAGGAAGCAACGCATGTGAAGAAGCGTCTAAAGAAGCTACGAAACGTCTTGAACTCTCAGATAAAGTAGTATATGAAGACTTACTTCGTTTCTACAAGCCAGAAGGCTATAAGCAAATCGATCGTTCAGATTATCAATATATAAATCCGAATCCGAAAAGTTCAGAAAATCCTGAGGCTTCTCATGAAGAGTCTCACGAGTAATTCGGGAATAGTAAGCCAGTCCTTTCACCATGATGGTGAGGGGGCTGGCTTTTTTTGTTGTGGGTGGCTATACGTTCAGCTGCTGATTATGTGGGGGAAATCAGCAGCTGAAAAATGGAAGGATTTCAACAGGAGAAAATACCGATGATTTTGCCTGTCAAATATATAGCCGGTTTTGACAGGTAAATATAAAAGCTGATTCAACAGGCAAACCCACCCTGGGCTAGCCAATTGATGCTCATTTATGATTGAAATATGACTGATTATGAATGTTTTTGATTAAAAATGATTGATTTTTGTAACCGTTATCATTATAATGAAGGTAACAAACGATCGGAGAAAGTAGGAGAGACCATGTTAACCGAGGAACGTCATCGAATCATTTTAGACTTATTGAAGGAGAAGGATGCGATTAAGATCCAGGATATCGTGGACGCAACGAATGCCTCAGAGTCAACGATTCGCAGGGACCTGACACAGCTTGAGCAGGAAAAATTCCTGAAACGGGTCCACGGCGGAGCGTCGAAGCTTCAAGGGAAATTGAAGGAATTGAGCGTTTCTGAAAAATCATCCAAAAGCCTTCATGAAAAACAGATAATCGGCCAATACGCAGCTTCTCTGGTGGAAGATGGGGATTGCATCTATCTGGATGCCGGTACGACGACCCTGAGTCTGATCGATCATCTTCCTGAAAAAGACATCGTCGTCGTCACGAATGGATTGACCCATGTGGAAGCCCTGCTTCAGAAAGGAATTAAAACGTATATGATCGGTGGGTACGTCAAGCCCGTTACAAGAGCGATGGTCGGTAGTGGGGCACTGGATTCCATTCGTCAATACCGGTTTGATAAAGCATTTATGGGGGCAAACGGCGTGCATGCACAATATGGTTTCACCACGCCTGATCCGGAAGAGGCCCAGGTGAAACGCATGGCCATTGAGTTATCAAGAGAAGCAATGTTCCTTGCCGACGATTCGAAATTTGGAGAGATTGCTTTCAGTAAAATAGTGGACCTCGATAAAGCGATGATCATTACGAACACTATAGAAGAAGAACACGATACGGCGATGAAGAATCAAACTACGATAAAGGTTGTGAAAACATGATTTATACATTAACACTGAATCCTTCTGTGGATTACATTATGGAACTGGATTCCTTTCAAAAAGGCGGTCTTAATCGGAGCAGTGCAGAAAGTGCCTTTCCAGGGGGGAAGGGGATCAATGTTTCCCGCGTTTTACACTTATTGAATGTGGATAGTGTGGCTCTTGGATTTGCAGGGGGATATACGGGAGAGTATATTAAACAATTTTTGAATCAAGAGGATATCAGGACAGAGTTTGTCGAGGTAGAGGAAGCCTCTCGCATAAACGTCAAGGTGAAGGCGGATGATGAGACCGAAATAAACGGGAGCGGGCCTTCCATCAGGGAAGAGCATATCCGGGAGCTGTTCGATCAAATATCTTCCTTGACGGCAGATGACATGATTGTGCTTGCAGGAAGCATACCTGGTTCGGTTCCGAAAACATTTTATCAGGAGATTGCCGCTCAATGTCAAAAACAAGGGACGAAAGTGATCATCGATGCTGAGAAAAAATTAATCGAACCGGTCCTGCCCTTAAAGCCATTCCTCATCAAGCCGAATCATCATGAGCTCGGGGAAATGTTTGATGTAGAGATCCACTCTATTGAAAAAGCTGTACATTACGGAAAGATACTCAAGGATACCGGTGTTGAAAACGTCATGGTGTCCATGGCTGAAAAAGGTGCACTCCTGTTGACTGAAGATGAGGTGTTTTTTTCCTCTGTACCCAAAGGGGAATTGAAAAGCTCGGTCGGTGCAGGGGATTCAACGGTCGCCGGATTCCTTGCAGGCCTGTCCAGGGGATGGAGCGTGAAGGATTCTTTCCGCTTGGGTACCTCAGCCGGATCGGCGACTGCCTATTCCATTGGCCTCTGTTCATCGGAACACGTGGAAAGATTATTTGAAGACATTCAGATTACAAACATATAGAGGGGGAGTTCAAAATGAGAATAACGGAGTTACTGACAAAAGATACGATTCAGCTTCATATATCTTCTCATTCGAAAAACGGAGTCATAGACGAGTTGGTATCCGTTTTGGACCAAAGTGGTAAATTGCAGGACCGAGATGAATTCAAGAAAGCGATTCTTAATCGGGAAGCACAGAGTACGACGGGAATCGGGGAAGGGATTGCGATTCCCCATGCGAAAACATCCGCAGTCAAAGCGCCTGCGATTGCGTTCGGTAAATCAGAAGCGGGTGTTGATTATGAATCCCTTGATGGCGAACCAGCTCATTTGTTCTTCATGATTGCCGCGACTGAAGGAGCGAATCAAACCCATTTAGAAGCACTCAGTCGCCTTTCATCCATGCTGATGGATGTGGATGTGCGGAAAGCACTGTTGAAAGCAGGTACGGAAGAAGAGGTTTTGGAAATCATTAATGCCCATGATGGTGAGGAAGAAGAGACAACGGTTGAAACGTCTGCTCCGGGTGGGAAAATCCTGGCTGTAACGGCATGTCCCACAGGGATCGCTCATACGTATATGGCAGCCGACGCTTTAAAGGCTAAGGCGAAAACGATGGATGTGAACCTGAAGGTAGAGACGAATGGTTCAGGAGGGGCGAAGAACGTCCTGACACAAGAGGACATTGAAAGTGCCGTAGCCATCATTGTCGCAGCTGACACAAAAGTGGAAATGAACCGGTTCAAAGGAAAACACGTCATCGAAGTCCCAGTGGCCGAGGCGATCAGGCGTCCTGAAGAACTATTGAATCAAGCCATGACACAGGATGCCCCAATATATAAAGGGGGAGAGCAGGAGAAAGATTCCGACAAGGGCTCTGAGAAAAAGCAAAAATCAGGGTTCTATAAGCATCTCATGAATGGTGTATCCAATATGCTTCCATTCGTGGTAGGGGGAGGGATCCTGATTGCCATCTCATTCTTATTCGGCATCCAGTCAGCGAACCCTGATTCTCCCGAGTACAATGAGTTTGCAGCGATCTTGAATACGATCGGTGGAGGGAATGCCTTTTACCTGATGGTTCCAGTCCTTGCAGGATTCATTGCCATGAGTATTGCCGACAGACCGGGATTTGCCCCTGGTATGGTAGGCGGATTGATTGCCGCAACGGGTCAAAGTGGATTTTTAGGCGGGATCATTGCCGGTTTCTTAGCCGGTTATGTCGTACTTGGAATCAAACGTTTAACGAAGAATTTCCCTTCCGCACTGGAAGGAATCAAGCCGGTACTCATTTATCCGTTACTTGGTATTTTCATTACAGGTGTGATCATGCTTCAATTCCTGGTTGAACCCCTTAGTGCAGTCAATACAGGCATACAGAACTGGCTTGACGGCCTGGGAACAGGGAACTTGATATTGCTTGGGTTGATCCTGGGTGGAATGATGGCAGTCGACATGGGAGGTCCCATCAATAAAGCAGCCTTCACATTCGGTATTGCCATGATAGAAGGCGGTAATCTGGCTCCCCATGCGGCCATCATGGCAGGAGGGATGGTTCCTCCATTAGGACTCGCCATGGCTACAACCTTATTTAAGAAGAAGTTCAATGACAATGAGCGAAAAGCAGGTATTGCAGCTTACTTTATGGGCGCTTCCTTTATCACAGAAGGTGCGATTCCATTTGCAGCAGCGGATCCATTCCGTGTGATTCCTTCGATTGTGACGGGATCGGCGATCGCAGGGGCGCTGACCATGTTCTTCGGGATCGGTTTACCGGCACCTCATGGAGGATTATTCGTCTTCCCTGTAGTGGAAGGAAATCCGTTCTTATATCTACTGGCGGTTCTGATCGGCTCCGTCATCACAGCGCTGATGGTAGGCTTCTTGAAGAAACCAGTAAAATAGAGAAGGACAAATAAAAGAACGAGGGGATTTCCTCTCGTTCTTTCTTGCGTTTATAAGCTCTCAATCTCTACATCCTTGATTCCTTCTATCTCTGAAATGGTGTAGTAAATGTCTACCGTCTTTTTCCTGAAATCGACAATGATCTTTAATTCTAATAGATGGTGCCCATTCTTTAAGTCTTTGATCCGGATATTTTCAATGGTGATTTCTTCGGCTTTGATTTTCTCGATGATCGACTTGATCTCCTTCTTCTCCGCTATCGTGGCGCGAAGGGACAATTCTTTTTCCCTCAGGCGTTTTGGGCCTAAGTAAGTAATGATGACCGGGACCACTTCAACGGATACGATCAAAAGGATGACCCCTGCAGTTGCTTCGAAATAAAAGCCTGCACCGACGGCTATCCCTATTCCTGCTGCCCCCCAAATCATCGCGGCAGTGGTCAAACCTGAAATACTATCGTTCCCTTTGCGAAGGATGACACCTGCTCCGAGGAAGCCGATACCCGAAACAATCTGAGCGGCTAGTCGAAGCGGGTCCATGGTGATATTCACTTTGTCCGATCCTTCAGAAAGATAGGCGGATTCCATGGACACAATCGTCAACAAACAACTCACAATGCAAATGACAAGGGACGTCTTCAGTCCTACAGGCTTTCTCTTTAATTCCCTCTCGAGACCAATGATCAATCCCAATACGGCTGAAACACCGAGTTTGATCAAGAATGTCGTATCTAATAGCTCCATCCATCCCCCTCCAATCCTTCCAAACTGTAAAAATTTCATGTAGTAATTCGATTCGTCTGATTATAAAATAGAGCAATGAACTACATATTTCAGGAGGTCTCTCATGTCGGATGCGAAAGTGAATCCATACCTTATCCTTGCTATCGGAGTCATCTCCGTTTCTACCTCTGCCATCTTAGTAAAGGTATCGAGTGCGCCGTCAGGCATTTTGGCATTTTACCGTTTGTTTTTCACCGTTCTTCTAATGTCCCCGGTATTTTTCTTAAAGTATGTGAAGGAATTGAAACTTATTACAGTGAGAGATTGGATGTTTTCGATTTTAGCCGGTGTATTCCTGGCGTTTCATTTCATCCTTTGGTTTGAATCCTTACACTACACCTCGGTCGCGAGTTCCACGGTGCTTGTCACACTGCAACCGTTATTTGCTTTTATCGGTGCGTACCTGTTCTTTCAGGAGAAGTTAACGCCAAAGGCTTTATTATCCGCTGTCTTAGCCGTTGCCGGGAGCTTCATCATAAGCTGGGGGGACTTCCGGATAAGCGGCAGCGCCCTTTGGGGAGACATTTTGGCTTTGATTGCATGCGCCCTGATAACGGGATACCTCTTATTCGGACAGACAATCAGAAAGCGGCTGTCTCTAATGACCTATACGTACCTCGTTTATGTCATAAGCTCTATCGTCTTATTGCTCTATGTTATGATCCAATCGGAAAGTCTTGGACCTTATCCAAAGGAAGATTGGATTTATTTCCTTCTTCTTGCCATCATCCCGACGCTACTCGGGCATACATTGTTTAATTGGTCCCTAAAGTGGTTAAGTACCTCGACGATCTCCATGGCCATTCTCTTTGAACCAATCGGCGCATCTCTGCTGGCCTATTGGCTGTTAGGGGAAAAAGTGCTGATGACTCAGGTGCTGGGCGGCATGGTCATTATGACCGGTGTGACCCTTTTCTTAATAGAAGAAAGAAAACTGAAAAAGCTTACCCAAGCCAGTGAGGTGAAGACGGATGCCCTATAGAAAGGCAGAGTTACAAGACGCTGGGAGCCTCGCTTACGTCCATGTGCATAGCTGGAGGACCACCTACCGGGGAATTGTCTCAGAAGATTACCTGGAGTCTTTATCCATAGTGGAAAGAGAAAAGAGGTGGGCCAGTATCCTTTCAGATTCCCATCACACGTATGTATGTGAAAAGGAAGACGGAGAAATCGTCGGTTTTGTTTCAATTGGAAAAGAGCGTTCTGGTAAATATGAAGGAGAGCTGTATGCCATCTATCTTCTTGAAGATTATCAAGGGAAGGGCATCGGAAAAGAATTATTCGGGATTGCCAGGGGAGAGCTCAAGAACATGGGCTTCAACTCCATGTGGATCTGGGTGTTGAAGGAGAACCCGTCGAAACACTTTTATTATAAATATAATCCTGTCCTGTTGGAGGAAGAAATTTTGACAATAGGGAATGAAGAGCACAGGGAAGAAGGGCTGCTGGTGGACCTCAATCAAAAAGACTAAGGAGCGAAGGAGCCCCTTAGTCTTTTTCGATACGCCGAACTAAGAAAATACGTATGTAAACCCGGAAAATACAAATGCCATGACCACTGAAAAAATAAAGGTCAATCCCCTTACAGGAACAGTACTTTCACATATCTTAAGGGCCTGTACATAAGAATACGCAAATAAATACACGGCCATAATGAAAGATAGAAATAGTGCAACGGTTGTAAGCATGTCAGTGAAATCCCCTTTCAGAATGCGTAGTACTCATGTATATGGGGAATGTTCATTTATCAGAACATGCTCGGGATTAATAATATTTTTACGTTTTCCTTAAAAATATATTGCAATAGCATTAACAGCGTGTTATATTAATAAACGTCGCTGATACAGCAATCAACATTTACGAAAAACAAATGAAAAAAGTTGTTGACGCGAGAGTGAAAAACATGATATATTAATAAAGTCGCTTCTTGGACAAGTGATAAACATTGAACCTTGAAAACTGAACAAAACAAGACAATACGTCAACGTTAATTCTAGATTTATTTTTAAAGAGCTATTCAAACTTTTATCGGAGAGTTTGATCCTGGCTCAGGACGAACGCTGGCGGCGTGCCTAATACATGCAAGTCGAGCGGATTGATGGGAGCTTGCTCCCTGATATCAGCGGCGGACGGGTGAGTAACACGTGGGTAACCTGCCTGTAAGACTGGGATAACTCCGGGAAACCGGGGCTAATACCGGATAACTCATTTCCTCGCATGAGGAAATGTTGAAAGGTGGCTTTTAGCTACCACTTACAGATGGACCCGCGGCGCATTAGCTAGTTGGTGAGGTAACGGCTCACCAAGGCAACGATGCGTAGCCGACCTGAGAGGGTGATCGGCCACACTGGGACTGAGACACGGCCCAGACTCCTACGGGAGGCAGCAGTAGGGAATCTTCCGCAATGGACGAAAGTCTGACGGAGCAACGCCGCGTGAGTGATGAAGGTTTTCGGATCGTAAAGCTCTGTTGTTAGGGAAGAACAAGTGCCGTTCGAATAGGGCGGCACCTTGACGGTACCTAACCAGAAAGCCACGGCTAACTACGTGCCAGCAGCCGCGGTAATACGTAGGTGGCAAGCGTTGTCCGGAATTATTGGGCGTAAAGCGCGCGCAGGTGGTTCCTTAAGTCTGATGTGAAAGCCCACGGCTCAACCGTGGAGGGTCATTGGAAACTGGGGAACTTGAGTGCAGAAGAGGAAAGTGGAATTCCAAGTGTAGCGGTGAAATGCGTAGATATTTGGAGGAACACCAGTGGCGAAGGCGACTTTCTGGTCTGTAACTGACACTGAGGCGCGAAAGCGTGGGGAGCAAACAGGATTAGATACCCTGGTAGTCCACGCCGTAAACGATGAGTGCTAAGTGTTAGGGGGTTTCCGCCCCTTAGTGCTGCAGCTAACGCATTAAGCACTCCGCCTGGGGAGTACGGTCGCAAGACTGAAACTCAAAGGAATTGACGGGGGCCCGCACAAGCGGTGGAGCATGTGGTTTAATTCGAAGCAACGCGAAGAACCTTACCAGGTCTTGACATCCTCTGACAACCCTAGAGATAGGGCTTTCCCCTTCGGGGGACAGAGTGACAGGTGGTGCATGGTTGTCGTCAGCTCGTGTCGTGAGATGTTGGGTTAAGTCCCGCAACGAGCGCAACCCTTGATCTTAGTTGCCAGCATTCAGTTGGGCACTCTAAGATGACTGCCGGTGACAAACCGGAGGAAGGTGGGGATGACGTCAAATCATCATGCCCCTTATGACCTGGGCTACACACGTGCTACAATGGACGGTACAAAGGGCAGCGAGACCGCGAGGTTTAGCCAATCCCATAAAACCGTTCTCAGTTCGGATTGTAGGCTGCAACTCGCCTACATGAAGCTGGAATCGCTAGTAATCGCGGATCAGCATGCCGCGGTGAATACGTTCCCGGGCCTTGTACACACCGCCCGTCACACCACGAGAGTTTGTAACACCCGAAGTCGGTGAGGTAACCTTTTGGAGCCAGCCGCCTAAGGTGGGACAGATGATTGGGGTGAAGTCGTAACAAGGTAGCCGTATCGGAAGGTGCGGCTGGATCACCTCCTTTCTAAGGAAGATTTACAAAACAAGTTGACACGTCGAAGTTTTGTTCAGTTTTGATGGTTCAACCATCAAAACATTTTCTATCTCTTACGAGATAGAAGTTGTGTTTGTTCTTTGAAAACTAGATAAAGATAAATTGATAGTCAAGAAATTACCGAGTATCGCCATTTTAGGTTTTAAACCTGATGTAACAACCAATTCGGTTAAGTTATGAAGGGCGCACGGTGGATGCCTTGGCACTAGGAGCCGACGAAGGACGGGACTAACACCGATATGCTTTGGGGAGCTGTAAGTGAGCTTTGATCCAGAGATTTCCGAATGGGGGAACCCATTGTTCGTAATGGAACAATATCCTTACTTGAATACATAGAGTATGGAAGGCAGACCCAGGGAACTGAAACATCTAAGTACCTGGAGGAAGAGAAAGCAATTGCGATTCCCTGAGTAGCGGCGAGCGAAACGGGATATAGCCCAAACCAAGAGGCTTGCCTCTTGGGGTTGTAGGACACTCTATACGGAGTTACAAAGGAATGAGGTAGACGAAGAAGTCTGGAAAGGCTCGTCAAAGAAGGTAACAACCCTGTAGTTGAAACTTCATTCCCTCTTGAGTGGATCCTGAGTACGGCGGGACACGTGAAATCCCGTCGGAAGCTGGGAGGACCATCTCCCAAGGCTAAATACTCCCTAGTGACCGATAGTGAACCAGTACCGTGAGGGAAAGGTGAAAAGCACCCCGGAAGGGGAGTGAAATAGAACCTGAAACCGTGTGCCTACAAGTAGTCAGAGCCCGTTAACGGGTGATGGCGTGCCTTTTGTAGAATGAACCGGCGAGTTACGATCCCATGCAAGGTTAAGTTGATAAGACGGAGCCGCAGCGAAAGCGAGTCTGAATAGGGCGATTTGAGTATGTGGTCGTAGACCCGAAACCAGGTGATCTACCCATGTCCAGGATGAAGTTCAGGTAACACTGAATGGAGGTCCGAACCCACGCACGTTGAAAAGTGCGGGGATGAGGTGTGGGTAGCGGAGAAATTCCAATCGAACTTGGAGATAGCTGGTTCTCTCCGAAATAGCTTTAGGGCTAGCCTCATGTGTAAGAGTCTTGGAGGTAGAGCACTGTTTGGACTAGGGGCCCTCATCGGGTTACCGAATTCAGACAAACTCCGAATGCCAAAGACTTATCCATGGGAGTCAGACTGCGAGTGATAAGATCCGTAGTCGAAAGGGAAACAGCCCAGACCACCAGCTAAGGTCCCAAAGTATACGTTAAGTGGAAAAGGATGTGGAGTTGCTTAGACAACCAGGATGTTGGCTTAGAAGCAGCCACCATTTAAAGAGTGCGTAATAGCTCACTGGTCGAGTGACTCTGCGCCGAAAATGTACCGGGGCTAAACGTATCACCGAAGCTGTGGATTGACACCTCTAGGTGTCAGTGGTAGGAGAGCGTTCTAAGGACTGCGAAGCTAGACCGTAAGGACTGGTGGAGTGCTTAGAAGTGAGAATGCCGGTATGAGTAGCGAAAGATGGGTGAGAATCCCATCCACCGAATGCCTAAGGTTTCCTGAGGAAGGCTCGTCCGCTCAGGGTTAGTCGGGACCTAAGTCGAGGCCGATAGGCGTAGACGATGGACAACAGGTTGATATTCCTGTACCACCTCTTTTCCGTTTGAGCAATGGGGGGACGCAGGAGGATAGGGTAAGCGCACTGCTGGATATGTGCGTCTAAGCAGTTAGGCTGATGATGAGGCAAATCCCGTCATCGCGAAGGCTGAGCTGTGATAGCGAGCGAATTATAGTAGCGAAGTTCCTGATTCCACACTGCCAAGAAAAGCCTCTAGCGAGGAAAAAGGTGCCCGTACCGCAAACCGACACAGGTAGGCGAGGAGAGAATCCTAAGGTGAGCGAGAGAACTCTCGTTAAGGAACTCGGCAAAATGACCCCGTAACTTCGGGAGAAGGGGTGCTCTGGTAGGGTGCAAGCCCGAGAGAGCCGCAGTGAATAGGCCCAGGCGACTGTTTAGCAAAAACACAGGTCTCTGCGAAGCCGTAAGGCGAAGTATAGGGGCTGACGCCTGCCCGGTGCTGGAAGGTTAAGAGGAGTGCTTAGCGCAAGCGAAGGTGCGAATCGAAGCCCCAGTAAACGGCGGCCGTAACTATAACGGTCCTAAGGTAGCGAAATTCCTTGTCGGGTAAGTTCCGACCCGCACGAAAGGCGTAACGATCTGGGCACTGTCTCAACGAGAGACTCGGTGAAATTATAGTACCTGTGAAGATGCAGGTTACCCGCGACAGGACGGAAAGACCCCGTGGAGCTTTACTGTAGCCTGATATTGAATTTTGGTACAGCTTGTACAGGATAGGTAGGAGCCTTGGAAACCGGAGCGCCAGCTTCGGTGGAGGCATCGGTGGGATACTACCCTGGCTGTATTGAAATTCTAACCCGCGCCCCTTATCGGGGTGGGAGACAGTGTCAGGTGGGCAGTTTGACTGGGGCGGTCGCCTCCTAAAGAGTAACGGAGGCGCCCAAAGGTTCCCTCAGAATGGTTGGAAATCATTCGCAGAGTGTAAAGGCACAAGGGAGCTTGACTGCGAGACCTACAAGTCGAGCAGGGACGAAAGTCGGGCTTAGTGATCCGGTGGTTCCGCATGGAAGGGCCATCGCTCAACGGATAAAAGCTACCCCGGGGATAACAGGCTTATCTCCCCCAAGAGTCCACATCGACGGGGAGGTTTGGCACCTCGATGTCGGCTCATCGCATCCTGGGGCTGTAGTCGGTCCCAAGGGTTGGGCTGTTCGCCCATTAAAGCGGTACGCGAGCTGGGTTCAGAACGTCGTGAGACAGTTCGGTCCCTATCCGTCGTGGGCGCAGGAAATTTGAGAGGAGCTGTCCTTAGTACGAGAGGACCGGGATGGACGCACCGCTGGTGTACCAGTTGTCTTGCCAAAGGCATCGCTGGGTAGCTATGTGCGGAAGGGATAAGTGCTGAAAGCATCTAAGCATGAAGCCCCCCTCGAGATGAGATTTCCCATCACGTAAGTGAGTAAGATCCCTAGAAGATGACTAGGTAGATAGGTCAGAGATGGAAGCATGGCGACATGTGGAGTTGACTGATACTAATCGATCGAGGACTTAACCACAAAGAGTCATATTTATATGAACAACAATTGGTCGATATTCGGCTTTCTTGACATCAATTCTTTATCTAGTTTTCAGGGAATAATTTTATGCGAAAATATAAAAAAGCCTTGAAAAATTATATCTACACGATATAATAATACTTGTCCTTAAAAAGAGACAAGACATAGTCTGGTGACAATGGCGAAGAGGTCACACCCGTTCCCATGCCGAACACGGAAGTTAAGCTCTTCAGCGCCGATGGTAGTTGGGGGATCTCCCCCTGTGAGAGTAGGACGTCGCCAGGCTGTATACAATGGAGGATTAGCTCAGCTGGGAGAGCATCTGCCTTACAAGCAGAGGGTCGGCGGTTCGATCCCGTCATCCTCCACCAAAGATTTTTGCGCCAGCAAAATATATTTCCATGCATTTCTTCGGTGAATTGCTTTATTTAAGCAGTATTCACCACCACAACATACACGCCGGTGTAGCTCAACTGGTAGAGCAACTGACTTGTAATCAGTAGGTTGGGGGTTCAAGTCCTCTTGCCGGCACCATTTGGTTTTATATGAGATGAGCCATTAGCTCAGTTGGTAGAGCATCTGACTTTTAATCAGAGGGTCGAAGGTTCGAATCCTTCATGGCTCACCAAAGATTTTTGCGTCAGCAAAATATCTTACCTTCATTTTCTCTAATGTGAAAATGAATAGAATATGCGGGTGTGGCGGAATTGGCAGACGCACCAGACTTAGGATCTGGCGCCGCAAGGCGTGGGGGTTCAAGTCCCTTCACCCGCACCATTTCTTTTGCGGAAGTAGTTCAGTGGTAGAACACCACCTTGCCAAGGTGGGGGTCGCGGGTTCGAATCCCGTCTTCCGCTCCAGAGACTTGCCGGGGTGGCGGAACTGGCAGACGCACAGGACTTAAAATCCTGCGGTAGGTGACTACCGTACCGGTTCGATTCCGGTCCTCGGCACCAAAGATTTTTGCGCCAGCAAAATATCTTTCCTTACGTTACTTAGTGAAAAAACTAGAATTCATTTAGCGCCCGTAGCTCAATTGGATAGAGCGTTTGACTACGGATCAAAAGGTTAGGGGTTCGACTCCTCTCGGGCGCGCCATATATCGGGAAGTAGCTCAGCTTGGTAGAGCACTTGGTTTGGGACCAAGGGGTCGCAGGTTCGAATCCTGTCTTCCCGACCACTTCTTTGGGGCCTTAGCTCAGCTGGGAGAGCGCCTGCTTTGCACGCAGGAGGTCAGCGGTTCGATCCCGCTAGGCTCCACCAAGTTTTTTTTACGACAGTAAAATAAACTTCATTGGTTTTATTCATAAGCCTAATAGCTAGTAGTTTCTTGGCGGTGTAGCTCAGCTGGCTAGAGCGTACGGTTCATACCCGTGAGGTCGGGGGTTCGATCCCCTCCGCCGCTACCAATAGGGACCTTTAGCTCAGTTGGTTAGAGCAGACGGCTCATAACCGTCCGGTCGTAGGTTCGAGTCCTACAAGGTCCACCAAGTACCATTTTTATTACGGAGGAATACCCAAGTCCGGCTGAAGGGATCGGTCTTGAAAACCGACAGGGGTGTAACAGCCCGCGGGGGTTCGAATCCCCCTTCCTCCTCCATATTATCTTTTATATTTTATCGTCGCGGGGTGGAGCAGTTCGGTAGCTCGTCGGGCTCATAACCCGAAGGTCGCAGGTTCAAATCCTGTCCCCGCAATACCATTTTGATTTGTTTATGAATTAGGAACTTTATAATTCACGATGAGTCACGTATGGATAGTTATTTTTGCTAGCGCAGAATATGGAAACCTATTTTGCTGGTGCAAGGTAAGGGTAGTTATTTTGCTTGCGCAAAAAACTCTGGTCCGGTAGTTCAGTTGGTTAGAATGCCTGCCTGTCACGCAGGAGGTCGCGGGTTCGAGTCCCGTCCGGACCGCCATTTATTTTTTAATATAGTTCTGTTTATTGAAAAGGAAAAGGGTTTCGATAAGCGAGAAGGTCGAGGAAGCGATCGAAGGAACACCGGAGCGTATTTAACATACGTGAGGATGTGACTGAGTGAGCTGACGAAGAGATTCGAAGCTTAGCGGAAGCCGAAAACTATTTGGCTCAGTAGCTCAGTTGGTAGAGCAATGGACTGAAAATCCATGTGTCGGCGGTTCGATTCCGTCCTGAGCCACCATTTTTATATTTAGACACATTATGGCGATTGTGGCGAAGTGGTTAACGCACCTGATTGTGGTTCAGGCATTCGTGGGTTCGATTCCCATCAGTCGCCCCATGTTTTAGTGCGGGTGTAGTTTAGTGGTAAAACCTCAGCCTTCCAAGCTGATGATGAGGGTTCGATTCCCTTCACCCGCTCCAATTCATTTTTGGGCCTATAGCTCAGCTGGTTAGAGCGCACGCCTGATAAGCGTGAGGTCGGTGGTTCGAGTCCACTTAGGCCCACCATTTCATTATTCCGCAGTAGCTCAGTGGTAGAGCTATCGGCTGTTAACCGATCGGTCGCAAGTTCGAATCTTGCCTGCGGAGCCATATTTGGAGAAGTACTCAAGTGGCTGAAGAGGCGCCCCTGCTAAGGGTGTAGGTCGGGCAACTGGCGCGAGGGTTCAAATCCCTCCTTCTCCGCCATTAAGGCCCATTGGTCAAGCGGTTAAGACACCGCCCTTTCACGGCGGTAACACGGGTTCGAATCCCGTATGGGTCATTATGAAAAGACTATCATTTTTGATAGTCTTTTTTTATTGTACATAGAAGTACTTTGCTTGAAATGAAGTTGATATGAGCATGTTTAATATTAAGAAAAATTTGTTCCTGGTTTTTTCATCAATGGATATATTATTCATTTTCCCCTTTTACTATCAACTTCTAACCTCTTTTTCCTCCCTTCATTCGACACCGCTGCTCCATCTTCCAACCAATCAAAATCCTATACAAAATAACGGAATCCCTCTATATTTCCTACAAATATTAACCTTTTTCATAAAAAAACTTTCGACAAATTCCGCTAAGAATTCAACGTAATTCCCCTATGTTTTTACAATGTAAACCTTACCATTTAGTATAACTTTCCAAATTGGCCGCTTTTACATATATGCATGTAGTAAATTGTCGTAATTGAACGACGATTATAAAGAGGATTTTGGTGATGTTGTTAGAAAGTAGTTATGTAGATTGAAAAAATGTAGGTGAGATGATGAACGCAATGACCATAACAGATTACGATGTGTTTTTGTTTCATGAGGGAAATTTGCAGCAGGCCTATCAGTTTATGGGTGCACATGTGAGAAGGGATTCCACTGGGACCTATACAGAATTTTGCGTTTGGGCACCGAAAGCAAGGCATGTTTCATTGGTGGGTTCCTTTAATCAATGGAATGGGAATGGATATGATTTAAAAAAGCGGAACAGTGAAGGTCTGTGGACGATTCGAGTCGATCAAGATCTGACAGGAGAAACGTATAAGTATGAGATTACGACTCCCCTTGGGGCAAAGAAGCTAAAGGCGGATCCGTACGGGTTTGCCTCTGAAAAGCGTCCTCATACGGCAAGTGTCGTGTATGAGCTGGAGGGCTTTCGATGGGAAGATGAGAAGTGGCTTGAGGACCGTTCATCCACTACGATCTATGACAAGCCAATGGCGATTTATGAAGTCCATTTAGGTACGTGGAAGAAGGAAGCGGGAACGTTTCTATCTTATAGGGAATTAGCGCAGCAATTGATTCCCCATGTGAAAGAGCAGGGGTTCACCCATATCGAGCTGCTGCCTGTCACGGAGCATCCATTTGACCGGTCCTGGGGTTATCAGGGTACGGGATATTATTCCCCTACCAGTCGCTACGGCTCACCACATGATTTGATGGCATTTGTGAATGAATGTCATTTACATAATATTGGCGTGATCCTGGATTGGGTCCCAGGTCATTTTTGTAAGGATGCGCATGGGTTATACGAGTTTGATGGGTCGTTTGCCTACGAGTACAGTGAGGAAAGGGACCGGGAGAATTATACGTGGGGTACGGCGAACTTTGACTTAGGCAAAGGAGAAGTGAGGAGTTTCCTGATTTCAAACGCCCGCTTCTGGATGGATCAGTATCATATCGATGGCTTCAGGATCGATGCGGTGGCGAACATCATCTATTGGGCGAATCAGGGTGAGCTTAACCCGAATGAAGGTGCCATACAGTTTTTGAAAAACTTGAACAAGGCCGTTTTTGAGTTTGATTCTTCGATCCTGATGATTGCAGAGGATTCTACGGACTGGCCCCAGGTGACGTCTCCCGTTCATTATGGAGGACTTGGATTTAATTATAAGTGGAATATGGGATGGATGAATGACGTCCTTAAATATATGGAAACCGATCCCTCTGAACGAAGGCATGTACATTCTCTCATCACGTTTTCACTGTTATATGCCTTTTCAGAGAATTATGTTCTTCCCTTCTCCCATGATGAGGTGGTGCATGGGAAGAAGTCGTTATTAAATAAAATGCCCGGGGATTACTGGCAGAAATTCGCTCAATACCGGCTGCTCCTCGGCTTCATGATGGCTCATCCAGGAAAAAAGCTTCTGTTCATGGGAAGTGAACTGGCCCCGTTTTCAGAATGGAAGGATCTTGAGGAGTTGGATTGGCATTTACTGGATTACGAATTTCATCACAAATTCAATTCATATTTTAAAGAGCTAATGCATTTATATAAAGGTGCTGAGCCATTATTTCAGATGGATCATCGTTCAGACGGATTCCAGTGGGTTGATGTAAATAATGCAGAGCAGCAGATTTTCTCTTTCATCCGTTACGGGATAGAGAAGGGAGATCATCTTGTGGTGATCTGCAATTTCAGTCCTCATGTGTATCACCAGTATAAGGTGGGGGTAGATAAGGTTTCTGCGTATGAAGAGATCTGGAATAGTGATGATGGAAGGTTTGGAGGTTCCCATCAGGTGAACCCCACCCCACTTACCGTGCACAATCAACCGTATCATGGAAGGGATGGGTATGTGGAAATGACGATACCACCATACGCAGCCGTTTATTTAAGACCAAACGAGTGAAAGGGGAGAAGAGGAATGGCAAAAGGAAGATGTGTGGCCATGTTGTTAGCAGGTGGAAAAGGGAGCAGGTTAAGTTCATTGACGAAAAGTCTTGCGAAACCCGCCGTACCATTTGGAGGAAAGTACCGTATCATTGATTTCACCCTGAGCAATTGCACGAACTCAGGCATCGACACGGTCGGAGTTCTTACCCAGTACCAGCCCCTCGTATTGAATTCTTATATCGGGATCGGGAGTGCGTGGGATCTTGACCGCAAGAACGGTGGTGTGACCGTCCTGCCCCCATATGCAGAATCATCCGAAATGCGCTGGTATACAGGGACTGCCAGTGCCATCTATCAAAATATGAATTACCTTGAGCAATACGATCCCGAGTACGTATTGATTCTGTCAGGTGATCACATTTACAAAATGGATTATAGTAAAATGCTTGATTATCATATCGAGAAAAAAGCAGATGTCTCGATTTCAGTCATTGAAGTGGGATGGGATGAAGCGAGCCGTTTTGGACTGATGAACACGAATGAGGATATGCGTGTCACGGAGTTTGAAGAAAAACCACCTTTCCCGAAAAGCAATCTTGCTTCGATGGGCATTTACATCTTCAATTATTCCGTGCTGAAGGATTATTTGGAGATGGATGAACGGAATCCAGATTCGAGCCATGATTTTGGGAAGGATGTCATCCCTCTCCTCCTGGATGAGAAGAAGAAATTGATGGCCTATCCATTTGAAGGCTATTGGAAGGATGTCGGTACGGTCAAGAGCCTTTGGGAAGCAAATATGGACCTGATCGATGAAGAGAATGAGCTGAACCTGTTCGATCATGATTGGAGAGTGTATTCGGTTAATCCGAATGAGCCGCCTCAATATATTTCAGAAGATGCCCTTGTGGAGGGATCTCTGGTAAATGAAGGGTGTACGATTGAAGGAACGATTCAAAAGTCCGTACTCTTCCAGGGAACGACGGTGAAAAAGGGAGCGCATGTCAGTCGTTCAGTCATTATGCCGGACGCTGTCGTTGAGGAAAACGCCTATATCGAGCAGGCGATTGTGCCTTCAAATGTAAGGGTTCCAAAGGGCTTATGCATCATGCCGGAAGAAGGATCAGATGAAGTGATTCTCGTGACGGAATCTTTCATTGAAACGCTTCTGGAACAGGAAAGAGTGTAAGGTTCAAGACCATCTTAACAACATTAGAGGAGGAGAAGTGTTTTGAAAAATACAATGCTTGGTGTTATTGATGCTACGAGTTACTACGATTCCCTGGAGGATTTATTGCTGCATCGCTCATTAGCGGCCCTTCCCATAGCCGGCAGATACCGGTTGATTGACTTTGTCCTTTCCAATATGGTGAATTCTGATATCGGCAGCGTTGCGATTTTTCCAAAGTTTCAATACAGATCATTGATGGATCACCTCGGGTCAGGAAAGAACTGGGACCTGAACCGGAAGCGGGATGGCTTGTTTTTCTTTCCTGCTCCTGGATTGGAAGCGAATGAAGAGGGTGTCGGGTCCTTTAATCACTTTGCCCATCATATGGACTACTTCAGACGCAGTACCCAGGAGTACGCCCTGATCAGCAATTGCTTCACGTTATGCAACATCGATTATCAACCCGTACTGGAACGTCATATCCGTATCGGTTGTGATATAACCGAAATGCGTCACAACGGCAGCTCCTTAGATATGTACCTAGTCAAAACGTCTACATTGATTGATTTGGTCGAGAACAGACGTGAATCGGGCTATACATGTATGCAGGATGTAGTGGACGACATGGATAGCGGATTCAAGGTGTGCGGATATGAGCATGCAGGATTTGTTCAGACGATAGATTCCATTGAAGAATACTATGATGCGAGCATGAAGCTTATGAACCTCTCCTATTGGAAAGAGCTGTTCAAGAAAGATATGCCCATTTATACGAAAGTGAAGGATGAGCCGCCGACACGCTATACATCCGCTGCAAGCGTGAAAAACAGCATCATCGCCAATGGATGTTTCATTGAAGGCAGTGTGAAGAATTCTACCATGTTCAGAGCGGTGAAGGTCGGCAAGGATACCACAATTTCTAACAGCATCATTATGCAGAAGAGCCAAATTGGAGATAACTGTGTACTGGAGAATGTAATTCTGGATAAAGATGTAAGGATAGAAGATGGTGTCAAGCTTATCGGGGAAGCAAACAATCCAATCGTCATTCGCAAAGGGATGATTCAAGGAGCGCTGATGAATTCGTGAAAGTGTTATTTGTAGTATCTGAGTGTGTCCCATTTATTAAATCCGGGGGCTTGGCCGACGTTGCAGGCGCTTTGCCCAAGGAGTTAAGAAGTTTAGGCACGGATGTCAGGGTGATTCTGCCTAAATACGGCGGGATCCCTCAAGAATTCCGTTCAAGAATGAAGCGGAAGAAAGAGTTTTTCGTGTCAGTAGGCTGGAGAAATCAGTATTGTGGAATTGAAGAGTATAGTGAAAATGGCGTGACCTATTATTTTGTGGATAATGAATATTATTTTAACCGGGAGCGGTTATACGGATACTTTGACGATGGGGAAAGATTCTCCTATTTTACAAGGGCTGTGTTGGAAAGCATCGCTGTCCTTGATTTCTATCCTGATGTGATTCATTGTCACGATTGGCACACGGGGATGGTGCCGTTCCTACTCCGAAGCGAGTATCAGGAGAGACCGGGCTACTCATTCATCCGCAGTGTATTCACGATTCATAACCTGCAATTTCAAGGAATCTACCCTAAACAGGTGATGACGGAGTTACTCGCTATCCCGGAGAAGTATTTTCATCATGAGTACCTCGAATTTTATGGGAATATCAATTTCATGAAAGGCGCGCTCATTTCTTCGGATTTCGTCACAACGGTGAGTCCTACATATAAAGAAGAAATCCTCACGCCTTACTACGGGGAAAAGCTTCATAATATACTTGGCCAGCGGTATAACCAATTACTGGGGATCCTCAATGGAATTGATGATGAGGTGTATAATCCTGATGACGGGGAGTTTCCTTTCTTCAGCGGAAATCTTCAAGGAAAGAAGCAGGCGAAGCAACATCTGCAAAAAAGTCTGGGCCTCGAGGAAAATGAAGGAATTCCACTTGTGTCCATCATTTCGAGACTGACGAACCAAAAGGGTCTCGAACTCATCAGGGGCGTCTTTCATGAGATGATCCAGGAAAATGTCCAGTTTGTCCTGTTGGGGACAGGAGATTGGGAGTTTGAACAGTTTTTCAGGGAAATGGAGTGGACGTATCCAGAGAAGGTCAGAGTACAGATCGGCTTCAACGAAGAATTGGCGAAACAAATCTATTCTGCCAGCGATTTGTTCCTGATGCCTTCCAAGTTCGAACCATGCGGCCTGGGACAGTTGATCGCCATGAGATACGGAGCCCTGCCACTTGTAAGGGAGACAGGCGGACTGAACGATACCGTTGAATCCTACAATGAGGAGACGAAGAGCGGAAACGGCTTCTCATTCAAAAACTTTAATGCTCACGATATGCTTTACACCTATCGAAGAGCCCTATCGTATTTCCACGAAGATCCGGAAACATGGAATCATATTGTACGTAACGCAATGAATAAAGATTATAGTTGGGCCCAATCGGCCTTTAAGTATAATCAACTATACGCTGACCTGGTATCAAGGAGTGAAAGCCATGTTTTCTGATCCGATTGAATTCAAAGAATTGTTTCTGAAGAAGCTTGAAATGATGTATGGAAAGACGTTTCCTGAGTCCACCAGTCAGGATCAGTTTTTCACATTGGGTCATTTGATACGGGAATATATTTCGATGAACTGGATCCATACGAATGAGCAGTACCGGTTCAATAAACAAAAGCAGGTGTATTATTTATCCATCGAATTCCTGCTGGGGCGTCTGCTCAGGCAAAATCTGACGAATCTGGGGATTTACGAAATTGTGGATAAAGGTCTTCTGGATCTTGGAATCGACCTTGCGGAAATGGAAGAGGTTGAGCACGATGCTGGCCTTGGAAATGGCGGTCTTGGCCGTTTAGCCGCCTGCTTTCTGGATTCCCTGGCTTCCCTTAATTTACCCGGCCATGGATATGGGATCCGTTATAAGCATGGATTGTTTGAACAAAAGATCGTGAACGGATTTCAGATGGAGCTTCCGGAACAGTGGCTTCGTCATGGACATGTGTGGGAGGTCCGCAAATCCGACCTGACAGTCGAAGTGCCTTTCTGGGGGAAGGTGGAATCCTATACGGAAAAGGATGTCTTAAGGTTTCGACATGTAGATGCAGAAATCGTCGCAGCGGTTCCTTATGATATGCCTGTCGTGGGGTTCGAAACGTCGACGGTCAATACGCTCCGATTATGGAGTGCCGAACCTGCCGCCTATAAAGCGGGAAAAGATATGATGAAATACAAGCGTGATACAGAAGCCATCACGGAATTCCTATATCCTGACGATACCCATGAGGAAGGGAAAATCCTGCGTCTGAAGCAGCAATACTTCCTGGTGTCAGCAAGTATCCGCTCGATTCTGGATTCGTACCTTTACCGAAATGGGGATCTGAAGGAACTGCATGAGAATATTTCAATCCATATCAATGATACCCATCCGGTTCTTGCCATCCCGGAATTGATGAGGGTCCTTCTGGATGAATACTCCTTTGAATGGGAAGAGGCATGGGAGATCACGACGAATACATTCGCTTATACAAACCATACGACGCTGTCAGAAGCACTGGAGAGATGGCCGATCCGTATATTCCAGCCCCTTCTGCCCCGCATCCACATGATTGTGAATGAAATCAATGAACGGTTCTGCAGGGAACTATGGAAAGAGTATCCCGGTGAGTGGAAGAGGATAGAGGACATGGCGATCATCTCTCATGATGAAGTCAAAATGGCCCATCTTGCGATTGTAGGAAGCTTCAGTGTAAACGGTGTGGCAAAGATCCACACGGAAATCCTGAAGCAGCGGGAAATGAACTTATTCTATCAATATTATCCAGGGAAATTTAATAGTAAGACCAATGGGATCACCCATAGAAGGTGGCTCCTTAACAGCAATCCATCCCTTTCGAACCTGATTAGCTCCTCGATCGGGGATGAGTGGATCAAAGACCCTTCCAAACTGGTGAAGCTGAAGGAGTATCATCATGATACGGCATTTCTGAAAGACCTGTATGATGTGAAGCAGGGAAATAAACAAAAGCTTGCCGGGCTGATATATGAAAGCAATGGTATCATTGTCGATCCGTCTTCGATATTCGATATCCAGGTGAAGCGGCTTCATGCGTACAAACGTCAGTTAATGAATGTGCTGCATATCCTTCACCTGTACAATCGCTGTGTGGAAGATCCGGGATTTGATTTTCATCCACGGACATTCATTTTCGGGGCAAAGGCGTCCCCGGGTTACTATTATGCCAAAAAAATCATTAAACTGATCCACTCTGTAGCCGATCTCGTAAATGATCACCCGCTTGTGAAGGGGCGCATTAAAGTCGTGTTCCTTGAAAATTACCGGGTGTCCCTTGCAGAAGAGATCATCCCGGCAGCTGACTTGTCCGAGCAGATCTCAACGGCGAGTAAGGAAGCGTCCGGTACGGGGAATATGAAGTTCATGATGAACGGTGCTTTGACCCTTGGGACACTTGACGGTGCCAATATTGAGATCCTCGAACAGGTCGGGAGGGACAATATCTTTATTTTCGGTTTAACAGCTGAGGAAGTGATGAAATATCAGCACCATGGAGGCTATTACGCCATGGAGTACTTCCACTATGATACACGGATCAAAAAGGTGCTGAACCAATTGATCGATGATACCCTGCCGGATGCAGGTGATCATTTCGAAACCATTTATGACTCGTTACTCACTGAGAATGATCAATTCTTTGTTTTGAGGGATTTTGATTCCTACGTAAGGGTTCATGAACAGGCCGGAAAGGCGTATGAAAACAAAGAGCACTGGTCAAGGATGTGCCTGCAGAACATTGCCAATTCGGGCTATTTCTCCAGTGACCGGACAATCGAGCAATATGCGAAGGATATATGGGGCATTGCACAGGGAAGCTTGATGAAATAGAAAAAACGCTTGGGAATCGGATCCCAAGCGTTTTTTCTATTTTTTCTTCTTGTCTGAAACGTAGCTGTCTCCATCTTTATAGGGGATGTCACCCAGAGGGGACTCCATATCATTTTCATCGAGCATATCCTCATACTCTTCATGTGTCTTCGACGGATATGCTTTACGGTTCGAACCTTCCATGTCGGTCCCGACGAATGATTCAAAATCCTCGGTGAACCCTTCCGATGTGTCCTCATCCTGATACAGGTCTGAGTAATCCTCGTGATCCCCTTCAAAGTCGGATGGGGTTTCCGATGTCCCGAAACGGCCGACTTCCTGGAAGCTGTCTTGATCGTCGCGCACATTCCCATCGGTTTCATGTCTGAATTCATTATCGACTGGCGGCTGCAGCACGTCTTCTTCCACCGGCCTATCCTGCGGTGTCGACTTCTCCGGGGTATGGTCCTTACAATAAAGGGTGGTCGGAATGACTTCGAGACGCTCGTAAGGGATATCCTGTCCACATTCTTTACATTCTCCGTACGAACCGTCTTCAATCGCGTGCAGGGCCTGTTGGATTTTATCCAGTTCAAGCTTCGCATGGTCGTCGATGGCGAAATCCTTCTCCCGTTCATATAACTCTGTACCCATATCGGCAGGATGGTTATCATAAAGGGAAAGTTCTCCTGAGTTATCGCGTTCGTTTGTATGGTGAAGATTATCTAAATCCTGATGTAAATGTTCCTTTAACTGCTTTTCCTGTTGAACCAATTCTTCTTTTAATGACTGCATTTGGCTGTCTGTTAGCAATTTCTTCACATCCTTCATTATGTTCGCTTAAAACTTGTCCTAACCATACTTTATCCGAAAGTGGGAAGGTTAAAACATTAAAAAAAAGTCGACCCGGATTTGTCGGGTCGACTTTTTGTGTTCTTTACAGCATATATGCAAGTAATAATCCAATGGATAATAGGAATCCAAATATGGTATTGGTCTGGGCCGTGGCTTTCATGGCGGGCATCATTTCGATGGGTTGTGATTTCCCGATGAATCCGGTGGTAGCCTTGACCGCTTTAGGGATGCTCAAGAAGGCTACGAACAGCCATGGGGATGAGATCCCCGTTACGACCAATCCGATGATCCAGGCGTAGGAAACGACAAACATACTGCCTAAGAGAATGATCGCCCCTTTTTTTCCTAACAGGATCGCGATGGTTTTGCGGCCGTTTTCTTTGTCTCCATCGAGGTCACGGATATTGTTGGCCAATAATATGGAACCTACCAATATGGAAACCGGAATCGAGATGAGGACACTGTCCCCATTGATGTAGCCGGTCTGGATGTAAAATGAGATGAGGATGATCACAAATCCCATGAAAAATCCGGCTACGATTTCGCCGAATGGTGTGTAAGCAATTGGCATTGGTCCGCCAGTATAAAAGTACCCCGCTGCCATGCACACTATTCCTATGAGGGCCAGCCACCATGTACTGTTAAGACAGATATAAATCCCTAACAGAAGGGCTATACCGTATAGTGAGAAGGCAAGGTTGATGACCGTTGATGGTTTGACCCCATTACGGACGATCGCTCCGCCGATCCCGACCGAGTGCTCTGTATCCAGGCCCCGTTTATAATCATAATATTCGTTGAACATATTCGTAGCCGCCTGGATCAACAGGCAGGCAACCAGCATGGCTGCAAACAGCAAAATGTCCACTTTCGTAAATTGCAGCGCGAGTACCGTCCCTAATAATACAGGTACGAATGCCGCTGTCAGAGTGTGTGGCCGGGTCAATTGCCACCAGATTTTCCACCCTTTATCTGATTCCAACACGTTGGATGCTTGTTGTTCCATCATACTCTCTCCCTTACGCAATAAGGAATTTTCAGAAAACATTACAATTCCTTTACAGATTAAAGTGTAGGTAAAGGGAAGGGGACTGTCAATCATTTTCTACAAATTCGTGAAGGTTCTATTTTCCAGTAATTGAGGACTTTTACAAAGCTTTTGGTTTCTCAAAAGAAGAAAAAGGGTTTATTATATATATAATAAGGATAAATATTGTAAACATGTCTTGAACTCCGTTGACACACTATAAGGACAGGTGTATCTTATAGTAAGTTTGACTATTGTACGTGATTTTGTTTGGGGGAATTCAATTGGTTACCATCCATAAGACCAATATTGAAAAAGCATATGATACAGCCAGAACGAAGGCTAAACAAATACATCGCCCCGTCCTTCTCAGTATAGTGGAGGAAGTGGATGCCGTGGATCCTCTTTCTTTTTATTATGGAGGAAACTCTTTTCATGGAGAACGTTTTCTATGGAAGGACCGCGATCATACCATCACGCTGGTAGGGCTCGGAGCGGCTCATATTCTGTCTACAGATGAAAAAGAAGGGCGCTTTTTTACCGTTGAGAACGAGTGGAAGCGCTTTACTCAGGAATCTGTGATCGTGACAGGAGATAAATGGGCAGGAACAGGCCCACTATTATACGGTGGGTTCCGTTTTGACCCGTTGAATGATAATAGTGAAGAATGGAATCAATTCTCTACAGGGACATTCCAACTCCCGATGTTCATGTTAACAAAGCCTGAAAAAACGAACTATTTGACGATGAATGTCATCTGTCATCCGGATGAAGATGAACGCTCATTCCATGAACGGATCAGATTAAAGGAAGAACTTCTTGCAAACGCCCGAAAGGCCATCATTCCCGAACGCCCTGAATGGATCGGGAACCGTGATGTAAAACCTGAAGAATGGAAGGAATCCGTGCAGAGTGTAGTGAATCGCCTTCAGAAGGGTGAGATGGATAAAGTCGTCCTTGCGAGAAAATGTGAAGTGTCATTCAACCAACAGGTGACATCTGATTTTGTATTGGATAACCTGTGGAAGCAGCAGCCAGACAGCTTCGTATTCAGCTTTGAATGGGAAGGAAGCTGCTTTATCGGTGCAACTCCTGAGCGACTCGTAAAGAAAACAGGGGAAGAAATCCTCTCCACCTGCCTTGCGGGTTCGATCGCGAGGGGAAATACCTTGGAAAGTGATGAGAAACTTGGGGAAGAGCTACTCGAGGATGAAAAGAACCGATACGAACATCATCTTGTTGTGGATAGCATCCGACAGGCCCTCGACCCATTTTGTGACACACTTTTGATTCCTTCTACGCCACAGCTTATGAAGCTCAAGGATATCCAGCATCTTTATACACCGGTCATCGGACAGGCATCCGAGAATACATCCCTTTTGAGCCTTGTTGAAAAATTGCATCCCACTCCCGCACTGGGTGGCGTCCCGAGGGACAAGGCGATGCATGTGATCAGGCAGGAGGAAGATATGGACCGTGGTCTATATGCCGCTCCCATCGGCTGGATCGATGCCTATGGAAATGGTGAATATGCCGTGGCCCTTCGCTCAGGCCTCCTTCAGGGAGACAAGGCCTACTTGTATGCAGGGTGCGGGATCGTAGCCGACTCTGAACCTGAAAGTGAGTTTAAGGAAACACAGATGAAATTTCGGCCGATGCTCCGGGGATTAGGAGGGACCGTACATGAATGATGAACATCAAAAGAAACTGACAGATTATTTAGCGGCCTTCATGGAAGAATTGGTTGGAAATGGAGTAGACGAAGTCGTCATCAGTCCCGGCTCTCGTTCTACTCCTTTAGCGTTGTTATTTGCGCATCATCCCGGGGTGAAGACGTACATCAATGTGGATGAACGCTCTGCGGCTTTTTTTGCGTTGGGGATCGCCAAGGCTAAGAAAAAGCCCGTCGCCATCCTATGCAGTTCCGGGACGGCCGGGGCCAATTACTATCCTGCTGTCATTGAAGCTCGTTATGCTAAGGTGCCCCTCATCGTGCTGACGGCCGACCGGCCCCATGAACTTAGGGAAGTGGGTGCCCCTCAAGCCATTGATCAGATCGATCTTTATGGGAAGCATGTGAAATGGTCCATCGATATGGCGTTGCCTGAAAGCATTCCGTCGATGCTGCAGTATGCACGGTCATCTGCTGTCAGGGGCGTAGCTCTTTCAACGGGGTATCCGGAAGGGCCGGTTCATTATAACTTCCCGTTTAGGGAACCGTTGATCCCGGATTTGCAAAAAGTTGAATTCTCAAGTGGAACACCTGGAAAAAGAGTCCTTCAAGGAGAGCGACAGTTATCTCCTGACTTCAAGCATGAACTCCAGGAGACATTAGTGAATACACAGCGGGGCCTCATCGTGTGCGGCCCCGGTCTAAGCGAAGAAGCTGTTCCGTCCATCGTGCGATTTGCCGAGGAATATGCGCTGCCGATCGTGGCGGATCCACTGTCCTTCGTCCGGAGCGGGAACCATTCTAAAGAACATATCATTGACTGCTACGACACGTTCTTAAGAATAGATGAATTGAAAGAATCACTTCAGCCAGATCTCATTATCCGTTTCGGTGCCATGCCCGTATCAAAGGCTCTTATGCTCTTCCTGAAAGGCCTGCCGGATATTCCGGCATGGGTTGTGAGTAAGGGGGAAGAGTGGCAGGATCCGACGGCACGCGGCACCGATTTCATCCAATGCGGGGAAAACCTGTTTTGTCAAAGCTTGATGGAACAAAGTGGGCAAAGGAATATGGACTGGCTGGAAGAGTGGAAGCGTGTCAATAAGGAAACAAAGGATTTACTCGTCAAGGGTCACCAATCCTGGGATGAAGGGATGGCGGTCCATCAGTTGATACAGCATTTGCCTGAAGGATCCACCCTGTTTTCCAGCAACAGCATGCCCATCCGTGATTTGGATACATACTTTTTCACGAATGACCGGTCCCTTCGGATCTTTGCCAACCGCGGAGCCAACGGGATTGACGGAGTCGTATCCACGGCTCTCGGCATGAGTACCGTATCTCAGCCGATGTATCTCCTGATTGGGGATCTCGCCTTTTTCCATGATCTTAATGGGTTATTGACAGCAAGGAAATATCAATTGGACGTGACGATTGTGGTGATGAACAATAATGGTGGCGGGATCTTTTCCTACTTGCCACAAGCGGGTGACCAGACTCACTTCGAAGATCTGTTCGGAACCCCGATGGATTTGGAGTTTGCTCATGCAGCCAAACTATACGGAGCCCATTATTTCCATGTTGGAACCCAGGAAGAATTCATCCCGGCTCTCCAGGAAGCAGAGCATAGCAAGGGAATCAAGATCATTGAGGTCGTGACCAATCGGGAAGAAAATGTAGCAAATCATCGGAAATTGTGGAATTTTGTTTCCCGGGAAATGACGAAGAACTTAAAGGGTGAAAATCTTGATTCTTCAAGTGAATGATATTCATTATTTTGTAGAAGTGAAAGGGGAGGGAGACCCATTGGTTTTCCTTCACGGCTTCACAGGCGACACAACAACGTGGTCCAGGATCACCGATCAATTGTCTGTGAACTTTCGATGTGTCAGCATTGACTTGATCGGTCATGGTCGTACGGAATCCCCGAAAGACGCTACAAGATACACAATGGAGCGGGGTGCAGCGGATATATGCAGCCTCCTGGATAAGCTCGACATCCCCAACGCAGTGTTGGTCGGGTATTCAATGGGTGGGCGTATGGCACTTCACTTCAGCTTGACTTATCCTGAAAAAGTGAAGGCATTGATATTGGAAAGCGCCTCTCCAGGATTGAGGACGAGTGAAGAAAGAGAAGAGCGGCGGAAGAAGGATCATGCACTGGCTGATAGAATAGAAAGGGAAGGCATCAAAGACTTTGTCGACTTCTGGCAGGAGATTCCCCTGTTCGCGTCTCAGAAGAGGCTATCGGATGGAGAACGTTCCGACATCAGGCAACAGCGCCTGAACCAATCGGCCACAGGCTTATCCAATAGCTTGAAAGGGATGGGGACCGGTGCACAGGATTCTTTATGGGACAGGCTCGATGAACTGACATGTCCAGTCCGGTTACTCGTCGGAGAGCTGGATCATAAGTTCATTCATATTGCCGGCGAGATGAAAAAGCTCAATCCCGATTTTCAAATCCTGACATTTTCCAACACCGGTCATGCAATTCATGTGGAAGAATCGCGAAAGTTTGGTACAATAATAGAGGAACTACTTTTTACTACATAAAGGAGGAACAAACCAATGGCTTTTGAATGGGTTTCAGAAAGAAATTACGAAGATATTTTATACGAAACATACAATGGGATCGCTAAGATCACGATCAATCGACCAGAAGTTCGTAACGCATTCCGTCCTAAAACCGTGATGGAACTAATCGATGCATTCGCTTATGCACGCGACGATTCCAAGGTTGGTGTCATCGTTTTAACAGGTGCAGGTGAGAAAGCATTCTGTTCAGGCGGAGACCAACGTGTACGCGGTCATGGCGGATATGTAGGGGAAGACGAAATTCCTCGCTTGAATGTATTGGACTTACAGCGTCTGATCCGTGTGATTCCTAAGCCGGTCATTGCAATGGTAGCCGGTTATGCGATCGGAGGAGGACATGTCCTTCACGTTGTATGTGATATTACGATCGCCGCTGACAATGCAATCTTCGGACAAACAGGTCCTAAAGTAGGAAGCTTTGACGCTGGATACGGTGCAGGCTATCTTGCACGCATCATCGGCCACAAGAAAGCGAAAGAAATCTGGTACCTATGCCGTCAGTACAACGCCCAGGAAGCCCTTGAAATGGGTCTTGTGAATACAGTTGTGCCATATGAGCAGCTGGAAGCGGAAACGGTTCAATGGGCTTCAGAAATGCTTGAGAAAAGCCCGACTGCCCTTCGTTTCTTAAAAGCTTCATTCAACGCAGATACAGATGGACTGGCAGGTCTCCAGCAGCTTGCAGGTGACGCTACCCTTCTCTACTACACAACGGAAGAAGCAAAAGAAGGACGCGACGCATTCAAAGAGAAGCGCAAGCCGGACTTCGGACAATTCCCTCGTTTCCCTTGATTTGAGGGTGGCCTGATGAATCTGATATGGATTCATCGGGCTTTTTTAAATGAAAAGTGAATCAATACGAAAGGAATGGAGAATGACAGGATGACTACACAGGAATTGCCTAACTGGCTGAAACAACGAGCGTTTTTAACCCCTGATCGAACAGCGTTAACGAATGGTGATGTGGAGTATACATTTGGAGAGCTGTGGGAAAAAGCCATTTCGATCGGGGAACAACTGCATACCATCGTGAAACATTCGTCTCATCCTTTTTTGGGACTCATGATTAAAAACAAAGTGGAGTCTGTCTTCCTTGTTCATGCCATTCAACAGCTCGGTTTCACGACTGTACTGTTAAACAATAAGTTAAGTGAAAATGAACTTTCTTTCCAGATTCAAGATATGGGATTAGGGACGGTCATTTATGATGATGAATTTGCAGGGAAGCTTTCTTTTTTAGGGGGAGAAGTGGAGGGAGTCTCTTTCTCTCAATTATTCGGCACTGACCCGACACGCTTTGAGGTGAAGGATCATTTTCAGTTAGACCAAGCATGCTCGGTCATGTATACATCGGGTACGACAGGAGCGCCAAAGGGTGTTCTTCAATCGTACGGCAACCATTGGTGGAGCGCCATCGGTTCTTCCCTGAATCTTGGAATAACTGAAAATGATACATGGCTTTGTTCTGTACCCCTTTTTCATATCAGTGGTTACTCAATCCTGATGCGAAGCGTTGTTTACGGAATGAACGTACGTCTGTTTGAAACCTTCGATGTGGAAGGGATCAACCGTGAATTGATGTCCGGGAATGTCACCATCATGTCGGTTGTCAGCAATATGCTCTCCCGTTTGATGAAAGACATGGGGGATGAAACCTATCACCCACGTTTTCGCTGTATGCTGCTGGGCGGTGGTCCTGCACCGCTTCCATTACTGCAGAAGTGTAAAGAAAACGGGGTGCCGGTCTTCCAAACCTATGGTATGACAGAGACTGCCTCTCAGATTGTGACATTGTCGCCGGAGTACAGTATGTCTAAGCTCGGATCGGCCGGAAAGCCCCTCTTTCCTTCTGAATTAAAAATCAAGAATGAAGAAGGAACCGCCAAGGCGAATCAGGAAGGCGAAATCCTTGTGAAAGGACCGAATGTGACGACTGGATATTACCGTAGGGAGGAAGCCAACGCCAAGAGCTTTGAATCCGGCTGGTTTCATACGGGAGATATCGGATATATGGATGAAGAAGGGTTCTTATTTGTCCTCGACCGGCGTTCGGACTTGATCATTTCCGGAGGGGAAAATGTGTATCCGGCTGAAATCGAGAGTGTCCTCCTCAGCTGTGACGGGGTGGAGGATGCAGGTGTGGCTGGGATTACAAGTGACGAATGGGGGCAAGTTCCGTGTGCCTTCATTGTAAAAAAAGATCATCTGACAAAAGAGGATATCATTACACACTGCGAGAAGAACCTGGCGTCTTATAAACGTCCGAAAAAAATCGTGTTTGTAGATGAACTTCCACGAAATGCCTCAAACAAACTGCTGAGGAGAGTGTTAAGAGAGCAGTGGGAAAAAGGGATGGTTGCCGATGAAGATTGAATCCATCACCCTCCATGTTATTTCCATGCCTTTAAAGAAGCCATTTGTGACCCATCTTCAAACGGTTAAAGACCGGGAAGGCATCATCGTCGAAGTCAGGGACAGTGATGGAATGTGTGGACTGGGGGAAGGTGTCGCCTTTTCCACACCATGGTATACAGAGGAGACGGTGAACACATCCTTTCATATGCTGAAGGATGTGTTGATCCCCCTTATGAACAGTAAACCATTTCATCATCCTGAGGAAATCGGTAAGCGGTTCGAAGCGGTACGGGGAAATGCCATGGCGAAGGCTGCCCTTGAAATGGCCTTATGGGATCTTTATGCAAGGCAGCAAGGGGAGCCACTATGGAACATGATCGGCGGGACGCGTAAAGAAATTCTTGCCGGAGCTGTGGTTGGATCGGGGACTTTGAAAGAGATGGTCGCACAGACTGAAGATCTCGTGAAAGATGGTTATCAGCGAATAAAGCTGAAGATTTCTCCGGGAAAAGATGTCGGGATCGTCAGAGAATTAAGGTCCCATTTCCCGAACCTGTCTCTCTTAGCCGATGCCAATTCCGCTTACACCCTTGAAGACATAACAAAGCTTCAGGCATTGGATGAATTTGATTTAGAGATGATCGAACAGCCGCTTGGGGTCGACGATCTGATTGAACATTCTTTATTGCAAAAGGAGATAAACACCCCGATCTGTCTCGATGAAAGCATCGTGACACCCCACGACATGAAGAGTGCCATCCATTTGAATAGCTGCGGAGTGGTCAACATCAAGCTTGGCAGGGTCGGGGGATACACGAGTGCGCTTGAAATCTACCGGTTGTGCCGGGAAAACGGGATCAAGGTATGGTGCGGGGGGATGATCGAATTCGGGGTATCCCGGGCTCATAATCTGGCGCTTTCAACCCTTGAAGGATTCTCTATTCCGGGTGATATCTCTTCATCCTCGAAGTATTGGGAAGAAGACATCATTACCTCTCCGATCGTTGTGAGAAATGGTGTCGCGAATCGTTTGGAAGGGGCAGGGATTGGAGTGGAATTAAATCGGGCTCGTCTAAAAGAAGTCACATTATATAAAGAGACATTGTCCTCCCACTGATCACTTGAATATAAAGCGGGAAATATTGTATTTTCAAACAGGTCCCTTTATACTTAAAGAAAAATCCTTAGAGGAGGAACCATGAAACTAGGTGCATTTTCTGTCAGTTTAAGTGTAAAAGACATCCATTTATCAAAATCATTTTACGAAAACCTTGGATTTGAAGTCATGGGCGGGAATATCGATCAAAATTGGCTGATCATGAAGAATGAAAGTTGTATCATCGGCTTGTTCCAGGGAATGTTTGAAAAGAACATCCTGACATTTAATCCAGGCTGGGATCAAAATGCGGAAAACCTTGATTCCTTTACGGACGTTCGAGACCTTCAAAAGAATCTGAAAGCAAATGGGGTAACGATGCTGTCTGAAGCGGATGAAACAAGCGAGGGACCAGCCAGCTTCACGATTGAAGATCCGGACGGTAATACCATTCTTGTCGATCAACACAGATAAAAGCCAGGAAGCATATGCTCCCTGGCTTTCTTCCATTTAAAACGGATTCGTCGCCCACTGAAGAGACTGTTTGATGAAGATCCTCTGGTGTAATTTCAGCTGCGAAACCATATGCTCTGCCAAATCCTCGGGCTGCATATACTTTTCTTTGTCTGCCTCGTCAAGCTTATCTCCAAAGTTCAGGTCCGTTGCCACCAGGCTCGGATTCAGGGTCATGACACGGATGTTATGTTTTCGGACTTCCTGCATCAGTGCCTCTGTCATCCCCTGGACGGCGAACTTGGATCCACTGTATGCCGTGCTTCCCTCTGTGCCTTTCAAGCCGCTGCTCGATGAGATATTGATGATGTCCCCCCGGTTCTTCTCAATCAGCTGGGGCAGGACGGCACGGGTGACATAATAGGTGCCGAATACATTGACCTCAAAGGTCCGTTTCCACTCTTCGGGATCGATGTCCAGGAACGAGCCGTACGTTCCGATACCAGCGTTATTGATTAGGATGTCTGCCGGTCCCAATTCATTTGTAAGTTTTGAAACGGCCGTATCCACTTGTTCCATATCGGAAATATCGGCTACAGCCACACTGGCTTTCACTCCAAGAGATCGTGCTTCCTCCGCCACTTGTGCCAGCGTGCTTTCTGTACGTGCGATCAACCCGACATGGACGCCTTCACGGGCAAGCTCTAATGCAGTCGCTTTTCCGATTCCCCGGGCAGCCCCCGTAATATAAGCCGTTTTGCCTTTAATCGATTGTGCCATCTTCCATCATCCTTTCCATCAGGTTCTACAGTAAGTGTAAAGTGTAGGAGTGCGGATAGGCAACTAATCTACCTGACGGATCAGAATGAAAAAAGCCCCGGGAGTCCCGGAGCGAATTCATTCACTTTTTTGCCGTAAATACCGTTTATCATTCATGAATAAACTCCAGAAGTAGACAAAACCAGGGAACAGGATGATGAACCCGACGATATAGGTGATGAATACAGCCTTAAAGGAGTTTGGGTCGGTAAAACCCGATTGGATCGTGACCTCCGGATAGATGATATAAGGTAAATGTGCCCGACCGTACACATAACTCGCCAGTACATATTGAAAGGTAACGGCAATGACGGCCACCCGGGGCATCCCTTTCATCCCTTCCTTGTTCGTCGGAAGGAACAAAGCACCTCCGGCGACGAGGAACCCGAGAAGGGAGACGAGTAGAATCGGCAGGTCGTCCATCATACGATCGTAAATCCATCTTGCCTCATTTTTCATGGTGAACATGATGAGAAAGGCCATGACAACCGAGATGGGACCGATGATCAGAGCGTCCCGGCGATATACTTTGAAGGCTTCGAATTCCTTTGAAGCCTTGGAGTAGTCAGCGAGAAGCAGAGATGACAAGAATAGCGTACTTGCGACGGCGAAACCGAAGAAGGCATATTCATGTGGACTAGTAAACAATTTTCCCAGGTGAAGGGTCTGTCCGTCGCTGAAATCAATATAAGGTCCGTGAGAAATGGGCAGTACACTGATGAGCAGGCCCGGAATCAATAACCCGGTGATCCCCGTTACATAGGTCAGCGGTTTTCTGTAGTCATCTGCTACATGAGAGAATACAAGGAAGGCACTCCGCAGGGCCAGAAGCAGCAGAATCAAACTTCCGGGAACGAGCAATACGGTCCCTAATGAATAGGCGGCTCCAGGGAACATACTGTACACGGCGACGACCAGGGCGACGATGAATGTATTGGTGACCTCCCAGGTCGGGGACAGATAGCGATTGGCAATGTTCGTCGCCTTCGTTTTGTCATGATTGATGTAGATCATCGACCAGAAACCTGCGCCGAAATCCATCGTGGCCATGACGGCATAGATAAAAACGAAGCCCCATAGGATCGTGATGGCAATCAATGATTGTGTCATATCTTCACCTCCTGCTGTTTAAGTTGATAATGGAATATCCTTGTGACTCGCTTCCGCTTTGGTAATATCCTTCTCTGGCGGATTCCGTTTGAAATAATAGAGAAGGACGAGAACGACGGACACGGCCAAAATCGCATATACGGACACGAATAGGATGAATAGGGTTCCTAAGTTCCCTGAAGTGGTCACCGAGTCTTCCGTACTGAGAATACGGTAGATCGTCCAAGGCTGTCGGCCGGTACAGGCGAAAATCCAACCGAATTCGATGGCCATGATCGACAGCGGGCCACCCGCAACGAATGCCCACATCAGCCATTTCGGGAACCGGTCCTTTTTCAGTAATTTGTTCCATACATAGGCGACCAGTGACAGTAAGATAAGCAATGAGCCGATCCCGACCATCGCATTAAATAAGGTATGGACGAATAGAGGCGGCCAATATTCTTCAGGGAAGTCGTTCAATCCGATCACTTCCGTATCGAAACTGTTCCCGGCAAGGAAACTGAGGGCCCACGGAATTTCAATCCCCCACTTCACTTCTTGTGTGACAGGGTCGGTGAATCCTCCAACCGAAAGGGGAGCATGAGTCTGGGTTTCGAACAGACCTTCGGCGGCTGCCAATTTCTCAGGTTGATACTCATGGAGCTTCTGGGCTGATTCATGTCCATTGATGGCGGTCAAGAATGCGAAGACACCCCCGACTAATAAGCAAATCATGAGCGACTTTCGGTGAAAGGCATAAATTCTCGAACCGAAAGAAGATCGGAGCATTTTAAATGCGGACACCGTCGCAATCGTAAACGACCCGACTACATAGGCCGATAACGCCACGTGTCCGGCTGTCACGAAGAAACTCGGATTAAAGAATGCCTTCCACGGATCTACGTTGGTGATTTGTCCGTTTATGATTTCAAATCCCGCAGGCGTTCCTTCAAACGCATGGACATTGGTGATCAATACGGCTGAAGCAAGACCGCCAATGGCAACAAGGACCAGGCTCACGATCCTCATCCATGGTGCGATCCGGCTTGCTGCATATACATAAATGGACATAAACAATGCTTCCACAAAGAAAGCATAGATTTCAATTTGAAACGGCAGGGCCATGACGCGCCCGATGACCTCCATGAATCCCGGCCAAAGGAGTGAGAGTTGAACGCCGGCGATCGTCCCGGTTGGGATACCCACCCCTAACAGAACGGCAAACGCCTTCGTCCAGCGCTTCGCCATCACCGAATAATCAAGGTCATTGGTCCGTTGAAACATGATTTCGGCCACGAGGATCATTAACGGAATACCTACTCCAAGTGTGGCAAAAATGATATGAAACCCCATGGTGATCCCAAACATGGAACGAGCGATTACTAATTCATCCATTTTCAAATCTCCCTTACTAGTCTTTAACATTTCCTTATTGTCCACTTAATGGAAAATAATATTCATGTTTTTTGGGAGGGAGATTTTCTATTTTGGGAGAGTGTTAAACCTTCACCGATTATAAACACCATAAAAAAAGAGCGGCCACCGTGGCCACTCTTATTGCAATGCTTTTTGTAATGTATCGATGTTCCTTTTCATCAGTGAAAAATAATCCTCATCCTTTTTTCGATCATCTGCTGTAAGGACGGATAAGTTATGAAGTGTCAGTGACTTCGCACCAAGCTCATTTTGGACGACTTCTGTCAGCCGTGAAGAGACGTTTTGTTCAAAGAGAACGTATTGAACATTGTCTTTTTTTCCTTTTTCGATGATTTTCTTCAGCTCCTGCTGGGATGGTTCATTGGCTGTATTCAAGCCGGCGATGGCTTCCTGGTGAAGTCCGTAGCGTTCTTCCCAATAGCTGTAGGCGGCG
This sequence comes from Rossellomorea vietnamensis, assembly GCF_025398035.1. Classification (NCBI taxonomy): domain Bacteria; kingdom Bacillati; phylum Bacillota; class Bacilli; order Caryophanales; family Bacillaceae; genus Rossellomorea; species Rossellomorea vietnamensis. Next base: position 3,765,802 of record NZ_CP104558.1, read on the forward strand.
TGGGACACGTAAAATGTCTTCTTTGGCGCGTTGTCAGCCATCTTTTTGAACTCAGCATCCAACTCGTCCAGGTCACTCGACAACGTTTCAAGATTAGCCTGGAACTCATCCTTATGCTCGGGCATTTCCTTCGAGAGGGTGTCGGCGATATTCTTGGCCATTTCCTTCGAATATACGGGATCCAGCCAGATGTGAGGGTTCACATCATGGTGATGGTCGTCATGGTCGTGTTCATCAGCCTCTTCTTCATGAGGCACTTCGATACCTTTGCTTGTCGGTACCACAGTAACGCCTTCATTTTCTAATAGTGATTTGGAGTTTTCAACGAATCCTTCAAGGCCCATTCCAACATAGAAGAAAACGTCCCCGTCAGCCATCTTCATCATATCTTTCTGAGATGGTTCGAAGGTGTGTTCATCGGCACCTGGAGGGTAGATACTTTCAACATCCACATAGTCCCCGCCGATTTTTTTCGTGAAATCCTCCAGTGGATAGACGGTCGTGTAAATTTCTAAAACATCTTTCTTTTTGCCGTCCTGAGCGGAGTCGGCTCCGCAGGCAGACAATACGAAAATCAATAATAATAGCAAACTCATGCGAATATAGTTCAAGAGGAATCCTCCTTTTTTAGTGGTATTCATTCCTTAACTGTAATGATTACGATTTAGCACAAAGGTTATTTTACTACCGATAAGGGGAATAAGCAAGATAAATGGATTATTTTTATAAAAAAAAGACTGCCTCCCGATTTGGAGCCAGCCTGAATCATTTATCTTTTTGCCGTGGCCATTCTTCCGGCACGTGGTCGATCCCTCCAGGATGAAATGGGTGACATTTCACGATCCGCTTGATCGTCAGCCAGCCGCCCTTTAGTGCGCCAAACCGGCTCACGGCTTCGACACCGTAATGGGAGCATGTAGGATAAAAGCGGCAAGTAGGGGGTTTAAGGGGAGAAATGACGCGCTGGTAAAACTTGAACAATACTAACAATACTTGTTTCATAATCCGTCTCCCTGTTGATTTTCTTTTACTATATCAGAATCTGGAGGGGGATTGAAAGATTTTGGCCTGTCAGCCCGGGTAGGAAAATAGGATTTTCGCCTAATTCAGATTAAGTTGATGAAATAACTATGAATTTACGTTATACTATGAAGTAGAAACTAAATGGGAGTGATTTTAATGCCTTCAGTAGAAAGCTTTGAATTAGATCATGATGCAGTGAAAGCACCATATGTGAGACATTGCGGTGTCCATAAAGTGGGAAGCGACGGACTTGTGAATAAGTTTGATATCCGTTTCTGTCAGCCGAACAAGCAGGCGATGAAGCCTGATTCCATTCATACTCTTGAGCATTTATTAGCCTTCACGATCCGTAAATATGCTGAGCCGTATGCTCATTTTGATATTATTGATATTTCCCCGATGGGTTGCCAAACGGGCTATTATTTAGTCGTCAGCGGTGAGCCGAAAGTGGAAGAGATCATCGACCTGTTGAATGCTACCATGAAAGAAGCGGTAGAAATCGAAGAAATTCCTGCAGCCAATGAGAAGCAATGCGGGCAGGCGAAGCTTCATGACCTGGAAGGGGCCAAGAAACTGATGCGTTTCTGGCTGAGTCAGAGCAATGAAGAATTGAAGCAAGTATTTGCATAAAGAAAAACCACCGTTCATCATGAGCGGTGGTTTTTTTGAATTTATTCTTTCTTTTCCTCATCCTGTTTCATCTGTTCGAGGTGAGGATTGTTTTCGAGTGGATCGACTGTATGTTTAACGGTTGTATAGGCTTTGGACGTTGTAAGGGCACTGACGAAAATCACCAGGATACATATGACAACCGCAATAATCAGGACAAGAGTCATTGACATCATGCAACCCCCTTTTTTCACTATTTTACCATAGAAGGATCGGCCATATAGGAGAAAAAACAACATTTTTATGACGTTTCCTATGTTTTCCATTGGATGTTTGGTATTCTGAATATAGTATGCACGATCCTTGAAAGACGAAGCGAGGGGGAAGATACCATGGAAATGTCTTCTATGATGGGAAAACAGGTGGCTGAGCTTCAGAGGACGCTCAGCATGAACCTGCTTAAGAGCCAGATGGCGACTCAAACGGCTCAGGTCACGGTGATGATGAGGGATCTGCAGGCCAGTCAACCTGCTCCTCATCCAAGTAAAGGACATGCAGTGGATATAAAAGGATGAAAAGAGCGTTGCTCCGGTTAATCGGGGCAACGCTTTTTTTGCGAAAAGATTTCGGCTTAATGAAGGCTTTTCTTCTCCAGTCTCACCCGTTCCTCGCTGTTGGACCATTTTTCTTTCAATGTTTCAAATATGTATAAGCGGAAGAAGTATTGCAATTCTTCTGTTTCCATTTCCTGGATCATTTCCAATAATTCATTCCTGGATGTATCTTCTAAGATTGTAAGGGCAATGAGGTCTAAGTCTTCGTCGGTACCTTTGATTCTTCCACGGTACATTTCATAAATCTCTTCGATCAACTTCATGCACTTCACCTCCCTTTTGTTTCATTTTAACATGAACGTTTATGAATTACTCTACATATTATGCTAGGACAACTCTTATTTGTCTTTACCCTTTTATCGGACTTTTTAACCGTGTAAAGGCGTTCTGCCGCCCGCGTCCGTCGTTTCACTGGTGATGAAAAAGTTGTCTGCGATAAACCAGCCACTAGAAAAAGGAGATGCTTTAATTGGAGAAAAGCTTGCTGTTCGTTGGCTCGGGTCTCAGTGCCCTTATTCTTAATTTATTCGGAGAGTGGGACATGTTGATTACGTTTCTGTTGATCGCCGTGACCCTCGATTATTTTACAGGGATGATCGCAAGCGGGATCGAAGGAAAACTTTCAAGCAAATTCGGTATAAAGGGGATCGGCCGGAAAGTGCTGATTTTCTCGCTTGTCACCGTTGCTCATCTTATTGATACTATACTAACAAATCAACACTTTATTCGTAATGCGACGATTATTTTTTATTTATGCAATGAGTTGATTTCGATCATTGAGAATGTCGGGAGAGCAGGAGTGCCCGTACCGGAATTTTTGCGGAAAGCGGTTGAAGTGTTGAAGAAGAAATCCAAGTGAATAGAATTCCGTCAATTGAGGAAAATGAAGGGTAAGTACAGTGAAGGAGTGGGAAGATGAGCGAAGAACGACATGATTATTATATTGAAGTGGCCACCGGTGAAATTTCAAGAAGCTCGACGGATTCCGAATGGAACTTTAAAATATCTGCGACCGATGAAGAAATCACCCAGCTCCGGGAAGTGTTTGATTCCAATCATTCGGTCGACTGGCAAAATTTCTACAGGGCTCACGTTCCTTATGTTCAATACCATTTTGACCGGGAAAATGATGCCTATGATGAAAATCTGCATCAAGTGTATGAAATGCTTCACCGGCTGGGAGATGAAGACGTCAAGACTTTCATCGAAAGCATAGGCATCCTCGACTCCAAGCCTCATGAAGATCACGAGTAATGATAAAAGTGTTGGTTCAGAAGTGATATCTGTGGACCAATGCTTTTTATTTGTGGTTAGATGAAAGAAAGTGTGTACGGATGAGGTGACGTAGATGGAACGGTTTATAGATGAAAATGGCAAAAGAGTGGAATTATCCTTTCATGAGGGGGAGTTTCAACAGGAGTCCTGCCATGTCCTTGTAATCTGCCGCTATAAAGGGCGATGGGTATTGACCCGCCATAAAAAAAGGGGTCTCGAGTTTCCAGGTGGGAAGAGGGAAAAGGGGGAGACCCTTGAGAACGCTGCAGTCCGCGAAACGTTTGAAGAGACGGGGGGAGTGATCAAAGAGCCCCTTTTCATTGGGGAATATAAGGTGTTTGACCACACACCATTTGTCAAAACGATTTTCTTTGCGGAAGCAGAAGAGATGATCCAAAAAGATGATTACCTGGAAACAGAAGGGTCCGTGCTTTGGGACGGTGATTTTACACAGATTCACGAAGACCCTTCCTTTAGTTTCATCATGAAGGATCGGGTGGTGGAATCGGCACTGAAAAGGGTAAGAGACCTCGATCTTATGACTTGATCCATTTCTTCTCGAGCTGCTCCACGAGCTTATACATAATGGTTGCGAATACGGCTATGACGAGTAGGGAGAGAAGGACTAGTGTGAAGTTGAAGACCTGGAATCCGTAGATGATCATGTATCCGAGACCTTTGGCGGACACAAGGAATTCCCCGACGATGACACCGACCCAGGATAGCCCTACATTGACTTTCAAGGTCGAAATGATGGTAGGGAAGGAAGCGGGGAGGATGACTTCTTTAAACATCTGTCCCCGTTTCGCCCCGAATGTCTGCATCACCTTCAAGTAATTCGGGTCGACTTCCCGAAAGGATGTATAGACGACGATGGTGGTGATGATGACAGAGATGACGGTTCCCATGGCAATGATGGACGTGAAGCCCGGTCCGAGTCCGACAATCAGGATAGGTCCGAGGGCGACCTTAGGCATGGCGTTCAGGATGACAAGATAAGGGTCCAATACTTTCGAAAGAAACGGAGACCACCAAAGTAAAGCGGCAAGCAGGGTGCCTAGCAGGGTGCCGAGGATGAATCCGATGACGGTTTCCCCAAGTGTCACAGACAGGTTGGCTAAAAGGCTCCCGTCCCCCAACTTCACGATGAACAGCTTCCATATCTTCGAAGGCGAACTGAAGATGAGGGGGTCCACCCAGCTGTTTCGACTGGCGATTTCCCACAGTGAGAAGAAGACGGTGAAAATAAGGGCTTGATAAAACCAAACCCATCGCTGCTCTCTTTTCAATGATTGAATGTATTCCTGGTGTTTTTGTTTAATCGATTCTTGATTCAAGTTTCTCAAGCTCCTTCCAAATCGTCTGGAAAAATTCCGGATACGCTTCATGATTTCTGACCTCGAAGGGCATCAATCCCTTTAACGGTTGTGGCACTTCGAATATGATATGGACACGCCCCGGTTTCGAACCGAATAGAATGATGCGGTCACTCATGGAAATCGCTTCCCCGATATCATGTGTGACGAGGATGGCCGTTTTCCCGAAGGACTTCAAAGTGGAAAACACCAGGTCCTCTAACTTCAATTTCGTTTGATAATCAAGTGCAGAGAAAGGTTCATCCAGGAGAAGCAGTTGGGGCTCGGTGATGAGTGTCCGGATCAGTGCGACCCGCTGACGCATTCCCCCTGACAATTCCCGTGGGTAGGATGTCTCTACACCCTCAAGGCCCATTTCCCTCAATAAAGCATATGCTTCTTTTCTTTTGTCCTCTGTCAGGTTCCCCATAATGGCCAATCCGAGAAGAATATTCTCTTCAATCGTTTTCCACGGGAACAGATAGTCCTGCTGAAGCATATATCCCAATTTTTTCTTCATATTCCTGATGGGCTTATTGTACAAGGTGACGGTTCCTTCTGTCGGCTGAATCAGGCCGGCAACGATGGAAAGCAGCGTCGTCTTTCCGCATCCCGATGGACCGATGAACGAGACGAATTCACCTTCCTCTACCTGCAATGTTATGTCTGTGAGGGCATGGGTGGCCGTTTTCGGTGAAAAGTAGGTGTGGTGGACGGAATCGATCGATAGAAAGTTCACTGTTTTAAGCCTCCATTTTCGAATTTTTTTACAACGGAAGGGCTGACATGTGTCAGCCCCCGGGTGTTGCTACTTTGATGCTTTTTCAGCGATGGAAGTGTTTACGAGCGTTTTGTGATCAATTGACTGAGGGAGTTCTCCTGCTTCATCCATGATGGCCTGAAGATTGTTCCACTCTTCTTCATCCAGGATCGGGTCTGTGGCGAAGGAGCCTTGTGATTTATACCGGTCGACAACCGTCTCGATTAAATCCACTTCCGTATCTTCGAAGTATGGCTCAATCACTTTGGCGATGTCGGCCGCTGAATGTTCTTCCACCCATTGCTGAGCTTTGTAAAGGGCTTTCGTGAATTTCTCCACCGTTTCTTTGTTCTCTTTCATGTAACTGTCTTTCGCCATGAAGGTTGTGTACGGCACATGCCCTGATTCGGTCCCAAAGGAAGCGACGATATGGCCTTTTCCTTCTTGTTCAAAGATGGAGGCGGTCGGTTCGAATAATTGGACGTAGTCGCCTGTACCGGATGCAAAGGCATTGGCAACATTGGCGAAATCAATGTTCTGGATCAGGTTCAAATCGTTCTGCGGATCGATGCCGTGGTTCTTCAACACGAATTCCCCGACCATTTGCGGCATGCCGCCTTTACGCTGTCCAAGGAAGGTTGATCCCTTCAACTGATCCCATTCGAAGTTCTCCACCTTTTCCCTGGAGACGAGAAACGTACCGTCGGTTTGGGTTAATTGAGCGAAGTTGATGACGGGATCATCCGACCCTTGTGCATGGACGTAGATGGACGTTTCAGAGCCGACCAGTGCGACATCCGCACCGTTTGATAAAAGGGTGGTCATCGTCTTATCCCCTCCCCATGTGGTGGTCAGTTCAATGTCGAGTCCTTCTTCTTTAAAGAATCCTTTTTCGATTGCTACATATTCAGGTGCGTAAAAAATCGAGCGGGTCACTTCCGCTACACGAACCTTTTGGACAGCCTCCTCTTTTTCTCCACATGCAGTCAATCCAATGGTCAGCATAAGAATGAGGAATACACCTAAACCGCTTCGAAGCCATTTTTTCAATTTAATCTTCCTCCTTTACTTTTCACGTAATCAGTAGTCGGGATGAGTGCAGCCTAACCTTGTTTATTTGGTTGGCAGTAGGGTAGGATGGTCATAAAGCAACGTGAATTCCATTTGCTAAAATAGTCTATGTAGAGTATAAAAAATGTGTGAATACCCATAGCACGTTTTGAAAGGAAGAGAATATGAAGAACGGAATGATCGTGAAGAAAACGTTGTTTCCCTCTCCGAACCCTCATGTCAAATTATATGAAATCACCTATATATCCTCGGGACTGAGGGTGAAGGGCTTGCTGGCAGAGCCTGTTTTAAAAGGTACATACGATGGTTTCCTTTATTTAAGGGGAGGGATCAAAGGTGTCGGCATGGTCAGGCCCGCCAGGATCGCTCAGTTCGCATCACACGGATTCATCGTGTTTGCGCCATATTACAGGGGGAACCTAGGGGGAGAAGGGAATGAAGATTTCGCCGGGGATGACCGACAAGATGCTGTTGCAGGAGTGGAACTGTTGAGAAATCACTCCCGGGTGGCAAAGAATCGTATCCATGTTTTCGGCTTCTCGAGGGGCGGCGTCATGGCCCTGATGGCAGGGATCGAGTCGAGGGACGTGACGTCCATCGTCACATGGGGAGGTGTGTCTGATATGTTCTTGACGTATGATGAACGAAAGGACATGCGGAGAATGATGAAGAGGGTGATCGGGGGAAGTCCGAATAAAGTGCCCGAACGATACGAATGGAGGACTCCCCTGTATTCACTTGAAAACCTTGAGGCCCCGGTCTTGATCATTCATGGTGAAAAAGATCAGAACGTTTCCGTCGAGCATGCATATAGATTAGAAAAAAGATTGAAGGAGCTCGGGAAGCGGGTTTCGTCCCATTATTTCAAAGAGTTTACGCACTACTTTCCGCCACGGAAGAATCAAGAAATCGTTTCCCTGCTGGCATCATGGATGAAAAATCAATAAACTAATAAGGATTGAGGTCATATAAGATGGGCATGGGTCTGGAATTGAATACGATGATTGTGACTAAAGGAAAAGAAGTGAGAAAAGAAGAGAATCTGTTTCAGCTTCAAAAGGACGGATACCGGCTCTATCCGATGCATCTTCCCATAGATGTGAAAAAAACGAAGCACAGTGATCCGAGTGGTTTCGGAAGAATTGAAAAGATGGAGTGGAAGGATGAGAAGACGACGATCGTCTACCGGCTCATTTCCCTCAATTCCACCAATTGAAAACGGAAGGCTGTAAACAAATGCTTACAGCCTTCCATTTTATTTGATTTCCTCATATAGCAGATAGCGGTTATCCTTCGTTTGTGCGATCAGATAGTTCTTGTGGTCTTTTACGCTATAAATGGGGGTACCTTCCGCCAGTGTGTTAGCGGTGAAATTATTGACGGGGTGATACTTGGTTTCGATCTTTTCTTTAATGGATCCCACCTTTTTCTGAAGGGTGAGTTTCTTCTCGGCAGATACCTTCACATACTCTTTGTCGTTCACGACCATCATATCCCCATACCCGCATAATTCATACGATGCAGGTTTCTTCTCCCCGCAGGCACTCAATAGGAATACACATAACACTAATACGGCCAGACGCTTCATATGTCTCCTCCTTTTCCATTCCGCACATACTCAAAAGATATTCAAGCTTGTACGCTAACATGATATTTTTTCCGCTTTTTTTATGGAAATGGTGCTTCCTTAATTCTTCAGATTTGTGTAAACTAAAATGTATAAGAAGTTTACATACATAAGGGGGATTTACACATGAATGGAGAAAAATTGAGGATGATCATTCACTGTGCCATCTTTGCTGCCATGACAGGAATTTTCGCACAGATTGAAATACCACTGCCACTCGTTCCCATCAGCGGCCAAACCCTGGCAGTCGGGATCACGGCTACGATTCTTGGAAGCAGATACGGGGCGCTGTCCTTGATATGTTATGCGGCACTCGGCGCGGTAGGGGTCCCGGTGTTTGCCGGTTTCAGTGGAGGGGCACAGGTCCTGGTCGGTCCGACAGGAGGCTATATCTTCGGATTTATCATTGCGGCTTACTTCACAGGACTCATTCTTGAAAAAACGAGATTTACGATTCCAATGGCGATGATCGCCAACACGGTCGGCATGATCATCACGTTGATCCTTGGAACCATCCAACTGAAATTTGTGGCGGATCTCGGCTGGAGTCAAGCGATGGCAGCGGGGGTTTATCCATTTATCGTCGTGGGACTGATCAAAGCATTCCTGGCAAGCTGGATTGGAATCACCGTAAGAAAACGATTGGTACAGGCAAAATTGATCCAGAACCCGAACGTGGCAGCATAAGAAATAAGTGGACTCCTATTTATAGGAATCCACTTTTTTTAGTTGAATTTATACATTGACCAATAACCGATATCTTTGAATCCGATACGCTTATAAATTTTTCCTGCTTCAGGATTATCATAAAAAAGGCATAGTTCTTTTCCTTCGTTCAATACGTCACGGCAAAGCTTTGTCATGCACTCTGTTGCGTAGCCCTTTTTCTTGTATTGGGGATGTGTGCATACGGCGACGATCATGGCGGACATGCTGTTTTCCGCTGTTGTGGAAGCGGAAGAAACGAACTTTCCGTCCTCTTCTACATAGTAACTGCGGGCTACGCCCTTTTCCATCCCATGCTTTCTTTTCTCTACCGTAAAACTTCCTTCACTGAATTCCGGGATAGCGTTCAAAAGCTCCACGAGTTGAGGTAGATCGGTGAAAGAAGCTTCTTTCACATGAGGAAGCTCCCGGTCTTCCATGGAGGATGCACTGTCACATTTGGCGTAATACATATGTCTTTTCGAATTGATTTCCCTGGATAAGAAGGGTTCAACTTCAGTGACAATCCGTTTCAATCCTGAAACGATGCTGTAGTCTTCTGTTCCGTTGATAATGGCGGCAAAGCCTTCTGCGTCAAAATCCCCCATGGAATAAGGGATGAAATTTTCCCTGTATTTGAGGAGGATCCCCCTGAGATTTCCTTCCTCATCAAAATCTCCCCAAATCTTCTGGAAATCCTGTTCATACCCAAAGGCTTCGATGTCTCCGATGATGAACAAGTTCTCAGCAGGCTGCTGCTGAATGAGTCGCTGACAAATAACATGATCTTTCTCTGTAAGCTGTCTGATCATCTCTATTCCCCCTGTAAAATTTAATCATAATCATACCAAAATTAGTAATATTTAGTAAAGTATTATTTTTCTTTAGGATCGTAATAAAAGAATAGGGAAATGGTAGTGGTTTTAAAATTCACCTTTTAGGGAAACTTATGATCAATAACAGTTTTTCTATAACAGTTCTAAGGAGGAGCACACATGCTTTGGACCATCATCGGAATCTTATTAGTTCTTTGGTTACTAGGATTGATCTTTAAAATCGGTGGAGCCGTCATCCATGTTCTACTGATCATCGCCGTTGTCGTATTCTTATTTAACAGAATCACCGGCCGCAAAAAAGGGCTATAACCATAACAAAGGTCCGTCCCTCTGATTTGAGGGACGGACCTTTGTATGTTAAGTGATTTATTTTACGGACGGGCCGCCTTTTTGTTCGATGTCAGAAGGGACGTTCGAGAATTTCTTGAAGTTCTCGTTGAATTTATGAGCAAGTTCTTTTGCTTTCACTTCATAGGCCGCTTCATTGGACCATGTCTTCTTAGGTTGAAGCACTTCGTCTGGAACACCAGGAACGTGAACCGGGATGTTCAGGCCGAAAATCTCGTCTGTTGCCGTTTCCACATTCGTAAGTTCACCCTCAAGGGCCGCCTGGATCATGGCGCGGGTGTAGGAAAGCTTCATGCGATTCCCAACCCCGTATTCTCCGCCGGTCCAACCTGTATTCACGAGGAATACTTGTGCATTGTGCTCATCGATCTTCTTACCAAGCATCTCTGCATAGCGAGTGGCAGGAAGAGGGAGGAACGGTGAACCGAAGCATGTCGAGAATGTAGCCTGTGGTGACGTGATTCCACGCTCTGTACCTGCAAGCTTCGATGTATAGCCGCTTAAGAAATGGTACATCGCCTGTTCTTTTGTCAGCTTGCTGATCGGAGGTAATACCCCGAAAGCATCAGCTGTTAAGAATACAATTGTATTTGGGTGTCCTGCGATACTTGGCTCCACGATGTTTTCCATCGCTTGAAGGGGGTAGGCAGCACGCGTGTTTTCTGTTAAAGTGTTATCATCATAATCCGCGATGCGGGACATATCATCAAGAACGACATTTTCCAGGACGGAACCGAAACGGATCGCATCAAAGATCTGAGGTTCTTTTTCACGTGTAAGCCCGATGCACTTAGCATAGCATCCGCCTTCAATATTGAATACGCCGTTCGGGGACCAGCCGTGCTCGTCATCACCGATCAAGCGGCGGTTAGGGTCAGCGGATAAAGTCGTTTTCCCTGTACCGGACAATCCGAAGAACAATGCAACATCGCCTTCACGACCGACGTTCGAAGAGCAGTGCATGGAAAGGATGTCGGATTCAGGAAGTACATAGTTCATGACCGAGAAGATCGACTTCTTCATTTCACCGGCATATTCCGTACCACCGATCAATACGATTCTTTTTTCAAATGAAACGATGATGAACGTTTCGGAGTGAGTGCCGTCGACTTCAGGATCAGCCTTGAAGTTCGGGGCTGAAATGACGGTGAATTCTGACTTGTGATCTTTTAACTCTTCTGCTTCCGGGCGAATGAATAATTGGTGGGCAAACAGATTATGCCAGGCAAATTCATTGATCACCTGGATCGGTAGTCTATGTTTCGGGTCGGCACCTGCGAACCCTTTAAATGAAAATACTTCTTCTTTTTCTTTTAAGTATTCGATGACTTTCGTATATAATTTATCGAACGATTCCGATGAGATCGGCTGATTGACAGAACCCCATTCGATTTTATCTTTCGTCGTTGGTTCTTCCACAATAAATTTATCTTTAGGAGAGCGTCCTGTGTATTTACCAGTTTCTGCTCTGATTGCACCTGATGAAGTTAAAACGCCTTCATTTCGCTGAAGGACCTTTTCGACTAGTTGAGAAACAGATAATTGTTCCTGGATGTTTTGACCATTAAGTAATTCCGTTAATTCATTAGACATGCTCACTGAATTCATTCGAACCCTTCCTTTATATAAATTTATTTAAATGGTATCGTTTACTTTACAAAAATAGTATAACACAATCAAGCTATTAGTCTATACTATTTATTTAATTTTATAATGTGTCTTCATTTTGTCACATTTCTTGACCGAATAAAGCATGTTTCTTCTTATTTATATGAAATCCACCTCTAAATGTTTAGCCTCATTACCCCATTAGGTTATGTAATGATAAAAAAACAGGTTGAAACCATGAAAGGAATGGTTAAACCTGTCATTCAAAAAAAGTTGACACCACTTGTCCTAACCGTTATCATTGTTCCTTGAACGGATACTCTTATCCTGAGCTGGTGGAGGGAGCAGACCCTATGAAACCCAGCAACCTGCTAAATAGTGAATGGATCCATTTCTTTAATGAATCCGATTAAGCGAAGGTGCTAAACTGAGGCAAGGTCTCTAAAACCTTGAACGATAAGAGAGAAAAGGCGCGGCTATGATCTGAAACCTTTCCTCTGAAGCTTTTTTCCTGAGGAAGGGTTTTTTCTGTTTATAGTGGACCACATGCACATAAATCATGATTGATTGATAAAAGAATCATGTTTACTTCATACTACTTAGGGAAATGAGTACCGTATCTGTTTACTGTTTTGTCAGAAGAAGATTTTTGACAAATATGCTTAAGGAGGAACCTTGATGTCAACTAAACGTCGTCTGTTTACATCTGAGTCCGTAACCGAAGGACATCCAGATAAAATTTGTGACCAAATCTCTGATTCAATTCTTGATGCAATTCTTACCAATGATCCGAATGCACGTGTAGCGTGTGAAACGTCTGTCACGACGGGTCTTGTGCTCGTTGCCGGTGAAATCACTACGAATACGTATGTCGATATCCCGAAAATCGTTCGTGAAACGATCCGTGAAATTGGCTATACCCGTGCGAAATACGGCTTTGATGCTGAAACATGTGCGGTTCTGACTTCCATTGATGAGCAGTCTGCGGATATCGCTCAAGGTGTCGATCAGGCCCTTGAAGCCCGTGAAGGTCAAATGACGGATGAAGAAATCGATGCAATCGGTGCTGGTGACCAAGGGTTGATGTTCGGATTCGCTTGTAATGAAACGAAAGAGCTTATGCCTCTTCCGATCTCCCTTGCACACAAAATCTCCCGTCGCTTAACGGAAGTACGTAAAGAAGAGATCCTTCCTTACCTTCGTCCGGATGGAAAAACACAAGTAACCGTTGAATACGATGAAAACGATAAGCCGGTCCGCATCGACACGATCGTTATCTCGACTCAGCATCACCCTGAAGTGACGCTTGAGCAAATCCAGCGCAACCTGAAAGAATATGTCATCGACCCGGTTGTACCGAAAGAACTGATCGATGAAGAAACGAAATACTTCATCAACCCGACTGGCCGCTTCGTAATTGGTGGACCACAAGGTGATGCAGGTCTGACAGGACGTAAAATCATCGTTGACACTTACGGCGGATACGCCCGTCACGGTGGAGGTGCCTTCTCTGGTAAGGATGCAACGAAAGTGGACCGTTCAGCGGCCTATGCAGCGCGCTATGTTGCGAAGAACATCGTGGCAGCGGGACTTGCTGAGAAATGTGAAGTTCAATTAGCGTATGCAATCGGTGTGGCGAAGCCCGTATCCATCTCCGTTGATACATTTGGAACAGGGAAAGTTTCAGAAGATGTATTAATTGACGTTGTGAGCAATAACTTTGACCTTCGTCCTGCAGGAATCATCAAGATGCTTGATCTTCGTCGTCCGATCTACAAGCAGACAGCTGCTTACGGACACTTCGGTCGCAATGACATCGATCTTCCTTGGGAACGCACGAACAAAGCGGATGCGTTGAAAGCAGAAGCATTGGCTGAATAATGAAAGATAGAAGAGACCAACACTTTTTGGGGTGTTGGTCTTTTTCGTGATTGCATTCTGGGTTGGTTTCTGAGAGGTATCAGACCCTCAAGAAAATCTTCCATGAGTATTCTCAAGGAGGATGGGGTATCCCAAGTATAGGAAGTTAAAAGGGTTTGATGTTCTTATAATACTGACCTTTTTCTGCGTATTCCCTTGAAATGCGCTTCATTTCACTGATATCGTGCTCATTGAGCTCCCTCACGACTTTTGCCGGTCGTCCAAACGCAAGGGTATTTGGCGGGATGACCTTCCCCTGGGGGACAAGGCTTCCGGCTCCGATGAACGCTCCTTCGCCGATTTCGGCATTATCGAGGATGATGGAACCCATGCCGATCAATGCCTTTTTCCTGATCTTGCAGCTATGTAAGATCACCCCATGTCCGACAGTCACTTCATCTTCAAGGATAAGAGGGTTATTTGGACTCTGATGAAGAATGGAGTTATCCTGTATATTTACTTTATCACCGATCTTAGTGGGAGCGACATCCCCCCTGATGACGGTGTTGAACCAGATACTCGATTCTTCACCAATCTCCACGTCCCCGGAGATGGTCACGTAATCGGCGATGAATGCCGAATGTGCGATGATGGGTTTTTTATCGTAATATGGATAGAGCATTTTTTACTACCCCTTTCAATAATATTTATTATAATAATGGTAGCAGAATTCATTCATGGAGAGAACTACAAAGGAGGATTTGTCATGTGGAAATGGGAATCAGATCAAGAGGCAAAGGCAGTCATCGTCATCATTCATGGGGCGATGGAACATCACGGAAGATATGGTTGGCTCATTGAAATGTGGCGTGCTGCAGGCTTTCACGTCGTCATGGGTGACTTACCCGGTCAGGGAATGACGTCAAGAAGTCAAAGGGGCCATATCGATTCCTTTGATGAATACATCGTGGAAGTGAAGGACTGGGTCCAGGCAGCCTATCAATTCGAATTGCCTGTCTTTGTGATCGGTCATAGTATGGGTGGGCTTATCGCCATAAGACTCCTTCAGGAATCCCATGTGAACGTAGCGGGTGTCATTTTATCCTCGCCTTGTTTGGGACTGGTTACGACCCCGGCTAAACCGGTCGAGCTATTATCCCTCGGTTTAAATAAAATCGCTCCGATGGTGAAGTTCCCGTCAGGTTTGACCATCGATATGGCGACCCGGAACGCAGATGTCCGGGAAATCGACAGCAATGATACGCTCTATATCACGAAAGTGTCTGTCCGCTGGTACAGGGAGCTTGTACAGGCGATGAAGCAAGCATTTGCCAACCTGGAAAAAATGCCAGACGTCCCATTGCTTGTGATGCAGGCGGGGGATGATAAAATCGTCGAAAAGAAGACAGTGAAAAAATGGTTCAATGAGCTGTCATTATCTGAAATGCATTACAAAGAATGGCCAAAGTGCTATCATGAAATTTATAATGAACCTGAAAGAGAAGAGATCTATGAGTATTCTAAGATCTTCATTGAAAGTCGATTGAAAGCGCTGGGATACATTTTGTAAAAGAGGTGATGAAATGTCGATACCAAGTGATCCCTTTTCATTAATGACAAGAGTGTACCGCACCGTTTTTCCCATCGTGCATGAAGAATTGGACGGCTGGAAAAAGCGGGCGGAAAAGATACCCAATCAGGAACTGAGAAACCAGGCACTTGCAAGCATCCAGCATAAAACGTTCCATTGCGAGGGAGGATCGATCCTTTCCCTTCTGGCATTGGATCATAAAGCAGATACGATCCGGTTCATCGTCGCGTATCAGACGATCAGCGATTACCTGGATAATCTGTGCGATCGCAGTGTTTCCCTTGATCCCGATGACTTTGCCCTCCTGCATCAGTCCATGAAGGATTCCTTGACGGTGGGGGCGGAACCCGTCAATTATTATGCATTAAGACGAGATCAGGATGATGGAGGATATCTCAGGGATCTGGTCCTGACCTGCCAATCCGTTCTAGGTAGCTTACGCCATTACGAAAGCATCAAGGATGATCTCCTGGAACTGTGTGAGTACTATTGTGATCTGCAGATACATAAACACGTGAAGAAAGAAGAGAGAGAGGGACGGCTTCAGGATTGGTTCGAAACCCATCGACCGAACCTGCCTGAAATGGACTGGTATGAATTTTCCGCATGTTCAGGTTCGACCCTTGGAATCTTCTGCTTAGTCTCTTATGCCAATCGAAGTGACTTCAAGCCTTCGCATACAGAGAAAATCAAGCGGGGCTATTTCCCATACATTCAAGGATTACATATCCTTCTCGATTACTTCATCGATCAGGATGAGGACCGGGAAGGGGGAGATTTGAACTTCTGTTTCTACTATGAAAATGATGAGCATTTAAAGGAGCGACTCATCCATTTTCTGCAGAAGGCCGATGAACATACCCATGAGCTTCCCCATGCTCACTTTCACCGTTTGATCAATAAAGGACTCATCGGAGTCTATTTGTCTGACGAGAAAGCCAGTAAACAGGCAAGCGTCCAATCCTTCTCCAAACAATTCATCGGAGAAGCCGGCTGGATCACCAGATTCTTCTACCTGAACGGGAAAATCTACCGCAAATGGAGAAACCGCAAAAAAACATCATAATAGACGATCGAGGGACGGACCTCCGAAATACTTCGGAGGTCCGTCCCTTTTTCTGTCTGTTTTCCCCAACCAAAGTTGGACACAGTCACCCAACAAGAGACCAAATATACCATAATTATACATAAATTTTTTGTTGATTTTCCTGGTTTAGTGACGATAGTCCTTTGGTTCTGTCGAGTGTATATGCACCTTTTTAACTATATTGAATTTATTTCGTAATACTAAATAACCAAATGTATTCTGAATATATTTACTTTTCAGAATAGTGGAGTATATTGTAGTTAGTGTAAATATTTAGTACATAACTAAGGGGGAATCGTGCTTGAAATCACGTAAAGTTTTATCCATGGCCATGGCCGCAGCGCTTAGTGTAGGGGCATTTGCTGTACCTGCATCAGCTGCGACCGTAGGGCCTCAGAATGTGTTAGCGAAGCCGACGGTGAAATATGATCATAAGCATGGGGGGGCGTTTGATTTAGGGATTGCGAATGATGATCGACTGATCGAAATGCTGAAGGAAGAAGGCAAGATCAAGAAAAATGCTTCTGCTGCAGAGGCACAAAAGGGACTGCAGAAATTCCTTGAAGCCAAAGCAGAATCAGCTGAGAAGCAAGCAGATGAAGGTGAAGGCGAACTTCACAACGAAGAAGCAGAAGCGAAAGCAAAGCTTCAAAAATCCATGAAAGACAATGGTGTAAAGAACGGTAAAGGAAATAAACTTGGACATGCAAAGAAGAACTCTCCTGACCCGGTAAAGGAAGAAGCATATGATGGTGAAAAACGTACCGATGAAGTATTGGTACTTCTTGTAGACTATCCGGACAAGCCTCATAATTCCATGACGGCTGATGAGACGGATATGTACTATGAAGGGGAGGATGCTTACTCCCGAGAACACTATCAAGATATGCTATTTGGTACTGGAGGATGGAAAGGTCCAGATGGAAAGACATACGTTTCCATGAAGCAGTACTATGAGCAGCAATCTGGTGGAAGTTATTCAGTGGACGGAAACGTTGCGGGCTGGTACACAGCAAGTAAACCGGCAGCTGCATATGGCGGAAATGATCCGCAGCCGGACGGCAGTGATGTCGATGCACGCGGTCTGATCAAAGAAGCTCTTGCACAAGCAGCAGCGGACCCGAACGTTGATCTTTCAGAGTACGACAAATGGGATCGTTATGATCTTGACGGTGATGGGAACTACTTAGAGCCGGATGGACTTGTTGACCACCTGATGGTTATCCATTCTGGTGTAGGTGAAGAAGCAGGTGGAGGATCATTGGGATCTGACGCTATCTGGTCACACCGCTGGAACCTTGGTGGAATCTTCCCGATTGCGGGCTCCCCTACTCCGGAAGTTGATTATTGGGGACAAGGAACAATGTACGCGTATGATTACACAATCGAACCTGAAGACGGTGCAGTAGGAGTCATGGCCCATGAATTTGGACATGATTTAGGGCTCCCTGATGAATACGATACACAATACACTGGAACGGGTGAACCGGTAAGCTACTGGTCCATCATGGCAAGCGGAAGCTGGGCTGGGGATATCCCGGGTTCAATGCCTTCTGGATTCAGTCCTTATATGAAAGAAATGCTGCAGGCTTCTGCTGTAGTGGACAATGAAGGAACACAAGGGAATTGGCAATCCGGCGATGAAATCAATGCAGCGGATGTTACCCGCAAAGGTAAGGAATATCTGTTGGATGAGGCTGCGACAAAGGGTACCAACAATGATGTCGTGAAAGTGAACCTTCCAGACAAAGAGGTACAGGGTATCCTGCCTGAGTTTGGTGAAAAGTACTACTACAGTACAAAGGGAGATGACCTTAATACATCACTCGTTTCTCCTGAATTTGATCTAACAAATGCAACAAACGCTACATTCAGCTTCAAAACCTTATATGATGTTGAGTACGATTACGATTTCCTTCACGTTGTTGCTAAGACAGCCAATGGCGAGGAAGTAGAAATTGACACAATCGGTAACGACGATACTGATGGAGACGGCCGAGCTGAATCTACAAAAGGTCAGTGGGTTGATAAGTCTTACGATTTAAGCCAATTTGCCGGTCAGAAGGTAACGCTTACATTCAATTACGTTACAGATGGCGGTCTTGCTCTTGATGGTTTCGCTTTGGATAACGCCACTTTAACTGTCGATGGAAATGTCGTATTTGAAGATGGTGCAGAAGGTGAGCCTCAATTCAAAACAGAAGGCTTCGAAGTATCAAACGGAATTTCCCTGAAGGAGCACTACTACCTGCTTGAATGGCGCAGTCATAACGGTGTAGATGAAGGTCTTGCCAACATCCGCCGCGGCGCAAGCTTAATGCAATTCGATGACGGATTGGTCGTATGGTATGTAGATAAATCATACAGCGATAACTGGACAGGTACTCATCCTGGAGACGGTTTCGTTGGAGTTGTCGATGCTGACCAGAAAACCAACTACTGGAGCGATGGATCTGTAGGGTCTACACGCTACCAGGTTCACGATGCAGCTTTCAGTTTGGATAAATCAGAAAAAATGTTCCTGGATTACACTGAACTGCTTGGGCTGACGATGAAAGACAACCATACTAAACGTAATCCACTATTCGACGATAGTAAAGATTACAGCAACAAAGGTATGGTAGACGCTGGACGTAACGTACCGAACTACGGATTAAAATTCCGCGTTACTGGCCAAAGTCATGATGGTTCAGTCGGTAAAGTGTTAATCTACAAGAAATAATCAAGCAAAGGGTGATGGCCATTTCGGCCATCACCCTTTAAGCATGTTAGTGGACATTTTTTTCCTCAGAATTGATAATAATACACACATCAATCAAAGGAGATGTCCATTTTGAAGCTAAGTGTACTAGATCAGTCACCGATTGCAGAAGGAATGAGCCCGCAGGAGGCTTTAAATAATACAGTAGAATTAGCAAAACATGCAGAAAAATTAGGGTTTGAACGGTTCTGGGTATCCGAGCATCATGATTCCACGAGCCTTGCCGGTTCATCACCGGAAGTGCTGATTGCCCATCTTGCCCAAAATACGTCAAGAATCCGTGTCGGGTCCGGAGGGGTCATGCTTCCCCATTACTCATCTTATAAAGTGGCGGAAAATTTCCGTTTGCTTGAAGGCTTGAATCCGAATCGGATCGATTTAGGGTTGGGAAGGGCTCCCGGTGGAATGCCGATGGCCACGATGGCCCTCCATGACGGGAAGCCG
Source organism: Rossellomorea vietnamensis (assembly GCF_025398035.1). Classification (NCBI taxonomy): domain Bacteria; kingdom Bacillati; phylum Bacillota; class Bacilli; order Caryophanales; family Bacillaceae; genus Rossellomorea; species Rossellomorea vietnamensis. The sequence goes on from NZ_CP104558.1 coordinate 3,785,376, forward strand.
CGGGATGTAAACCGTTATCCGGAACAAATCGATGACTTACTCGGTTATCTGACGGATTCCCTGCCTGATGCCCATCCGTACCAAGGACTTACGGCAGCTCCGATGATCAAAACCATGCCGGAAGTCTGGATGCTCGGATCAAGTCCTTCCAGTGCCATGCTTGCCGCGCAAAAAGGACTGCCATACACATTTGCCCAATTCATCAATGGGGAAGGCGGTCCGCAATATACTCAAGCCTACCGGAATAACTTTGTTCCTTCCGAGTACTTGAAGGAACCGAAGAACATCGTAGCCGTTTTTGCCATTTGTGCCGAAACGGATGAAGAAGCGGAAAGGGTCGCATCAAGCATCGACCTATCCATCCTGATGATCGAACAGGGCATGCGCTCGAACGGAACCCCGAGCCCTGAGAAGGCGGCAGCGTATCAGTACACCCCATTCGAAGCAATGAGAGTGCGTGAAAACCGCAAACGCATGGTCGTCGGTGGTCCGAAAAAAGTAAAAGAAAAGCTACTCGCACTAAGCGAGCAATACCAAACCGATGAAATCATGCTTGTCAGCATCACCTATGACTTCAAAGATAAACTCAAATCATTCGAACTGATCGCAAACGAATTATTATAAATAGATAGGGACGGACCTCCACGGAGGTCCGTCCCTACTTTTATCTTTTCTCAAGCGCCACGATAAACGGCGGATTATTCAGTTGGTTCATGAACTGATATCTCAGCACATGCACGTAGTTTTGGTCCAATCGCTCTACGTAGCGGAGGATGTAGTCCCGTTCGACGGCGCCTTCAGGATGTCCGTGATAAATGACAAGGACAAGGATCCCTTCAGGGGCCATCATCTCAAGGATTTGATTCAAGGCGAGTATCGTCGTTTTCGGACGGGTGACGATATCCTTGTCACCGCCGGGTAAATACCCAAGATTGAAGACGGCCCCCGTCACTTTCCCGTAATGCAATGGGGGGATGACGTTCATGACGGTCTCATGTCCCTGGTGGAACAGGGTCACCCGGTCGGCGAGATCATGGGTAATAAGTTGTTCCCTCGTGTTGTGGATGGCTTCTTCCTGGATATCGAAACCATATACCCGGCCATTTTCCCCGACCAAACGGGCAAGGAACAGGGTGTCATGTCCATTTCCAAGCGTTGCGTCTATCGTGATATCTCCTGGCTTCACCGCCCGTTCCAGAAGCTCTCTCGCGAAAGGTAGTATTCGATCTAATTTCATGCTTTCACATCCATTTTATAAAATTTCCCCTGCCAGCTGTCCCGGCGTTTCAATTCATCATCGATGGCGTTCAGTACGTTCCATTTATTCACGCTCCACATCGGTCCGATCATCAGGTCGATAGGTCCGTCTCCGGTGATGCGATGAATGATCATTTCAGGAGGGATGACTTCCAGTTGGTCACAAACGAGTTTCACGTATTGATCAAAATCCATGAACTCCACCAGACCTTTTTCATATTGCTTGACCATGGGGGTTCCCTTCAGTAAGTGCAGAAGATGGATCTTGATTCCCTGGACGTCAAGCTTTGCGACTTCACGTGCCGTTTCCATCATCATTTCCTCATTTTCCTGGGGAAGTCCGTTAATAATATGGGAGCATACACGGATCCCGTGCTTGCGCAATTTTTGTACGCCTTCCATATAACACTGGTAATCATGAGCCCGGTTGATCAAGCCTGCCGTTTTTTCATGGACGGTTTGTAGCCCGAGCTCAACCCATAGATAAGTTCTCTCATTCAATTCAGCCAAATATTCGACGACGTCGTCAGGAAGGCAATCAGGACGTGTGGCGATGGATATGCCTACGACTCCATCCTGCTTCAAAACGGATTCGTACTTTTCCCTCAGGACGTCAACGGGTGCATGGGTATTCGTGAACGCCTGGAAATACGCCATGTACTTTCCGTCTTTCCACTTTTGATGCATTCTTCCCTTGATGTCATGGAATTGTTTCTCTAAGGAGTCGACCCTGCTTCCGGCAAAGTCCCCGGAGCCTGCGGCACTGCAAAAAGTACAACCGCCGTGTGCAACGGTGCCATCCCTGTTCGGGCAATCGAACCCGCCGTCGAGGGCAACTTTAAACACCTTATGTCCGAAATGGTTTCGGAGGTGATAATTCCATGTGTGATATCGTTTTGAATCTGTGGCATATGGAAATGGGTTTGTCCCGATGACAAACACCTCCTAAATTTCAAGTGATATAGCGGTATGTATGACGCTAAAGAGATTTTATCATGAACACGGGGACAAATGTATCCTGACCATAGAAATAGGCGAAGATTACCACTTCTGAAACGGGCAAACAGGTTCAAACTAAGATGGAGGGGAGTAAGGATAGGACCTTCCTCTTCTTGATTCCAATCATCAAGGAGGTAGTCGAAATGGCAACAAGGAATTCGATGGATGAATGCATTCAGAAATGCGAAGATGCCATTCGTTACGCTCAGCAACAATATAAAGCAGGGTCACAGCAGGAGCATTATCATGATGTGGAATACACACAGGCCATGCAGCAGCTTGAAGAAGCCGTCAACGACGTGGCTCACATGGCGAACAGTGCAAACTCCCAGCAGCGTGAACAACTGCATCGCATGAGACTTCAACTTCAAAACCTGCAAAACGAAATGATTTTGCTGGATCATGATCCGAATGTAGTGGGAGGTAAATTACATTGAGTACACGCTCTGATCAAAACAATCCTGAACAAAAGACCCGCAGTGATTTCCGAAAATTGGATACAGAATTCGGTGCTGAAAACAATCCTGTCAAAGAAGCCAAAAAGCGCTACGAAAAACAGGGTCAGCCCGTCAAATCCAATCATCATAACGGGAAATAAAACGTCCCCGGCCAGGTGCTCATAAGGAGTGCCTGGTCTTTTTTTTGATATGAAAAAATAATTCTTGCCCCCTTTCGTGAAAAGGAGTAAAATCCTTTTGGGACTCGAAATAAAAGAGTGGAAAGGGGGCAGAATGATGCCCAAATCATTATGGTTACTTGTCATTGGAATGATGGTGAATGTGACGGGAGCCTCTTTTTTATGGCCGCTTAATACGATTTACCTTCATGAAAATTTAGGAAAGTCATTGTCTGTAGCGGGAATTGTGCTGATGATGAATGCAGGCGCGAGTGTGATCGGAAATCTTATCGGAGGGACGTTATTCGATCGTTTTGGCGGTTATCGATCCATCCTGTTGGGAATTTCAATCACATTATCCGCCCTTATCGGAATGAATATATGGCACGGCTTTTCATACTATGTCGTCTTCCTTACCGTTGTCGGATTCGGTTCAGGTATCGTATTTCCTTCCATGTACGCCATGGCAGGTTCGGTGTGGCCGGAAGGGGGACGGAAAGCATTCAATTCCGTCTATGTAGCCCAAAATATTGGAGTGGCCGTCGGAGCCGCATTGGGCGGGTTCGTCGCCTCATTCTCCTTTAACTATATATTTATGGCTAATCTGAGTATGTATATCGTCTTTTTCTTCATCGCCTTCTTCGGATACCGGAACATTTCGGTTGCGGGTCATCAAACATCGGTATTGAATGAATCGAAGGTGATAAGGGACAAATCGAAGCTGAAGGCGCTGCTCTTCATATGTGTTGCTTATCTTTTATGCTGGATGGGATACGTGCAATGGCAGTCCACCATCGCCACCTATACGCAGGAAATCAATATATCCCTGAAACAGTACAGCTTATTGTGGACGATCAATGGAGCATTGATCGTTCTGGCTCAGCCGCTTTTATCCAAATTGATCAAGCGTTTTGAGAACAATTTAAAGCTGCAAATCATGATCGGGACCGTCATTTTCATGATTTCGTTCGGTGTAGCGTCGATTGCCGATCAATTTCAGTGGTTTGCCATTGCCATGATCATCTTGACGATCGGTGAAATGCTGATCTGGCCGGCGGTCCCGACAATCGCCAACTCACTTGCTCCAAAGGGCAGGGAAGGATTTTACCAGGGAATCGTCAACAGTACGGCCACGGGTGGAAGAATGATCGGTCCATTTATCGGAGGGGTGCTGGTGGATGTATTCAGCATGCAGGTGCTCTTCATGACGCTGATTGCGTTTTTCATCGTATCGTTATGGATTACCAGTCAATATGACCGTCCATTGAAAAAGAAAAGCGCCGTGACCATGTCCGTTCAACAATGAAAAAACCCCAATGAGGAATCATTGGGGGTTTTTCTCCATATAAAAAGGGCTCCCATTTCCTATGGAAGCCCACTTGCAAAAAATTGAGGCGGATAATCAGCAAACGCCACATCGTTTGTTGTCACAAGGACGTGATCACCGACTTACACAATTCAGCTCATCGCTAATATAGAATAGCATAGGACTTGAAAGAAAACAAGACTATTTTATAAATATAATCTTTATCCGAAGATTACAATGCGCTTTTATAAGTAATGATAGCCGTTTCTAAGAAGCATTACTATAGAGAAATAAGAATGAATACAGTGCAGAATGGTTTCTAACTCATTTCTTGAGCCAATATTTTATCAGAGGACCCTTATCTCCAAATACAGGATCTGATGTTGGAAGAGAAACGTTCTTGATCTCAATTAACACACTGGGACGTTCGCGTAATGAACCCTTTTTTACATTATAACTGTCCCCGTCAGGATAAGCGCCGGCGACTTTAAAGTCCGGACTTGCTGTCAATTTCTTATGACCGGTCCCGGCTGGAAGGACCATCACATCACCTTGATGAACCGTTACTTCTTCGCCCATTTCCCCGCCTAATTGAACTCTTGCCTCACCCTGCATGACACCCAAAACTTCATGGGCATTGCTGTGATAATGGTGATAATCGTAAATGCCGTTTGTCCAGCTGTTCAGCCAGTGATTTTGATTAAAAACCTCTTCGGCTTCATTTGCCTGATCGAGTGCGTTCCGGTAAATGAGAACGGGCAGGTCCGGGTTATTCGGGATGATTCCATCGTCTTCGAAATAAAATATTTTCAGTTCTGCGATTTTCATCCTTTCATTCCTCCATTCATTGTTATGAAGATTCCCTAATACGGCAGGCATTAAACCGAATCCCGACTGGTAATTGAAATTATTGACAAATCTGAATAGTTTTCAAAAAACGCATAATAGGTTGTGCTACTATAGAAGTATATATTCTCTTGCAAAACAGCGGAGGCGATGGGAAATGAGCAGCTTATTAAAAAAGGTGTCCGTCGACATGATTGAAATCATTCTTGAAAACGCTTTCGAATGGTTGGTCGTCGTCGATGACAAAGGGATCATCATCTATATAAACGACAATTACTGTCGCTTTCTTGAGGTTGAACGGGATAAAGCGATAGGATCACACGTAACAAACGTGATTGAAAACACGAGGATGCATATAGTGGCGGAGAGCGGGAAAGAAGAGGTGGCAGATCTTCAATATATTAAAGGAAATTACATGATCGCCAACCGAATCCCGATTCTGGTGGACGGGAAGGTGATCGGAGCATTCGGATCCGTCATTTTCCGTGACACGAGTGAATGGATGCAAATGAGTTCACATGTGAAAAATATGATGTCAAAGATCCAAAGTTACATACAGGATATCAATACCGGTGTGAAATACTCGCTCAATGACATCATCGGGGAATCACCCGGTATGAATGAATTGAAGGACAAAGCCCAAATGATCGCGCCGAGTGATATTTCCATCCTGATCAGGGGGGAGAGCGGAACGGGTAAAGAACTGTTCGCACACAGCATCCATCAGCTGAGTGAAAGAAGCGGACAGCCTTTCATTAAAGTGAATTGTGCAGCGATCCCCGAGCAGCTCCTGGAGTCGGAGCTCTTCGGTTACGAAGAAGGAGCATTTACCGGGGCCAAAAAGGGCGGAAAGAAAGGGAAATTCCAACTTGCCCATAAGGGGACATTATTCCTTGATGAAATCGGTGATATGCCTCTTAATATGCAGGCGAAGCTTCTCAGGGTTTTACAGGAAGGGGAAGTCGAGGCAGTCGGTTCAACCCGGGTACAGAATGTGGACGTAAGGATCATTGCCGCCACGAACCGTCCGCTTGAAAAAATGATGGAAGAAAAGAGATTCCGGAGTGACCTGTATTACCGGATCAATGTCATCCCGTTTCAGATCCCTCCACTGCGTGAGCGGAAAGATGATATTGAAACCCTCGCATCCTTTTTCCTGGAGAAATCCACAAAATCCTCGGGAAAACGCATCAAGGATTTCGACCAGGAGGTGCTGCGGATTTTTCTTTCCTACAGCTGGCCGGGGAATCTCCGTGAATTGGAAAATGTCATTCATGCTTCCACCTATTTGACGAATGGAAGCACGATTTCCCTTCAGTCATTACCGACGTATATGAAGACGGGAAATATATACGGAGTGGGATCTAAAACGCTGAAAGAAATCCTGGAAGAAACGGAAAAGTCGGTTCTCACCCAGAGTCTGCAAGCCCAGCCCGATAAGCGAAAGGCTGCAAAGTCACTGGGAATCAGTAAATCCAGCATGTATGAAAAATTAAATAAGTATGGTCTTCTATAAACTTAAGAAGTAGTCCGGAAATACGGAAAACAGTCCGCTTTTCCGGACTATCTTATTTTTAAGAGAAATGGTGAACATTTCGTGACTGAAGAGTGGATTTGTCCAGAATTTCGGACTACAAAAAACTCTGGAAGTGCTTTTATAGTAATCTGAAAGTTGGCACAATTATTGCATGTTTAGTAAGTGAACATATTTTTGGGAAAGGGGAGCGTACGCATCAAGATAAAAATGTAAGCGTCATCATCTTTAGAGAACAAAGGGGGAAATATCATGTTAAGCATGATCGGTCTGATTGGAGGACTCATTTTATTAATCTTTTTAACGATGAGGGGCATGAACATCCTGATCGTTGGACCCATCTCGGCATTATTTGTAGCCGTGCTAAGCGGGATGCCGCTTTTTCCGCAGCTGGCGGGAAAAGGTGAAGCAGATCTCGTCACGAACTATATGTCGGGTTTCACAAGCTTTGTCGCAGCCTGGTATTTGATGTTCCTACTGGGAGCCGTGTTCGGGAAAGTGATGGAGGATAGTGGTGCAGCAGACAGTGTCTCCCGTTTTGTAGTAGAAAAATTGGGAATGAAATACGCTGTATTCGCCATCGTGTTGGCCTGTGCGGTATTGACGTACGGTGGAGTCAGCCTGTTCGTTGTTGCATTCTCCGTTTATCCTATGGCGGTCAGTCTGTTTAAACAAGCGGATCTGCCGCGCCGTTTCATTCCGGCGGCACTGGCGTTCGGTTCGGTCACGTTCACGATGACCTCAGCCGGTTCACCGGAGATCCAGAACTGGATCCCCATCGAATACTTGAACACAACACCTTATGCAGGCTGGGAGGTCAGCTTGATCGTTGCCGTATTCATGGCGGTGTTTGGGTACTGGTGGTTAAAGCGCATGATCACGAAGGCTGTGAGAAAAGGAGAGAAATTCCACGCCCGTGAAGAAGATCCGGTCATCGATGAAGGCAGACCGTTACCAAACCCGTTCATGGGATTGATCCCATTATTGGTCGTCCTCATCCTGGCTTTTTCATTCCACGATTCGTTAAAGCAGTCGGCTCTGATCATCGCCTTGCTTGGCGGGGTCATTTCCGCTTATGTATTGAATCGTAAGTATTTCAAAGGTTTCTGGGGAGCGGTTTCCGAGGGGACGGTCGGAGCGTTGATCGCCATCGGGAACACGGCGGCCGTTGTCGGTTTCGGTGGGGTGGCCAAAGCGGTTCCTGCCTTCACGACAGCAGTCGATGTCATGACGAATATTCCTGGTTCACCATTGATCGGTGGAGCCATCGCCGTCAGTGTGATTGCCGGTATGACAGGTTCGGCTTCGGGTGGTCAGGCGATTGCCCTGCCGATCCTTGCACCGCACTACGTCGATATGGGTGTGAATCCAGAAGCCCTTCACCGGGTAGTGGCGATATCTTCAGGAGCACTGGACTCACTGCCGCATAATGGATACGTCGTGACGACGATCCGCTCGATCTGTAATGAATCACACGGAGAAGCGTATGGCGCTGTCGGAGCATTGACGGTCATCGTCCCGCTAATCGGATTGGCACTTGCGATCGTATTATTCAGCTTGGGAGTGGGGATTTAAGAAAATGGTAGAAAATAAAGTGGTATTCATAACAGGGGCAGCCCAAGGGATCGGCTACCAAATCGGCAGAGAATTCGCCGCAGCTGGAGCGAAAGTCGTCCTCACGGATCTGAAGGAAGATGCTGTTGGGGAAGCTTCGGAATCTCTTAAAGCAGAAGGTTATGAGGTTCTCGGGTTGGGCTGTGACGTAACATCGGAAACAGAATTAAAAGAAGCGATCGAAAAAACGGTGGATCATTTCGGTCGGCTCGATGTCTTGATCAACAATGCAGGGCTTCAGCATGTTTCACATATCGAAGAGTTCCCTACTGAAAAATTCGAGCTGCTGTTAAAAGTCATGCTGACGGCCCCATTTGTCGCCATTAAGAATGCTCTTCCCCACATGAAGAAGCAGGGGGCGGGACGGATCATCAACATGGCGTCCATTAACGGATTGGTCGGATTTTCAGGCAAAGCCGCCTATAATTCTGCGAAACACGGAGTCATCGGCTTGACGAAAGTCGCGGCACTGGAAACGGCGGAACATGGCATCACCGTGAATGCCGTATGTCCTGGCTACGTGGATACGCCTTTGGTCCGGAATCAACTGGCGGACCTCGCGAAGACGCGCAACGTCCCTTTCGAGAGAGTGATTGAAGAAGTCATTTATCCTTTGGTGCCCCAGAAAAGACTGCTGGACGTAAAAGAAATTGCCGACTATACGATGTTCCTGTGCAGTGATGCCGCAAAAGGGATCACCGGGCAGGCAGTCGTACTGGACGGCGGGTATACGGTTCAATAGATTGATGGAGGAGAGACGGTTCCTTAGGGGGCCGTTTCTTTTTTTGCGGAGTGTGTAGCGAAAGTGAATATTGAGTTGGATGAAAATGTAAAACGGCTGGATTCTTCATCAAAACGGCCGGATTATCTTCCATTTCGGCTGGATTCAAGGTCGAAACGGCCGGATTTTTCTCGATATCGGCCGGATTTTCAGCAGAATCGGCTGGATTCGTCTCGAGCCCGGTCCCAATTTGCAATGAAAGGGACGGAGTCGTCTCCCGTGACCGTTCCCCTTCCATCGAAAAACCGGATTCTTCTCAATAATAGCCTGATAACTGACGAGTAGGTCCAGATTTGCGAACATACTCTCAAACAAATGACTAAAATATCCTCTCCAAACCAATAATAGGCTTGCGCTTCTGTATATTTTTCACTAAAATAGTGAATACATATAGTGTTTACTTATATTGAAACGTTGATCGGGAGTAGTAGTGACGGTTTTCTGTCGTAGAGAGTTGACGGGTGGTGAAAGTCAACCAGAAGCATCATGAACTCGCCTGCTGAGTTGCAAGTGTGAAGTTACAGTAAGACTTGCCGTTTTCCGCGTTAAGGATGAATGAAGCTGAGTGCGCGTACACTAATGTGGGTGGTACCGCGGGAGAATGTACATACAGACTCTCGTCCCAAATATTTATTTGGGATGAGGGTTTTTTTTATTTTTTTAAGAACATGAAAATTAAAGGAGGATCTCAATATGAGTTTTAATCATAAAAGTGTTGAGACGAAATGGCAGCAGTATTGGGAAGAGAATAAAACGTTCAAGGTAACGGAAGACGAAGGGAAATCCAATTTCTATGCACTGGATATGTTCCCGTATCCATCAGGTGCCGGTCTTCACGTCGGGCATCCGGAAGGCTTTACGGCAACAGACATCCTTTCCCGCATGAAGCGTATGCAGGGGTACAATGTCCTTCATCCAATGGGCTGGGATGCATTCGGTTTACCGGCTGAGCAATATGCCCTTGATACAGGAAATGATCCGGCAGAATTCACTCAAAAAAATATTGATACATTCCGCCGACAAATCAAATCACTTGGTTTCTCCTACGACTGGGACCGTGAAGTGAATACGACTGATCCCGGCTACTACAAGTGGACGCAGTGGATCTTCACCAAGCTTTATGAAAAAGGTTTAGCCTATGTGGATGAGGTTGCCGTGAACTGGTGTCCGGCACTTGGAACGGTGCTTGCCAATGAAGAGGTCATTGACGGGAAGAGTGAACGCGGAGGCCACCCTGTAGAGCGCCGTCCGATGAAGCAGTGGATGCTGAAGATCACGGCTTATGCTGATCGTCTTGTTGAAGACCTTGAAGAGGTTGACTGGCCGGAAAGCATCAAAGACATGCAGCGTAACTGGATCGGACGCTCTGAAGGGGCAGAAGTGAATTTTGCCATCGAAGGTCATGACAAATCATTCGATGTGTTCACGACGCGTCCGGATACGATCTTTGGTGCGACCTATGCGGTACTTGCTCCTGAGCATCCGTTCGTCGCAGAAATCACGACGGACGCACAGCGCTCGAAAGTGGATGAGTACATCGACAAGATCAAGTCGAAAAGTGATCTTGAACGTACCGATCTTGCAAAAGAAAAAACCGGTGTTTTCACAGGAGCTTATGCAATCAACCCGGCTAACGGTGAGAAAATGCCAATCTGGATCGCCGACTACGTTCTGATGAGCTACGGTTCCGGTGCCATCATGGCCGTTCCTGCCCATGACGAACGGGATTATGAATTTGCGAAAGAATTCGACCTTCCAATCGTGGAAGTCGTCGCTGGTGGCAACGTTGAAAAAGAAGCATACACAGGTGACGGTGATCATGTGAATTCCGGCTTCCTTGACGGACTTGGTAAAGAAGAAGCGATTGCGAAAGCCATTTCCTGGTTAGAGGAGAAGAATATCGGAACGAAGAAAATCACGTACCGTCTACGCGATTGGTTGTTCAGCCGCCAGCGTTACTGGGGTGAGCCGATTCCAGTCATCCACTGGGAAGATGGTACGACAACAACCGTTCCTGAAAGTGAGCTGCCGCTTGTCCTTCCGAAGACGACTGAAATCAAGCCGTCCGGAACAGGTGAATCTCCACTTGCGAACATCAGTGAATGGGTGAACGTCGAGGATCCTGAAACAGGCAAAAAAGGACGTCGTGAAACCAATACTATGCCGCAGTGGGCAGGAAGCTGCTGGTACTATATCCGTTATATCGATCCACATAACGAAGATGCCCTTGCCGATGCGAAGAAAATGCAGGAATGGCTGCCGGTGGATACGTATATCGGGGGAGCCGAGCATGCGGTCCTTCACTTACTGTACGCACGTTTCTGGCACAAGTTCCTTTATGATATCGGGGTAGTGCCAACGAAAGAGCCGTTCCAGAAGCTGTTCAACCAGGGAATGATCCTTGGGGAAAATAATGAAAAAATGAGTAAATCAAAAGGGAATGTCGTGAATCCGGATGAGGTTGTGGAATCTCACGGAGCCGATACCCTTCGCCTATATGAAATGTTCATGGGACCACTGGAAGCATCCATTGCCTGGAGCACAAACGGACTTGATGGAGCTCGCCGCTTCCTTGATCGTGTATGGCGCCTTCTTGTCGAAGAGGATGGTTCATTATCCTCTAAAGTGAAAGATGCACCGAACAGTGATCTTGATAAAACGTATAACCAAACCGTTAAGAAAGTGACGGAGGATTATGAAGGACTTCGTTTCAACACAGGGATTTCACAGCTGATGGTATTCATCAATGATGCCTATAAAGCGGACACCCTTCCGAAGGAATACGTAGAAGGCTTCATCAAGCTTCTTTCTCCGATCGCTCCTCACATGACAGAGGAACTTTGGAGCAAGCTTGGTCACGAAGGAACGATCTCTTACGAAGCATGGCCGACATTCGATGAATCGAAGCTAGTCGACAACGAAGTCGAAATCGTTCTTCAAGTGAACGGAAAAGTGAAAGCTAAAGTCATGATCCCGCGCGACATGACCAAAGATGACCTTGAAAAAACAGCGATGGATAACGATGAAATCAAAACACAAATCGAAGGCAAAACCATCCGCAAAGTCATCGCCGTACCAGGCAAACTAGTCAACATCGTAGCCAACTGATAAATGGGAGGGACGGACCTCGAAATGGGCCTGTTTTGAAGCGTAAATCGCTTTAAATCAGCATTTCGATGAGGTCCGTCCCTCTTTTTGAGTCTGATATTTTTGTTTGGGGGACAGGCTTTGGTATAATCGTGTTGAATAATGATTGAATGTGGAAAGGAAGTTGAGAAGATGGATACTATTAAAACGATTACGACGGATGAGTTAGAGCAGAAGTTGAAGAACGGTGAGGATCTGCTTTTAGTGGATGTCCGTGAGGATGAAGAAGTGGCAGAGGGTATGATCCCGGGAGCGAAGCATATCAAGATGGGGGAAATCCCTGAGTCACTTGATCAGTTTGACAAGGATAAAGAATATATCTTTATCTGCCGTTCCGGAAACCGCAGCGGAAATGTTGCTCACTATATGCAGGAACAAGGTTATAAAGTGGTGAACATGGAAGGCGGCATGATGAACTGGGCCGGGGATACGGCTGCGAAGAAATAATGAGATAGTATAGTATAGAAGCACATCCCATTTTTGAGTGGGATGTGCTTTTTTTGAATCAAGGTTTTTGTATAGAAAATCCACTCTATCTCAATCTTGATTTACTTCATACTCCGATAATGCAACAGCAATCCTATCTTCAATATCTCTAAGGTTACCGCCAACAAAGTTATTTAATAGGATGGAAAACACAAGGTCCTTACCATCTTTCGTCGTCACATATCCTGAAAGTGCGGTAACCCCTGTGATGGTTCCGGTCTTGGCTTTTACGTTCCCTTCAGCAAGGGTTCCTTTCATGCGGTTTCTCAGGGTTCCTCCCTCGAGTCTGTTACTGGCACCTGCAATGGGTAGGGAGTTTAAATAGACAGGAAACCAGTCTTCCTGTTGAACAGTATATAGTAACTTCGACAACTCATTTGCCGGGACGTTCGTTACGTGTGATATACCGGAACCATCCCGGAGGCGCATGGTATCTGTGTTCAATCCTTGGGTTGAAAGGTAATCTTCAATGACCTCCAATCCTCTATCCCAACTGCCATCGTTATGAACTGCCCGTCCCATTTCTTTCACTAACGTTTCAGCGATGGTATTGTTACTTAGCTTCATGAAAGGAATCATTAATTCGGAAAGAGGCATGGACTCCTTGGTGTACAGGACTTCAGCTTCTGCCGGGGCTTTTCCGGTATCCCCCTGTTGCTGTTTGACTTGGATTCCTGCTTGTACAAGGGATTTCTTAAATAGATCCAACGCATACCCTGTCGGCTCCCAAAGGGTCACCCAAGAGCGGGCGGTGGAACTGCCTACCGGAATAGTGCCTTCTACAATAATATTGTTGGACCCGTGTTCCCTTGTGACGCTGATCGACCGTGTACCGCTCTCCACGGTCTTCGTTTTGTTAATGATGGTCGGATAGCTTGTATCAGGGGAAAGTGTGATATCTGCTTGCTGTCCGACTTGTGTAGGAGACGTTTCAACAATGACCGTACCAGCATCGTAATCAGTATTTGGTGAAGCGGTAAGAGCTGAGATCTGGGCACCATAATAATAAGATTCATCATTCCAAATCATATCTTCAGAAAGTCTGACCGAATTATACCAAGTGTCATCCGCCATGATATTCCCTTGAATCGATTGAATATGTTTCGACTTCAGGAAGGCAGCCATCTTGTCAAAATCTTCTTTCAGGAGTGTCGGATCACCTTTTCCTTTTAGGTATAGGTTTCCTTTCAAGACCTTTCCGACAATCTCTCCATCTGTCAGGATTTCTGTCTGGAATCTGAAATCCGGCCCAAGTGTGTGAAGCGCAGCGGCTGCAGTAAGAAGCTTCATATTAGAGGCTGTTTTTAACCGGATATCACCCAAGCGGTCAAGAACGATCTCACCACTTTCTGCATCACGCACACTGACAGAACCAATCGCCCCATCTAATCGTTCATCTGCCAGTATGTCATGAATTTTCTGATCCAAATCTGCATAGTCATTCGATGCGTTTGCTGTTGAAGGATTCTCTGTGGAGTGTAAGGGGCTTAAGATAAGTGTGAAAAGAAATAGAATGGCCAGCATGCGGTTCCTGGTGGATTTTAAGTGCTTCATGAATATCCCTCCTAATTGGCTTACGTCCTTATATTAAATGAAAATTTAGAAAATTATTATAATATTTCAGTTTTTATACAAAAAATGAATATATTGTCATAATATATAAGCTGAGAAGCAGGATGCATATGTATCCTTTTACCTTGTTTCAACTCGTAGTGTGTATAATCCCCGTCTCTGTTGTTTAAAAATATAATATTCTGACAATAATGGTACCAAAAGCAATCCGGGAGGGGATCCCATGATCCAGGTGAAGGTATTCGATTATGAGCATGAAAAAGATTTAGAGAAAGATATGAACCATTTTCTCAGCAAGATGGATGATAAAAAGATCGTGGATATTAAATATCATGTGGCTGCGATGTCGGAGGAAGTGGAGGACCAGATCTATTGCTTCTCTGCCATGGTCGTGTATAGAAAATAAAAAGGTTGATCGCTCAGGGGATGAGGATCAACCTTTCTTTCTGACCATTAAACCTTTGCTGCATTCAACCCGGCAAGCCGGCCGGTCACTAAGGCAGAGGTGATATTGTAACCGCCTGTGTATCCGTGGATATCAAGCACTTCCCCGCAGAAGAAGAGACCCTCCATCTTTTTCGAAGCCATCGTTTTCGGTTCGATTTCTTTGATGGACACCCCGCCTCCCGTTACAAAGGCTTTATCAATGGACAGTGTGCCGTTCACATTGAAGGTGAACTGCTTTAAGAGCTTGGCAAAATGACGGATTTTTTCTGAGGAGATGTGATCTCCTTTTTCATCATGATCGATTTCTGCGCGATCCAGTAAAAATAGAAGGTATCGCTCAGGAACCAGGCCTTTAAAGATATTTTTCGCCGCTTTCTTTCCATCTTCCTTCACTTGTTTATTCAGGGATTGGAATAGCTGCTCTTCATTTTGATCGGGCATGGAATCGATCTGCATGGCCACGTGTGTCAGGTTCCATTTCTTCATTGCCTTTACGACGTATTGGCTGCAGCGGAGAACAGCCGGGCCGGAAATGCCGAGGTGAGTGAAGATCATGTCCATCTTATGGGTGACGATCTTTTTCCCTTTCGGATTCAGCACGCTTAAATCGACGCTTCGCAAAGAAAGGCCCTGAAGCTCTTTCTTTTTCACAAATGGCTCGTCCGATGTAAGGGGAACCTCTGTCGGAAACAGATCCGTGATCGTATGACCGGCTTTGGTCGCCCATGGGTACCCGTCACCTGTCGATCCGGTGTGAGGGACGGACTTTCCTCCGACCGCAATCACGACAGCATTGGCAGCAATCGTTTCCCCGTCTTTCAAGAGGATGCCCGCCGTTTTGCCATTTTCGTACAGAACCTCTTCGACACTGGTGCTTGTCCGGGTGTCGACCTTCAATTCCTTCATGCGTCCGAGTAAAGCTTCCACGACATCCATGGCCCTGTTCGACACAGGGAACATCCGTCCGTGATCTTCTTCTTTCAACTGAATTCCCAGGTTTTCAAAGAAGGAAATGATATCTTCATTATTAAACTCTGAAAATGCGCTGTATAGAAAACGCCCGTTTCCGGGGATATGTTTGATGATTTCCTCTACAGGAAGACGGTTGGTCACATTGCAGCGGCCGCCACCTGATATCGCAAGCTTTCTTCCAAGCTTTGTCCCTTTATCTACAAGGAGGACTTTCGCGCCGTTTTCCCCGGCTGCGATACTGGCCATCAATCCCGATGGTCCTCCGCCTATGATGATGACATCGTATGTTTTTACCATTTTTTCCACCAACTTTTAATATTCGCTTCTAGAAAAGAAGTTTCACCTTATTTTAAAGGGGATGGGTTTTAAATACAACATTCGAAAAAAATTGTCATTCGATTCGTACAGTAGTAAACTACTGATAGTGTGTAAATTTCGAGTTGGATTTTATTTTGTTTGTGTAACGGGCAACAAGATATATAGAGAGGGATACTATGTCATCTAAATTAATAAGAGGAACGTTTATCTTAACGTTAGGGACCTTTATTTCGAAGTTTTTGGGTCTTTTTTATGTTATACCGTTTGATGATTTGTTAAAAGGTCATGAAGAAGGGGCATCCCTTTATCAATATGGATATGTACCTTATACGATCTTTCTGACAGTAGCGACTGCAGGAGTGCCACTGGCCGTTTCAAAATTTGTTTCAAAATATAATGCCATCGGAGAATATGCCGTAGGGCGGAAATTATTTAAATCCGGGCTCTTGCTCATGACGCTGACTGGTGTCGTATCATTCCTCATTATGTATGCATTCGCACCGATCTTTGCAGAAATGACGATCAAAAGCGATGAGCAGGTCATTTCCGTTGCCCAGGTGACCACCGTCATCCGGGCCGTGAGCTTTGCCCTGATCATCATTCCGTTCATGAGTTTGATCCGGGGATTCTTCCAGGGTCATCAATCCATGGGGCCGACAGCGGTTTCCCAGGTGATTGAACAGATCGTCCGGATCGTCTTCCTCCTTGGCGGGATTTATGTTGTATTGAACATTCTGGATGGGACCGTGACAACGGCCATTTCCGTTGCGACATTCGCAGCTTTCGTAGGGGGACTTGCAAGTCTCGGAGCATTGATCTGGTATTGGTTCAAGCGAAAACCTCATTTGGATGAACTCCTTGAAGAGGACCGGGGGAACGAAGAGATTTCGTTAAAAGCGATGTACAAAGAAATCATTGCTTATTCGATTCCCTTCATTTTTGTGGGACTCGCCAATCCATTGTTTCAACTGGTGGATCAGATCACGTTCAACACTGCCATGGCAGATATCGGGAACGCGAAAGTCTCGGACCATGCTTTTGCCGTATTGAACTTCTATACGCACAAACTCGTCATCATTCCGGTGTCACTGGCGACAGCTTTTTCCATGACGCTGATTCCGTTGATCACTACGTCTTATACGAGCGGTGACCGGAAGACGATGCGCAGGAACATTGATCAGACCTTTCAGATTCTGTTGTTTCTGACCGTGCCGGCAGCACTCGGACTGGCCCTTTTGGCTGAACCGATGTATACGTTGTTCTACCACAGTGACGCTCTCGGGACGTCGATTTTACGATCATATGCACCTGTAGCGATCCTGTTTGCATTATTTGCGGTGACAGCAGCGATCCTTCAAGGGATTGATGAGCAAAAGTTCACGATTTTCAGCCTGCTTGTAGGACTGCTTCTGAAGCTGGTCCTGAACATCCCGCTCATTCGCCTGTTTGAAACACAGGGGGCCGTGCTTGCGACAACGATCGGATATGCAGTGGCAATCCTGATCAATCTCTATGTGATCAAAAAGTACGCTCGATATCAATTCAGGTTGATTTTGAGAAGGACCATGTTCATCGGCGCTTTGAATGCCGTTATGGCAGGGGTCGTATTGGTACTGTATGCTGTCCTGGTTAAATTCCTTAGTCCGGAGACAGGATTTCAATCCATCATCCTTGTAGCCATCTGCGGCGGAGTGGGAGCACTCGTATACTTCTACCTGAGCTTAAGAAGCAAACTCGCAGACAAATTGTTCGGTGACAAGATTTCGAAAATCCGCAGTAAGCTGCGTATCGGGTAAAAGAAAAAGGGATGATGCGTGGTCATCCCTTTTTTATTTTGAGTAAAGCTGCTTACCTTCAGCAGCCTCTGTGAAGAATAATAGAAGGAAGGGCGCATGCCCGTTGAAGTACGACCTTAAAAGGAATAATGAATGGAGTGTGATTGACTTGAGAATAGATAAAATGCTTGCGAATATGGGCTACGGCAGCCGGAAGGAAGTAAAGAAATTATTGAAGGATGGCGGCCTGCAGGTGAATGGGGAAGTCATCAAGGATGGAAAGGTCCATATTGATACAGAAAAGGATACCGTCATGCTGTACGGTGAACAGGTCGAATATAAGGAATACATCTACCTGCTGATGAATAAGCCGCCGGGAGTCATTTCCGCCACTGAAGACGGACAGGATGAAACAGTGATTGATTTACTTCAGCTGGAAGATCAAATCTTCAATCCGTTTCCAGTGGGAAGACTGGATAAGGATACGGAAGGCTTCCTTCTGATCACGAACGACGGTCAATTATCCCACCAGCTTCTTTCGCCAAAGCGCCATGTGCCGAAGACGTATTTTGCCGTGATCGACGGAGAAGTGACCGAAGCCGATGTGGAAGCGTTCAAAAATGGTGTCACGTTGGACGATGGATATGAAACGAAGCCGGGGGATTTAACGATCTTAAAATCGGGTCTGACTTCGGATATCGAATTGACGATTACGGAAGGGAAATTCCATCAGGTGAAAAGGATGTTTGAAAGTGTCGGGAAGCGCGTAGTTTATCTGAAGCGTTTGACCATGGGACCCCTTGAGCTTGATGAAGACCTGGAGCTTGGTGAGTACCGTGAACTGACGGAAGAGGAAGTAACGCTCCTGAAAGAATATAAACCCCAATAAAAAAACGGGGCAGCACCCTTCGCTAAAGGTGCTGTCCCGTTTTTTTGTTATTTCAGTCATTTAGTCCGATATTTGTTCTGGTACGTTCAGTCTGTAGCCGTCAATGTTTGTTTATGACGTCAGCTTCACTTTTTTCTCTGTTGTTGTCCACTGTCCACGGCTTGGGCTTTGGACGAGGTCGTTATAGGCTAACACGTTGAGATCTCTTTGTATGGTTCGAGGAGTAATGCCAAATTCGTCTACAAGATCTTGAGTTGTTACAGTACCCTTCTGTTTGATGTACATGTATACAGCTTTGATTCTAGTGAGCATACGATTGGTTGAAGGTTTCAAAAAACCACTCCCTCATCATTTTTCCAAAAAGGCCAAGACTACATGCGTCATGTGTGCACCTCACGTGCTACCATATGTACTATGCGCTTTAGACAACCCCTTTTCTACAAATAGAGTTTACTCATAAGATGTCAGACAATTACATTGTACCCCTAATCCGACAAAATTTCTAGAATATTGTCCAAATTTACAAACAATTTACCTAGTAACTTGTTGGGTGTATTCCTAGAATATGAAGAAAATGCTAAAAATATGTATTTATCTCTATAAAGCTCTTTTCGTGTAGAGTATTGCTACCTCACAGTTGATAGGAAGTAGTTGATTTGCTCTAGAGGAGGTTTGTAGGAATAAAACGTAGACCGTTCCTTTTCGCTGCAGGCACTTGCTTTCCGGCGGGGAGGAAGTTGAGCCTCCTCGGGCTTTGCCCTGTGGGGTCTCAACCTTTCCTCTATTTCCCGCAGGAGTCAAGTGCCTTCCGCTACAATCCACTCTGTGCTTCTATAATCTGACTGCCTAATGACGGAAAGACAAAAAATTCATAGATATGTTAATGGTTTATTTCAACAACAAATTATTTATATATCACCGGATTAACCTTATTATGATAGCTTAATAATCATTACCACTTAAGATTTGGTTTATGAGTATTTAAGGCTCTTTTCTTAGGCTTTGATTTGCTATGTCATTCAAAATCTGCCTGAGGGGAAGCGATAGTTGATAAAGCTAAATGGTTCATCTGAATGAAGGAAAAGATTATTAGTGTCATTAGCTATTTTGTTCAATGCAGTTGAGAATGTTTTAGTTGAAAGGATGAGAGATTTAATCTATAAGGAGAAACACTTACACTTGGAATGTTGATTGGAGCGGAAGGTGCTCGACTCCTGCGGGAATTGCGGGAAAGTTGAGACCCCGCAAGGCAAAGCCTGAGGAGGCTCAACTCACGCCCCGCGGAAAGCGAGCACCTGTAGCGGAAATCAACCACAACTCGCTACATAAAAAAGCAACAATGATTACAAAAATAGCTTTGTTTAAAGATAATCGATATAAATCTTTGAGAAAATGAGCTTTTTCATAAGTAAGGATTTTTCTTCATTCGCCTCGTTTGGATTTCCCCGTCAAACAGTATAAAATGGGAGGGGAAGACAATACATATAAAGCAGGTGGAGTGTATGAGTATCAATTGGACGAATGAAGTGGAGAAACGGAAAGATGATTTGCTTAAGGACTTGCAGAAATTCCTTCAGATCAAAAGTGTGCTGGATGAAGAGGATGCAACAGAAGAGGCTCCTCTTGGAAAAGGTGTGAAGGAAGCTCTGTCTTACCTGTTGACTCTGGGTGAAAAAGACGGATTCACTCCTAAAAACGTTGATCACCTTGCCGGGCATTTGGAATTCGGTGAAGGGAAGGATCTTCTCGGCATTCTTTGTCACGTGGATGTGGTTCCTGAAGGGGACGGATGGAGCGTCGATCCTTATGGCGGTGAAATCAAAGACGGGAAGATTTTTGCCCGTGGAGCGATCGATGACAAGGGACCGACCATGGCCGCTTATTATGCCATGAAAATCGTTAAGGATCTGGATCCAACCTTCAATAAGAGGATCCGCATGATCATCGGTACGGATGAAGAAAGCGATTGGAGATGCGTAGAGCATTATTTCAAAAACGAGGAAATGCCGACGATGGGATTTGCTCCAGATGCAGATTTTCCGATCATCCATGCTGAAAAAGGGATCGCGGATTATGATCTGGTCCAGGTGAAGCCCGGGCAGGTGGCTGATTCAGGGATCAAAGTCCTTTCCTTTGAATCCGGACGCCGGTACAATATGGTACCTGATTATGCAAAGGCCATCCTGGTTGTTGATGAGGATCATACGAAATGGGTACAGAACTTTGAAATCTTCACAAAGGATGAAGGGGTCAAAGGAAGCTACTATATCGAAAATGGAGAGCTCGTGTTCCAGGTGGAAGGCGTGTCTTCACACGGCATGGAGCCGGACAATGGAAAAAATGCCGGTCTTTATTTAGCCGCGTTCTTATCAAAGCTGCCACTTTCCTCTCAGGGAAAACAGTTCTTTGAATTCACGACTAAGCATTTCTTCAAAGATTCAAGGGGGATCCAGCTTGGTGTCAGCTACACGGACGACATTACGGGGGATCTGACCATCAACGTCGGGAAGCTCCGCTACTCGGAAGCTGAAGGCGGACGATTAGGGTTGAACATGCGCTATCCGGTGACCTTTGATATGGATAAAGGGAAGAGCATCATCGAGAACATTGAGGGGTATTCCATCGAGAATTTCACAGACAGCAAGCCTCATCATGTTTCCAAGGATGATGAACTCGTACGGACACTGAAAAAAGTATATGAAGATCAAACGGGCGAAAGAGGCGAGTTATTGAGTATCGGTGGAGGCACATATGCGAGAAGCCTGGAAGCCGGTGTAGCCTTTGGAGCATTATTCCCGGGCCGTGAAGATATTGCCCATCAAAAGGATGAATACATGTATATCGAGGATCTCCTTAAAGCGACGGCCATTTACGCCCAGGCGATTTATGAATTAGCGTGTGAATCATAAGAGAGAGAAGGGGGAGAGGGTAGGATGAACACAGTATTTGTAAACGGGGAACTGATCGATCGTGACAAGGCGAAGGTCGATATCGAGGACCGTGGTTATCAATTCGGGGACGGCATCTATGAAGTGATCCGGGTGTACGACGGAAACACATTCACCATGAAGGAGCATATGGAAAGGCTGTATCAAAGCGCTGAAAAAATGAAGCTTTCCATCCCGTATGGCGAAGAGGATTTCACATCTAAGCTCCTTCATTTGATTAACGTCAATGGCGTCAAGGACGGAATCGTCTATTTACAGGTGACACGTGGTGTATCAGCACGTCAGCATCATTTTCCTTCAGGAGATGTAGTGGGAAGTGTCGTTGCGTATACGAAGGACTTCCCTGTTCCGGCTCACCAGATGGAGCAGGGCGTAACGGCCAAGCTCGTGGAAGATATCAGATGGCTGCGTTGTGACATAAAGAGCCTTAATCTCCTTGGTAACCTTCTGGCAAAACAGGAGGCGGCGTCAGAAGGGCACTTCGAAGCAATTCTGCATCGCGGTGACACGGTAACCGAAGGCTCCTCTTCCAATGCCTTTATGGTGAAAGACGGGATCATCTATACGCATCCCGTGACAAACCTGATCCTGAATGGAATCACAAGAAGAGTCATTGAAGATCTATGCAGAAAAAATGGGATCTCTTTTCAAGAAGAAACGTTTTCCGTTTCTGAATTGATGACAGCAGATGAAGTATTCATTGCCAGTACCACTTCAGAAGTGATGCCTGTGGTCAAGATCGATGGACAGGAAATCGGAGAAGGAACACCAGGTGCTGTCACGAAAAGGCTTCAGTCGCTGTTCAATGAAAGAAAAGGGAAGGAAGCCCGTTAAACCAGTTTTGGAGGCAATACATGTTGATTTGTTCACAACCATTTATGAAGACCGAACGAAGAATAGAAGACAACCAGCAATTCACCGTAGAGACGGAGGAGCATCTGTATTTGTACAGTGACCGGATTGTCACGCCTACGAAAAGCTTCACCATCAGTGATGTGATGGATGTGACAAGTAAGCCCCTGTCCGCTTATTATACGTTTTTGTATCTTCACACGATCGAAGGGGTCTGGACGTTCGTCGTCAAATCTTCTCCCGAACAATTCATCTCACATTATCATCGCGTTAAATGAACATAAGAAAGAGGCTGCCACGTATTTGGGGCAGCCTCTTGTCGTTTTATTAAAATCTGAATAAGTCACTTGATAGATAGCGTTCTCCCGTATCGCAGGCGATGCACACCACGACATCTTCAGGTGATAATTTTTTCGCCACTTCGATCGCAGCGTAACAGGCGGCTCCTGATGATGGTCCGACTAGGATCCCTTCTTCGCTTGCCATTCGGCGGGCGATGTCATAGGCCTGTTCGTCTTCGATTTTATGAATTTCATCATATACATCCGTATTCAGGATGTCGGGAACGAAGCCTGGACTTGTACCGACCAATTTATGCCTGCCTGGTTTCCCTCCGGATAGGACCGGTGATCCCGCCGGCTCCACTACATGGACAGCGAGCTCGGGATAATGTTCCTTGAGCACCTCGCCTGTTCCGGTGATCGTTCCCCCTGTACCCGCCGTAGCGACGAATGCCGACAGGGGCTTGCCGATTTCCTTCATGGCTTCGACGATCTCAAGGGCCGTTGTTTTCCGGTGGGCCTCGGGATTTGCATCGTTTTCAAACTGCATGGGCATGAAGCTGTTAGGGATCTGCTCTGTCAGTTCTTTGGCTTTTTCGATGGCACCGGGCATTTTGTCATCCCCTGGTGTCAATACCACTTCAGCTCCATAGGCCTTCAGGAGGTTGATCCGTTCTTGAGTCATCGTATCCGGCATGACAAGGATCGCACGATAGCCCCGTGCCGCTGCATTCATGGCAAGGCCGATCCCCGTGTTTCCACTCGTAGGCTCGATGATGGTTGAACCTTCTTTCAAGAAGCCTTCTTTTTCCGCTTCCACGATCATTTGATAAGCGGCTCTGTCCTTGACGCTTTTACTCGGATTGTAGAATTCCAATTTTACATATACATCCGCACCGTCAGCAGGGTTTAACCTATTTAATTTTACAAGGGGGGTGTCCCCGATCAATTCTGCGATATTTTGTACAACTTTCATGTTCATCTTCCTTTCAGAAAACTTTCTTCTTCTATCGTACTAATTCAGATAAATGTTATCAAATAAATTAGCTTTGTATTTCATTTTTATTGCATTTCCTTCTAGTCATTCTCTCTCATGACACATTTTGCTAAAATGAAAGTAATAACTGAAAGGACGGGTGATATGTTGAAAGCTCACTATTTCTTTGCACTTTCCCTGCCTGAGGAAACGAAGCGGTATTTGAATGATTGCATGGAGCCGATGAGGCTTGAGGGCTCGTTTAAGAAATGGGTCCACCCGGAGGATTATCACCTGACTCTGGCCTTTTTGGGGAGTGCGGCTGAACTCGTGCCGGTCATGGATAAAGTGGGGAGGCTGAGGCATCCTTCTTTTCCGTTGACCTTGAGCGGATTTGGCACGTTCGGGAAGAGTGATTCCCCGAGGATCCTGTGGATGGGGGTCGAGCCTTCCGACATGCTTCACCGTCTCAAGGACCTTGTGTTTGGTGCATGTGAAGAAGCGGGCTTTCAATTGGATCAGAGACCATTTTCACCGCATATCACAGTGGGGCGGAAATGGAATGAGGAAGCTCCCTTTACCCAAGAGTGGCTGAATGGATACAAGCCTCCTGAACGCCATACGTTTACAGCAACAGAAGTGGTATTATATCAAACCCACATGGACCGGCTGCCTAAGTATGAAGCCATCCACACCATCCCTTTACAGGCAAATTGACCGACACGAAAGGACCGATTCCTATGGCACAGCTGATTAAACTTCAAGATTACGTTTCACGATACGAAACGGATTTATATAGATATCCTTCCCAATTTGTCCGATTAAAAAAGCAGCAATGGGAAAAAATGAAACAACATTGGGAGAATGGAGATCTGCCAAAGCCATCACCACCAGTCCAGGAATGGGCTGACGAAGAGAAGAACTCCATGAAAGACAAGCTCTTTTCCCTTTTTAAGAAGAAAGAGGATGAAGAAGAAGTAACGATTCCGGAGTCGAGTGATGAAGACCTTCAATTGGACATGGATGCAGGTCAGGATATTCACTCGGAAGAAGAATTGAAAGCTTCCTTCTTGAACCTTGTATTTGATTTTCAGCTGAGATGGGCGAGTTCTACGATCACGGAGAAATCCTATGTGGATAACAGCTACCATTATGACGAACGATTACGGTATCTTCTTCAACGCTTCCCGGATAATATTTTTGTCATGTACAACCCCGTCCTGAAAATTAAAAATGCACCCGTCGAACTGGAAACGGTCCTGATCACCCCTACAGGCATATGGTGTTTGACCTTTCTCGAGTTTGAAGAGGGAACAGCCTATATCGGTTCAGGGGAGCGGTTCTGGGTAAAAAAATGGGGGGATAGGGAAGAAAAGGTGTTAAATCCCCTTATCGGCTTGAAAAGGATGGAGAGAATCGTCCATCAGATCACCCGTTATGCCGGGGTGGAACTGCCCATTTACCAAGCCGTCATAAGCAGGAATGGGTACATAGATTATCCTCAATCCCCAGTCGGGATTCAGTTTTTGGATAAACGGATCCACCATGAATGGTTCCAGCAGCAGCGTTCAAGCTCTTCACCGATCAAGAGTGTCCAATTGAAAGCGGCTCAGGCCATTATGGAGTATTGTCAAACGACTTCCTTCAAGAGGCTGCAGTGGGAAGAAGCGGCGTCAAAGGAGTAGCCGTCGGTTTTGAGAAGACGGGTACAGGGTATATTCTTTCAAATAGAGTTGATTGACTACTTCATTAAAAACAGGCATATACCTTAATAAAAGATGAAAGATAGAGATGGGAAATGAAACCGTGAACAGCGGAGCAAATAGAAATGCAGTGAATACTATAAGGTAGCGGTCATTCTAACGAATACAGTTCTTATAGATGGCAGAGAGTCGGAAAATGTTAAACAAAAGTGGGTGGCAGAAGTGTTAGTCATTAGCAGGCATTATGACGCGTTTTTAGATACTTTCAATGTAATTACCATGATCCTTCCATACGATTATCATGAAGGAAATTCCAATCACTTCACCCTGGTCAAGGATGATGAAAAGATCGCTCTTCACATTGAAGAGAAGATCCCCCTGAATGATGCGATGAAATATGTGACGACCATTCAGAGTGAAAAGATCATCTTAGGCGACACGTATGAAATCGTCGACGAGCATGGGACAAAGACGGACCTTCAGATCGGGGCGGTCATACGGACCGAAGAATTTGATCAAAGGTACTATTACGATGGAAATGACCTCGGTGTTACGTATCAGGATGGATGCACCGTATTCAAGGTATGGGCCCCTACAGCGACAGAGGTCCGGTTGAAGCTCAATTCCCCGGATGATGAAGAAATCCAATACCCGTATACGAGAATGGAAAACGGTGTATGGGAATGCCGGGTAGATCACGATATAGAAGGATATTTGTATTCGATCCTCCCGTGCATCAATCTCGTTTGGGATGAGCTGATCGATCCTTATGTGAAAGCGGTCTCATTGAATAGCGAGTGGGGCTGTGTCATCAATCCCGGGGAAAAGGTTGCTCCCCTCGCCCCATTAGCCTCACCGACGGATAGCGTGATTTACGAATTGAATATCAGGGATTTCTCTGCCCAGAAAGAGAGTGGAATGAAGTTTCGGGGGAAGTACAGCGCCTTTACGGAAAAAGGAACGAAGACACCGAAAGGATTCTCGAGCGGGATCGAATACTTGAAGGAGCTCGGCATCACACATGTGGAGCTGCTTCCCGTAAACGACTTCGACGGTGTGACGGATAACCCTTCTGATACCACCTATAATTGGGGATACAATCCTTTATTTTTCAATGCACCTGAAGGGAGTTACAGCTTAAAGCCTGAAGATCCGTATGAGCGGATCAGGGAATTAAAAGCTGTGGTTCAAAGCCTTCACGATGAGAATATCAGGGTCATTCAGGACGTGGTCTACAACCACGTGTTCATCCGTGAACATTCCTCTTTTGAAAAACTCGTGCCCGGCTATTTTTTCCGACATGATGAAAATGGCTTACCGTCAAACGGGACGGGGGTAGGGAATGACTTTGCCTCAGAACGTCTCATGGCCAGGAAGTTCATTGTCGATTCGATTCTTTATTGGATAAAAGAATACGGTGTCGACGGTTTCCGTTTTGATTTGATGGGAATCCTGGACGTCAAGACGATGACCGTGATCCGTGAAGAAGTGGATAAAGTGTTGCCGGGGGCGATTCTAATAGGAGAAGGGTGGGATCTGAATACGCCACTCCCTCCCCACCAAAAAGCCAATCTTCGGAATGCCCATCATCTTCAGGGAATCGGACAATTCAATGATTGGTTCAGGGATACCATTAAAGGAAGCACGTTTAATTTATATGACAAAGGCTTTGCCCTCGGTCACGGACATCTCGAACAGAAGGTGGAGCTGGTCCTCACCGGCAGCATCGGAATGAAGAGCGGGGAACGGGGACTCTTTAAAGAACCCGCTCAATCCGTCAACTATGTAGAGTCCCATGATAACCATACCTTGTGGGATAAAATGAAGGCATGCATGAATGAAGAGGAAGAAACTCTTAAGGCCAGGCACAAATTAGCGACCACGATGGTGCTCTTGTCTCAAGGGATCCCGTTTCTCCATGCGGGGCAGGAATTCTTCAGAACAAAAAAGGGAATCGAGAACAGCTATAACTCACCCGTAGAAATCAATCAGCTGGACTGGGTCAGAAGAGAAGAGTACGACGAAGTGGTCCGGTATGTGAAAGCCCTCATCCAGATACGGAAAAGTCACGGGGCCTTCCGTTTTCAACAAAGTGATTTGATCCGGGAGCATGTGAAAGTGTCCCACAGCAAGGCGAATCTCGTGGATGTCACCTATCAGAATGTCCATCCATATGGTCCATGGGATGAGATCCTCATGGTCTTTCACTCGGATACAAAACCCTGCGAATATTCCCTCGCTGAAGGAAAACAATGGGTCTGTTTATCGGATGGCAATCAGGCAAGCGTAAGCGGCCTGTATGATGTGAAGGAGACTTCCATCACCCTCCGGCCGGTGTCTTCCTATGTATTTGTAAGGTGACCATTCATTCCAGTGCTTGACGAAAACGCAAGATGACGATAAAATCGTAAACAGATGGCTATTGATTTGTATTGCCCAATAGCTGTCTTTTTTATTTTATTAGACCTTTTAATAAGGCACCAACATGATAAAAAAGACCCTATAAACGTGAACATATAAACATGACAAAGGACCAATAGAAGGTGAATATATTGGAACACTTATTTGACCAAGATTGGGAAATAGTCCCCGCAGGCGGTGCGACGGGAGAAGCGTTCTTTGCTCAGTATCAGGAGCAGAGGTTATTTCTGAAGCGTAATTCTTCCCCTTTTGTGGCTGTTTTGTCAGCAGAAGGAATCGTGCCCAAGCTTGTTTGGACAAAACGAATGGAAAACGGGGACGTCATCACGGCACAACACTGGTTAAATGGGAGAGAGTTGAAGCCTGAAGAGATGAAGGACGAACGGGTGGCGAGGCTGCTGAACAAGATCCACTCCTCGAAGCCTCTTTCAACCATGCTCGAGCGGCTTGGGAAAGAACCGTTTCAACCGGAGCATATGCTGACGGAAGTGGAGACAGGGCTCGAGTTCGATCTTCTTTCATTGCCTGTCATCAGAGAAGCGCTTTCATTTCTTCAAAAGGAGCTTATGGAAGTACAACAGGATGAATATGTGGTCTGTCACGGAGATGTCAACCATAACAACTGGCTGCTGTCTGATTACAACCAGTTGTATTTAATTGACTGGGACGGAGCGATGATTGCAGATCCGGCTTTTGATGTAGGCTTGCTGTTATACTGGTATATCCCTGAGGATCAGTGGGAAAGCTGGCTTACCCAGTATGGTGCCGAGCTTACGGATAACTTGAAGCTGCGCATGAAATGGTATGTGGTGGCTCAGACGATCCTATCCATCCAATGGCATAAGGGGAAAGCCCGTTTCCACGAAATGAATCATTGGATTCAATATTTACACAAGGTGATATGAATCAGGAATAGCTGTTCATATCCGTGACCCATTGGGACAGGTTTTGCTTATTCGTCGTAATATGGTTCGTTAAGTCAGATGAGGAAATCCCGCTCTGACTGTATTGATAAATTTCCTGCAAAACGGGTTTGACGTTTTCGTGAATATCGGCATTGACCATCAATGACTTAACCAACCGTTCAACCTGCTCACATTCCGAAACCGAACCGCAGCAATCCGTCGAATGGTTGCTTAATATATCTGATAACAACTGCATTTGATTCTGTGAATTTAAAGGCATCGGGTACACCCTTTCATTTTTCGTATGGTGGAATGAAACACGTACATCCCAAGGGCCCTTCAAATGAACAGACCCAAAAAGGAATTCACTGTTAGTGTGTGAATTCCTTTTTCAATTATGCGCCCTTTTTTGAGGGACGGACCTCCACCGGGCGCTCCATTCCATTTTTGGCTCTTGCATAGGACGGGGAGTCATGGTATGGTTTTTTCGATAATAAAAAATGAGGTGTCTACATGCGTTTACGTCATAAACCATGGGCTTCTGAGAAAATCAGTGATCATCCACAGTATGTTGTGGCAGAACCCCAGGAGAAAAAAGGTCAATGGAACAAAGAGTTTGGTAATGATAACCCGATCCATATCGAGGTAGGGACAGGAAAAGGTCAATTCGTCACGGAAATGGCAAGGGCCAATCCGGACGTTAATTATATTGGAATCGAGTTATATGAAAGTGTCATCGTGACGGCTCTTGATCGTCTGATCGAAGCGGAACTTCCGAACGTTAAGCTGTTGAATGTCGATGCGAGGAATCTCACGGAATACTTCGAAGCGGGAGAAGTGGATAGAGTGTATCTGAACTTCTCTGATCCATGGCCGAAGAATCGCCATGAAAAACGCCGCCTGACGTACAAGGACTTCTTATCCATGTATGAGCAAATCCTGATCAAGGGCGGGGAAATCCACTTCAAAACAGATAATCAAGGATTATTCGAGTACTCCTTAAAGAGTTTCTCATGGTACGGACTTCATCTGAATTTCTTAAGCCTCGACCTTCATAACAGTGAATTCGAAGGCAATATCATGACAGAATACGAAGAGAAATTCTCAGCCAAAGGGCAAAGGATCTACCGTGTCGAAGCCCAGTTTCAACATCAAGCATAAGAGAGAGGCCGCCCTGTGAAGTCGCAGGGCGGTTTTTTGATTGGCGAGGCATTCGCCTACAAGTTGTCCATCTATTCTGATAAAATGAAGGGGTATGAACAAAGGAGGAATCAGGATGGAAACGTTGAAGGTTGGAGATCTGACGATACACTGGTTAAACGGCGGCGTGACGCACATGGATGGGGGAGCCATGTTTGGAGTGGTTCCAAAGCCGCTGTGGTCCAAGAAGTATGAAGTCAATGAATACAATCAGATTGAATTGCGAACCGACCCGCTATTCTTCCAGTGGGAAGGGAAAAATGTATTGATCGAATCGGGTATCGGCAAAGGGAAACTGAATGAAAAACAAAAGCGTAATTACGGTGTGCATGAGGAATCGGATATTGAAGCATCCCTTTCATCCCTTGGCCTTACGCCAAACGATATTGATGTGGTCTTGATGACGCACATGCACTTTGACCATGCTTGCGGATTGACGAAGTTCGAGGGAGAGGAACTGGTTCCTGTCTTCCCGAATGCCGTCATCTACACCTCTCAGGTGGAATGGGATGAGATGAGGAATCCCAACGTGCGCTCCCGCAATACATACTGGAAGGAAAATTGGGAAAGCATTCAGTCACAAGTGGAAACGTTCAAAGGCGAGATAGAGGTCCTTCCAGGGATCAAGATGGTTCACACCGGAGGTCACAGTGACGGCCATTCGATCATCCTCATAGAGCATGGCAAAGAGACATTCATTCATATGGCAGATATCATGCCGACCCACGCACACAAGAATCCATTATGGGTACTAGCTTATGATGACTATCCGATGACGTCCATCGGGGCAAAAGAAAAATGGATAGGGAAAGCGATTGAAGAAGAATTCTGGTTCCTTTTCTATCATGATGCGGTATACAGAGGCATCAAGTGGAATAAGGACGGGGAAATCATGGATAAGGTAATGAGAGAAAAATAAGAAAAGGATGATCCCGGAGATAATCGGGATCATCCCATTTTTTTACACTAAAGGGTATACATCCACAACGGTACCGGTATAAGCGTCAGCTACGAACTCATACTGCTCAAGCTCACCGTTTTTCCGTCTTGATATGCCGCCTTTATACACTTTGGTGCTGACGGAGTGCTTCTGATAGTCTTCAGGCTTCATCCCGATCCATGAACCATCGATGCCGCCTTCTTTTTTGAAAGAAAGTTTGACGTCTTTTAATACTTTTTCAGCAGAAATAAGGCGGGAATCATCAAGCTTTTCTTTAAGCAGATAACCGCCCGCTGCTCCGATCCCGATTCCAAATACAAAAGATTTCCAGTTCATCCTTTATTCCCTCCACAGGCTAATTTCACGTGCCGGAACCCTCGGACCGTCCATCTTGGTCCATTCAAGCCTTGCCGGCAATGATCGATAATTTGTCATCCTTAGGTACATTCTATCAAAGAAAACAGAAAAAAGAGAACTGCTTTTATTCTCAATAGGTGGTAAGAGGTGCGAAAGTTCTGTAAAATAAGATTATACATACTGCAGATTTTATATAAAAGGGGCATAAGACATGAAACAAGATACGTTAGAGTTATTTAAGACATTGACTGAATTACAGGGAGCTCCCGGTAATGAGCATGCGGTCCGGGCATTTATGAAAGAACATTTATCCCGGTACTCTGATGAAATCGTTCAAGATCGATTGGGTGGAGTATTCGGTGTAAGAAAAGGAAGCGATCAGGATCCCGTTGTCATGGTTGCCGGGCACATGGATGAAGTCGGCTTCATGGTTACATCGATTACAGACAATGGAATGATCCGTTTTCAAACCCTCGGCGGCTGGTGGAGCCAGGTGCTGCTTGCTCAGCGGGTCCAGATCATGACAGATAACGGGCCGGTGACAGGTGTGATTGGAAGTATACCGCCTCACCTGTTAGGGGAAGAACAGCGCCGCAAGCCGATGGACATCAAGAATATGCTCATCGATATCGGTGCGGATGATCGGGAAAATGCCCGTGAAATCGGAATCAAACCTGGTCAGCAGATTGTACCGATCTGTCCATTCACCCCGATGGCCAATGAGAAGAAGATCTTGGCCAAGGCTTGGGATAACCGCTATGGATGCGGATTATCCATTGAATTATTAAAAGAGCTTCAGGGCGTGAACCTGCCCAACACCCTTTACTCCGGTGCGACGGTTCAGGAGGAAGTGGGACTTCGCGGCGCCCAGACAGCAGCCAATATGATCAATCCGGATATTTTCTTTGCCCTCGATGCGAGTCCGGCAAATGATATGTCAGGGGATAAGAATGAATTTGGTCAACTTGGAAAAGGGGCACTGCTCCGCATTCTCGACCGTTCCATGGTCACGCACAGGGGAATCAGGGAATTTGTTCTGGATACAGCGGAGTCAAACGACATTCCGTATCAGTACTTTGTCTCACAAGGCGGTACAGATGCCGGAAGGGTGCACATGTCCAATGAAGGTGTCCCGAGTGCGGTAGTGGGTATCTGTTCGAGATATATCCACACTCATGCGTCCATGATCCATGTAGATGATTATGCGGCAGCCAAAGAGCTGATCGTCAAGTTAGTGAAAGAATGCGACCGCTCGACCATCGAAACCATTAAATCCAATGGATGATCACCACTAAAAAAATAGGATAGGGCTGTCTCAATCATATTCAAGTTGGGACAGCTTTTTTATGGAGAGAAAAAAAGGCGTTTGTCAGACCTTTTAGAAATGAGGTATGAATTTGTTGAAGATAGCAATCGGAACAACGAATCCAGCGAAGGTGCAAGCGATACAAAAGGTGTTCGAGGAGCAATACAAGGAGGTTCAGTTCCAGTGCCTGAAAACCGAGTCCCATGTCAGTGAGCAGCCCATGACCGATCAGGAGACGATCGAAGGCGCATTGAACCGCGCAAAAAATGTTCTCAAGGTAACAGATTGTGATGTAGGGATCGGCCTTGAAGGGGGAGTATCAGAATCCCTCTACGGAATGTTCGTCTGTAACTGGGGGGCCCTCGTCGACAGGCAGGGGAACGAAATCATCGGCGGTGGTGCCAGGATTGCCCTGCCAAACGAAATCAGCCGGGAATTAAAAGCAGGGAAAGAGCTCGGACCCCTGATGGATGAGTATACCCAGCGGACGGGAATCAGGAAGAAAGAAGGGGCCGTGGGGATATTCACCAATGGACTCGTTACAAGGGAAACGATGTTCCTGCACGTCGTTCAGCTCCTGCTTGGGCAGTGGCAATACCGGACAAAATAATCTTATGTATATCTGTCCTTCCAAGGTACTTGGCCCATACCAATTTCACTGGTCCTTCATAGGATGGAGTATATCAGACTTTCTATTATCTGATAAATTCTTTCTAAGGAGGTTAGAATTTATGGGATGCAACTATTGTAACGACCGAGTTGGCGGACGCCGTGATGATCGTCGCGACGATTGTCGTGACCGTGGTTTCTGTTGCGACTGGGATAAATTCCTTTTTGGGGACAGAAGAAGATGTAACTTGTTTGGGGCGAATGAGGATCGTAGACGATGCGGATGCGATAGAGACAACGTACGAGGAGCAGAAGACCGTAACAGAGGATGCAGAGGCAGAAGAGGCGATGATGACAATCGTGGAAGATGCGGATGCAAGAGACACAAGCGCTGCGGTTGTGGCTGCGGACTTTTCTGGTAAGAACAGGGGAACCCCGTTGTGAATGGGGTTCTCTTTTTTATGCGAAAAAATCCCCCTGAAACAAGTCCAGGGGGATTGAAATGCTTATTTTACACCTTTCATCGCTCGTTGGATCATTGGTGAAATCAGGAATAAGATGACACCTAACGCGATGGCCATTCCACCGATTGAACCAAAATAAATGGTTTCATTTTCAGGTGAATAGAAGCGGACAAGCTGTGCATTCAGAGCCTGTGCACCGGCAGAAGCCAGGAACCAGAGACTCATCGTTTGAGCTGAGAACGCTTCAGGAGCGAGCTTTGTTGTAGCTGACAGACCGACTGGTGATAAGCATAATTCACCAAGAACGACGATGAAGTAACTTAGTACAAGCCATAATGGATTAACAAGTGAACCTTCTCCACCCATTTGTGCAGGTAACAGGATCACTAAGAAAGATAAACCGGCAAACAATAGACCGAATGAGAATTTCTTCGGGATGGATGGCTGACGGTCACCCAATTTCACCCACATCCATGCAAATACTGGTGCCAGCAGGATGATAAATAATGGGTTCAGTGACTGGAACCAAGCAGGAGAAATCGAAATCCCCATGAAATCAAGCTGTGTACGCTTGTCTGCATATGCCGCAAGGATAGTGGATCCTTGTTCCTGGATCGACCAGAACATCACGGCTGAAATAAATAATGGAATATATGCTAGTACCCTTGAACGCTCCGTTGCCGTTGTTTTCGGACTATAGTACATCACAATAAAGTAGATGGTTGGAACGACGATACCAAAGATTCCGACAATATTGATGAATACGTCCAGTGTAAATAAACCTGCTGGAATTGTAGTACCTAAGATGATAGCCAAAGCAACTACTACCGCACCTACGATTAATCCGTATTTCTTCTTTTCACGGGCATTAAGCGGGTTTGGTACATATGTACCCGCAAGGCCAAGATTCTTTTTCTTCGTTAACATGAATACAACAAGACCTAAGAACATACCGATTGCGGCTGCCGCGAATCCCCAGTGGAAACCTTTCGATTCCATAAGACTACCGACAATCAGTGGAGCGATGAATGCACCTAAGTTGATCCCCATGTAGAAAATACTGAATGCCGCATCACGGCGGGTATCATTTTCACTGTACATTTCACCTACAACTGTAGAAACATTCGGTTTTAATAAACCTGTTCCGACAACAATCAATACCATTGAAACAAAGAACAGAGATAAGCTCCCTGGAAATGATAAAGCAATGTGACCAAACATGATGAATATTCCACCGTAGAAGACGGCTTTCGAAGTTCCGAATATCCTATCAGCCAACCAGCCTCCGATGACCCCGGACATATACACGAGTGAACCGTAAATGGACATGATGGCTAAAGCTGTACCTTCCTCTAGACCCAGTCCACCTTTTGATACCTCATAGTACATGTAGAATACGAGGATGGCACGCATTCCGTAGTAAGAAAAGCGCTCCCAAAATTCCGTGAAGAATAAAGTGAATAATCCCTTCGGATGACCAAAGAATCCTTTTTGAGGGACACTATCCACAATTTTCTGTTTATTCATTGATGACATGTTACTACCTCCCTTATTCTTTTACTATAATATTTTAATATTTTCTTAAAGTCAAAAAAAGTTTGCAAATGGTTAATTATAACATAAAATTTCTATAGATTGCTAATATTTAATTATTTTTAAATAGTAAAAATAATTAGGTCTTTAGGGTGTATGAGAATTGCGCAGAAAAAAGCCTGCAGGATTGATCCTGCAGGCTTTTTGACAGGTTTGGGTCATTCGGATTCAAAAACGTAAGAAAGGGTCTTTAGTGCCTGTTCGATGGACGTTACTGTGACATTCGCCTTATTTGTAAGCTCTTTCAATGGATGATGAAGTTTTTCCGGGCGAATGAGGATCAGGGGCTTTTGTAGGGTAATGGCCGTGCTCGCGTCCATTGCCGTGTTCCATTGCTTATATTCTTCACCGAATAAAGCAATCACCACATCGGATTTCTTCATAAGCAGTTCCGTCCGGAAATTATTGATGGCAGAAGCAGCTTCATCCCGGAATATCTTGTTCGGCTGTTCACCGAGGATTTCTTCCCCGATTGAATCGGAACGGTCATGATTTTCCATGGGGCCAACGAACTGTAGGGGGAGTCTGAGGGCTTTCGCTTTCTCTTTTAATTCATCCCTCCAGGAGCTATGTATCTCTCCGGCTAAATACACGGTTAATTCCATATTGATCACCTTCCTGTTTTTAGTCATCTTATCATAAATACCCTTTCAAAGGTATTTCAACCACTTTTCCCATGAAAAAGGCAGAATTTATTTTTGGAAGGGTTGTCAGCCGGGACTTTATGAGGGTATCATAAGCGTAGGTCCTAGGTATGAAAGGGAGGGAAATCGAGGATGAAAACCACAGCATCGATCATTTTCTTTATACTTTTGCTTATTTTAGCAGGATGCAATACATCGATCGACCAGGAAAAAGAGGAGACGGCAAGCGTGGTGGAGGGAGCTTTGGACTCCAATGAGAAAGCCGGTGAAGACGCTGGGAACATCAGCTTTTATCTCCCGTTCGGTGCCAAGATAGAAAAAGAATCTCCTTATAATATCATTATTTCAAAAAGTTCTGATACGTTTATACTTTTCACGAATCCTCAAGAAGATAAGGATAGTGAACTTCTATATAAAATGGCCATTAATGACAAGGAGAGTCTCGTGAAGCATGGGACTTTTAAGGAAGACAACCGCTTAGGATATTATGTCATTAAGGAATTGCCGGATACAGAAGAATATGAACTTACTGTAGGAGTGGGCGGAACGAAAGTCACAACTCAGTCAGAAATGGAAGACTTGGCGGATAACGCTGAAATGATGATGAAAATTGCAGCATCAGTCAAACACAACTAGATGATATAGACCGGTTTTTTTCTGCGGGAGCGGGGAGGGGCCGTTTTTTTTTATTAACCTTTCGCGAGGATTATATAAGTGAAAACAAAGACCGTTCCTTTCCGCTGCAGGCACAAGACTCGCGCGGGGAGGAAGTTGAGCCTCCTCGGGCTTTGCCCTGCGGGGTCTCAACCTTTCCTCTATTTCCCGCAGGAGTCAAGTGCCTTCCGCTACAATCCACTCTGTGGTACGACACTTCTTCTATATTGAAAACAACACCACCTCCCCACAGCAAACTACAATCTTAACTCAATTTTCCTTGAAATTATGTTAATTCAGTTGTCCATATCATTTTCGCTAGTCCATTAACAGAAATTTTTTCATGAGATGTAAACAGTCATGGGTTTCTTCCAATCGTCACTATTTAGCTTTGTCATCCTTTCCAAACAGTACTTGTGGATTGACAGAGCCCAGAAAGTTCATGATAGGTCATATCAGATGGAGAAATAGAAGAAAATAAATACTCTTTAGTTTAATGAAAATAATAGACAAATCAAACATGTGTCTTTACACTAGTAAAAGGAATGGTAAGCAGAGGAGTGAAGGACATGAGAGGGTATTTGGATAGAAAAGGTGTTACGTTGTCGGCGAAGACGTATTTTATAGATGCTTTAAGTTATATGGCGCTGGGGTTGTTCAGTTCGTTGATCATTGGATTGATCATCAAGACGATCGGGGAGCAGCTTCCCCTTCCTGCAGGGTTAAGTGAATTCTTCATTGAGATGGGGACACTTGCCATCAGCTTGATGGGGCCGGCGATCGGTGTGGCGATTGCCTTTGGTCTTGGGGCGCCGCCGTTGGTCATATTCGCTGCCGTGGTGACAGGGGCTGCCGGAGCGACCCTTGGAGGACCGGCAGGAGCTTATGTAGCGGCTGTCCTGTCTACGGAAATTGGAAAGCTTGTCAGTAAGACAACGAAGATAGATATTATCGTGACGCCATTTGTCACGATTTTTGCAGGATTCACGGTCGCCTACTTCATCGGGCCGGGAATCGCCGACTTTATGAGTATGTTTGGAAGCTGGATCAGCTGGGCGACGGAACAGAGACCGATCATCATGGGGATCCTGGTTGCGGCCCTCATGGGTCTTGCCCTGACTGCCCCGATTTCAAGTGCGGCCATTGCGTTGATGCTTGATTTGAATGGGGTCGCTGCCGGCGCCGCCACGATTGGCTGCGCCGCTCAAATGGTTGGATTTGCCGTCATCAGCTATCGGGAGAACCGGGTGGGCGGATTATTCGCCCAGGGAATCGGGACTTCCATGCTACAGGTCCCGAATATTGTTCGAAATCCTCTTATCCTTATTCCACCGACTTTGGCTGGCATGATTCTCGCTCCCATCGGCACGACCGTTTGGCTGATGGAAAATAATGCAGCCGGAGCCGGGATGGGAACGAGCGGATTCGTCGGACAGGTCATGACGTTCAAAACGATGGGATTCAGCTGGGATGTCACAATGAAAATCCTGCTGTTGCATTTTGTTGGACCTGCATTCATTAGCCTGTTAATATCTGAATATATGCGTAAACTAGGTTGGATCAAACCAAACCAAATGACGATTGAAACAGGGGGCAAATAAAATGCGTAAACTTGAATCAGTGGAAGAATTCTATCAATTGAAAGAAAGCGGGAAGCATGTATTCATGTTCTCAGCCGACTGGTGTCCGGATTGCCGAATCATCGAACCGATCCTTCCGGAAATCGAAAGTGAGTACAGTGACTATACATTCTTATATGTAGATAGAGATCAATTCATCGACCTCTGCATCGAGCTTGATATCTTCGGAATTCCGAGCTTCCTCGCGTACGGAGACGGTCGTGAACTCGGACGCTTCGTGAGCAAAGACCGGAAATCAAAAGAACAAATCGAAGACTTCATGAATTCGTTAGCTTCATAATTAACAGCAAAGGGGATCTCCTGAAAAACGGGATCCCTTTTCTTT
Organism: Rossellomorea vietnamensis; assembly: GCF_025398035.1. Lineage (NCBI taxonomy): Bacteria > Bacillati > Bacillota > Bacilli > Caryophanales > Bacillaceae > Rossellomorea > Rossellomorea vietnamensis. The sequence continues at coordinate 3,823,753 of NZ_CP104558.1, forward strand.
TTCCCTAAATCAAAAGGTTCCTTTTGTAATCTCGCCATTTTCATGTAAAATGTTATAAGTGAGAATGAAAAACGAAGGTTTAGGATCAGTACTTTCTATATAAATGTATCACCAAAGGAGGATCAGATTTGGACATAAAAAAGCTAAAAAGCATACTCCAGGAACGATTAGAGAAACCAAATCGTACGTTTACATATGATCGGGATAAAGATTCACTGAGAATCGAGAATACCACTACGAAAAAAGGGATCACCGTCGCCCTGCCGCCGATCGTATCGAAATGGAAGGAAAACAATAAATCCATCATCGATGAAGTCGTCTATTACGTAGAAGAAGCTTTAAATGTGATGGGAACAGAAGCAAATCTTGGCAATAAAGAGAAGAAGGTCTTTCCTGTCATCCGTTCCACCAGTTTTGCAACCGAATCAAATGAAGGTGTGGCACTCGTGACGGACGAGCATACAGCTGAAACGCGTATCTACTATGCCGTTGATTTAGGGAAAACCTACCGTCTGCTGGATGAAAACATGCTGGAGGCGGAAGGATGGACTCATGAGCAAATGAAGGAGACTGCCCTTTTCAACGTCAGAAGCCTGCCGACAGACATGAAAAAGGATGAAGTAGCAGGAAATCTATTCTATTTTCTCAATAACAATGACGGATACGATGCCAGTCGTATTTTGAATGATAGTTTCTTAAAACAGGTCAGCAAGGATATTCAAGGTGAGATGACGGTATCGGTCCCCCATCAGGATGTATTGGTCATCGGTGATATCCGGAATGAAACGGGCTATGACGTCCTTGCCCAGATGACAATGAGTTTCTTTACGACAGGAAATGTACCGATCACAGCATTATCCTTTGTATATGAAGAAGGGGAATTGGAACCGATCTTCATTTTGGCAAAAAATCGCAAAAAGGAAAGGGAGAAAAAATGATGAACGTATTTTATAACTTGGAAGGCATTGGTGATACCCTGATTGTTACACTGGATCCGGGCTTTGAAGGAGAAGTACAGCACGAAAGAAAAGAAGACGCAGCGCGTTTATTCGATGAGAAAACAGGGAAAACACTCGGCTATAACCTATTCCATGCATCCAAGTATTTAAGTGTAAGTGAAGTGGGACCTGTAGAAATGAATGATGAGAAGCTCCAATTGATCAACGAAGCCATCAAGAAGAACGGTTTCGATGAAGTATTGGAAGCAGACTTTTCACCTAAATTTGTTGTCGGCTATGTATCTGAAAAAGAAAAGCATCCAAATGCGGACAAACTGAACATCTGTACCGTCGATGTCGGGGATGAAACCCTGCAAATCGTGTGTGGTGCACCTAACGTAGACAAAGGTCAAAAAGTCGTTGTCGCAAAAGTAGGCGCCGTCATGCCGAGCGGTATGGTCATCAAAGACGCAGAACTTAGAGGAGTCGCATCATCAGGCATGATCTGCTCAGCCAAAGAACTTGCCCTTCCAGATGCACCCCAGGAAAAAGGGATCCTCGTCCTAGAAGACACATACCAAATAGGTCAACCATTCACAGCATAACAACAAATACCTGGGTCCGGAGTGTGGGCTCAGGTATTTTTGTATATTACAAACCCTTTACACCTATGTTTATTTCGACACAATCCTTTAACAATTCTCCTATTCTATCGAAATGACTCGAATTTTTCTCTTTACCTGATAAAATAAATAGTAAGTATGAAAGAAAGAGTGATGTTTGTGAGCTGGATTAAAAAAATATTTGGTAAATTATCAGATAATGATGAACAATTTGAAGAGTACTATGATGAAAACCACGACAATGTTCAGCAGCTCGAACCGACAAAGGCTGAACGTAAATATATAGCAGGGCCGAATCATTCACGTGATGTAGAAGCAAGGATGACCTATCAATACCCAAAAGGGAATTTCCGATTTCCCCTAATATCAGACGGTGAAAACAGAGAGCGTCCACGGAGAACTCAAAGGAATCAAGAAAGAGAAATAGAAAAAGAAAAACCTAGAGAGCAGGAGCGTCGGCAGCCGAAAAGCCGAAACCACTCTTCAGACAACCGAAAGTGGAAGGAAGAGAACCAGTCTACCCCCATCAAGACAAAGAAAGCGACAAAGGTGGAAAAAGGAAACAGCCGGCCGTTTACGCCAACGGAGATTCCATCGCCCATCTATGGTTTTAGAGGAAGACCGGTTAAGAAAGAAGAAAGTGTCGAATATGAGCTGAATAAGTTTTTACATAATGAAGAAGAGAGAAAAGAAGCAGTCATCAATCAAAAAGCTCTATCGATCGTAGAGGAATCCCTTCCTGTTGTAGAAAAAGAGTCTGCCTTTGCTAAGGAGCCAGAGGTTGAAGCCCCTGTACAGTCATATACGGAAGAAGTGAAAGAAAGCAGCCAACCTGTAGAACACCCGACTCACGCTGAGAAGATCGAAGCTGAAGAGATACAACCGTATCAAATACATGAAACGGAACAAAAGGGCGACGAAGTAACAGTCATTCCTACCTCATCACATGAGTGTATTTCACTAATAAACGAACCTGAGCCGGTTAAAGAAGAACCGGATATGGCAGTGCATCGTGATACGGCTCAAGAGGAAGGTCCGTCCCTCCAATTCGAAGCAGCGGAATCAGCTAAATCGGTTCAGGAAGTTCCTGCCGGCGAAACGGCTCAACCGCATCAAGAATCGGCAGAGGAAGAAGGACCGGCTGTTGATGAGAAGCCTGTCATTGAAGAAGAGCCCCTTGTTGAAGAAAGTCACGTCGACGAAGAACCAGAAGCGACCGTACCTTCAGAGCCGATCAAGAAGGAACCGGAAAGAAGGAAGAGGTCACATCTTCCTTTTAACGTGCTGATGCTTAAACAAGATAAACGGCAGATGGATTCTCGAAAATCGTCCGTACGTACGGAAGGTTCCCCTTCCATGGAGAGACAGAGAACCACCACTGAACAGGCGGCACCTCCTGTTCAAGAGGCACGTGTGGAAAAAGCTGCTGAAGACGTGGGACGCGAAGAAAAGCCGTCTCAACAGACTCAGGTCCAAGGAGAAGAAGCGGTAAAGAGCTACAGTGAATTAAGCTCGTCATCGAAACGGACAAGAGACTATGTCTTTCCGAAAGTGGATTATTTGACGCCGCCCGTATCAAAGGAAATGAGCGAAGAGTGGCTGGATTCTCAAAGACTTTTACTTGATGAGACCCTTCATAATTTCAACGTCAGGGCAAAAGTGGTGAATGTCACCCAGGGGCCTTCGGTCACACGTTTTGAAGTGCAGCCTGAACCAGGGGTGAAGGTCAATAAGATTACGAATCTGACAGACGACATAAAGCTGAGCCTGGCAGCCAAGGATATCCGGATGGAAGCGCCGATTCCGGGTAAACACACCATCGGGATCGAGGTGCCGAACAGGGAGAGCCGTCCGGTATGCATCAGTGAAGTCATAGCGAGTCCTGCCTTCCAGGAGCCGTCTTCACCATTGACCGCGGCCCTTGGACTGGATATTTCCGGACAGCCCATCGTGACGGATCTGAGCAAGATGCCGCACGGTCTCATCGCCGGGGCGACAGGTTCGGGAAAAAGTGTGTGTATCAATTCGATTCTCGTCAGTCTTCTGTATAAGTCATCTCCGGATGAATTGAAGATGCTCCTCATTGACCCTAAGATGGTCGAGCTTGCACCTTATAACCGGATCCCTCACTTGGTGAGCCCGGTGATCACCGATGTGAAAGCAGCGACCGCCGCCCTTAAATGGGCGGTGGAAGAGATGGAAAGACGATACGAATTATTTGCCCACACTGGGGTAAGGGATATCAAGCGTTTCAACGAACTCGCCAAGCGGAATAAACAATACAGCGATATGCTACCTTACCTCGTCATTGTCATCGATGAGCTCGCAGATTTGATGATGATGTCGCCTGCAGATGTGGAAGAAGCCATTTGCCGTATCGCCCAGAAGGCACGTGCCTGCGGAATTCACTTGATCATTGCCACTCAGCGTCCTTCAGTTGATGTCATCACAGGCTTGATCAAGGCGAATGTACCAACAAGGGTTGCATTTTCCGTTTCCTCAAGCGTCGACTCAAGGACGATCATCGATGGGAGCGGTGCAGAGCGCCTTCTCGGTAAAGGGGATATGCTGTTCCTTGAGAATGGTTCATCCAAACCGGTCCGCTTGCAGGGTACGTTCGTATCCGATGACGAAATCGATGACATCATCCGTCATGTCAGGGAACAAAGGGAACCGGATTATCTCTTCCAGCAGGATGAATTGATCAAGAAAGCGCAGGTCACCGAGGAAGAGGACGACTTGTTTTTAGAAGCATGTGAGTTTGTCGTCGATCAGGGCGGAGCATCGGCCTCAAGTCTGCAGCGCCGATTCAGGATCGGTTATAACCGGGCCGCAAGATTGATGGAAATGATGGAGAGTAATGGAATCATTTCCGAGTCCAGAGGCAGTAAACCAAGGGATGTCCTCATTTCCGAAAGTGAATTGGAGACACTCGCATAGACTAGTACAAATATTTAATACATGGTATTCTGTTTATATCTGTCCAACAAGGACGAATGTAAACAGAATACCTATTCTTTTTGTGTAGGAAGAGCCATAAGGAGCTTTAGTGATGAAAGAAATCGAATTAAAACTTCAAGGAAAACTCAACAGGTTGACCAATCATACATTCAAGTTTGATGAAAGAATCAAGGATGGCTGGTTTTCAGCTGTGTATTTTTTAAAGACGAAGGAAATTGCCAAGAAACATAAACCGGATGCAGTCATCACCATGCAATTCTTTCAAAAGACACATGCCGTGATTTGCGGAACGGACGAAGTCATCGCCCTTCTGCATACATTCGCTGACAACCCGCAGAATCTTGAGATCCACTCCTTAAAGGATGGAGACCAGATCTCTCCGTTTGAAACCGTACTGACCATCAAGGGCCGCTATCAGGACTTTGGATATTTAGAAGGCATCATCGACGGCATTCTTGCGAGAAGGACGTCCGTTGCGACGAGCGTTTACAATGTGATGAAAGCTGCTTCCTTATCGGGGAAACAGAAGCCCGTCATCTTTATGGGAGACCGTGACGATCATTTTACCCAACAGGCGGGAGACGGTTATGCAGCCTTCATAGGAGGGTCTACCGCCCAGGCGACCCACGCCATGAATGAATGGTGGGGAAAAAAAGGGATGGGAACCATGCCTCATGCCCTCATTCAATTATTCAATGGGGATATCGTAGAGGCAACGAAAGCGTACAAGGAAACATTCCCCGAAGATGAGCTGATCACCCTGGTCGATTACAATAATGATGTCATTACGGACTCATTGAAGGTCGCGAGAGAGTTTGGCCAGGAATTAAAAGGGGTAAGGGTAGATACATCAAGAATGATGATCGATAAATACTTCCTTCGTAATCAGCATGTGCTTGGAACCTTTGATCCCCGCGGGGTCAATATGCAACTCATCAATGCATTGAGAGATGCTTTGGACGAAGAAGGCTACCAGCACGTCAAGATTGTCGTATCGGGCGGCTTTAACGAAGACCGCATACGCCAGTTTGAGGAAAATCAAGTTCCAGTCGATATGTACGGAGTCGGAAGCAGTCTTCTGAAGATCCACGTTGGATTCACCGGGGACAACGTCGTCATCGACGGTTCCCCGGAAGCGAAGGCAGGAAGGAAGCTTCGCCCGAACCCCCGTCTGGAAAAAGTAGAATTCGAATAGGTGAGAACATGCAAGAGCAGGAAAGCACGTTAGATCTTGAGCGGTTCAGGCAGAAAAAACAGCAGATCGCCGAGGGTCATATTGAGGACCTCTACCGTAGAGCGTATGAGTACGCTTTTAAGGAAACGAATATAAGGGAAAAAGTACGGGCTAAAATGATCTTCTCTAAACGTTTTCTTCAACACGATGAGGCCCGGATAGAGGCTCGATTCGAGAAATTGTTTCAAGAATGGTTTCTATTTGATTATAAAACCATCAAGGGGCAAACCTTATTCTTTCAATTTCTGCAGTCACATCCCCTTCAGGAATCAACCAAACTCCTTGGTGCCGTTGTATTGACGGCTGCCTGGGAACCCGTCATCGTCAAAGGGAAAGAAGAACGGACCGTACGCTGCCAAACGATCATTCAGGGAGAAGAAGTGATTGTTAAAATGAACCCTGATTGGATAGAAAAGGAAATATTTGAAGAACAGGTCTATTTCGTGAGGAAAGTCCCGCTGGTGGTTCATCAGTGGATCTTAGGTCCTGTTTTTCCCGTGAAATCAATGGACGTAATAGCAAATTTACAAACACACTATAGTCAAATGAATCAAGAAACTGGGGTATTATGGAGGACGTTCTTAAAAGAAGAAGCGCCAAACTTCATTCTGCCCAGTCTTTCGTAGCTTCTGCATGGTCAGGGATTTCAAAAAATGATATAATGTTTCAAGTTGAAGAAAGTACGCTTTTTTCTAAACTCACATATCGAAAGCTAAAGACCGATGGCAAAATAAATATAGATTTCATATAATGCTTTTAGATAGACGATTGTTGGAGGTTCTATTATGACGATATATCATTTCGTAGGAATAAAGGGGTCGGGCATGAGTGCATTAGCCCAAATACTCCATGATATGGACTACGAGGTCCAAGGATCTGACGTAGATAAATATTTCTTTACTCAGAAGGCTCTGGATGAATCAAATATAAAAATACTACCTTTCCAAAAAGAAAACATTGGAGGGGATATGCATGTGATCGCAGGGAATGCTTTCCCTGACACCCATGAAGAAATACAAGCGGCCGTTGAACAAGGACTGCCTGTGACAAGATATCATAAATTCCTTGGTGACTTCATGCAGGAATTCACAAGTGTTGCCGTAACGGGCGCCCACGGAAAAACATCGACAACCGGTTTACTGGCACATGTCATCAGTGGCGCAAAGCCGACTTCCTTCCTGATCGGGGATGGAACCGGTAAAGGCGAAGTGGATGCGAATTACTTTGTATTCGAAGCATGTGAATACAGACGACACTTCCTGTCTTATTTCCCTGACTATGCCATCATGACGAACATTGATTTCGATCATCCCGACTACTTTGCAAATGTGGATGACGTCTTTTCTGCTTTCCAGGAGATGGCCATGCAGGTGAAAAAAGGAATCATTGCATGCGGGGATGACGAGCAGTTACAAAAAATCCAGGCGCAGGTACCGGTGGTGTTTTACGGTTTCGCCGAGGAAAACGACTTTCAGGCGAGAAACGTTTCACGGGACAGAACGGGTACATCATTCGATGTGTTTGTGCGGAATGAATTTTATGCCGCATTCAAAATCCCGACCTTCGGTGACCATAACATCATGAACGCCCTATCCGTCATTGCCATCTGTCACTATGAAGAGCTTGATACGGCCATCGTCCAAGAACGGTTGAGCACATTTAAAGGAGTCAAGCGCCGTTTCTCTGAAAAAGAAGTGGGCTCACAGATCCTGATCGATGACTATGCTCACCATCCGACTGAAATCAAGGCAACCGTTGATTCGGCAAGACAGAAATATCCTGAAAAAGAGATCATCGCTGTCTTCCAGCCTCACACATTTACACGTACGCAGACCTTCCTGACCGAGTTTGCCGAAACCTTGAGTCTTGCGGACAAAGTGTACTTATGTGAAATCTTCGGTTCCGCACGGGAAAACCACGGAAAACTTTCCATCCACGATCTTGAAAGTAAGATCGAAGGATGCGAAATCATAGACGAACAAGATACGACCGCTTTACTCAAACATGAAAACGCCGTACTGATTTTCATGGGGGCGGGAGACGTGCAAAAGTTCCAGCAGGCATATGAACAGAAGCTTGGGGAACAATTGAAAGAAGAGAAATAATAGATAAAACCGGCTCTTATGGGAGCCGGTTTTTTTGTGGTTTGATAAAAAAGCCACCGTCAGTAATGACGGCGGCTTCAAACTTCTTACTTCAAATTCTCCGGATTCAACACTTCAAGCTCTTCGATGACAAATCGACCGTCTTTTCGAATCAATACATCATCGAAATAGATTTCGCCGCCGCCATATTCAGGACGCTGGATCATCACCATATCCCAGTGGATGTTGGAGTGGTTTCCGTTATATGCCTCTTCGTAGCATTCCCCCGGTGTGAAGTGGAAGCTGCCGTCGATTTTCTCGTCAAAGAGGATGTCCTGCATCGGATGCTGGATGAATGGATTCACGCCGATGGCGAATTCCCCGACATATCGTGCCCCTTCATCCGTATCAAAGATTTTGTTGATCCGGTCTGTGTCGTTCGCAGTGGCTTCCACGATCTTTCCTTCTTTGAATGTCAATTTGACGTTTTCGAACGTAAATCCGTTATAAGGAGATGGCGTATTGTAGGAAATCACGCCGTTCACCGAGTCCTTCACAGGTGCACTGTACACTTCTCCATCAGGAATGTTCAGGCACCCCGCACATTTCACGGCAGGAATGTCCTTGATGGAGAATGTAAGGTCCGTCCCTTCCCCGACAAGGCGGACTTTATCTGTGTTGTTCATGAGTTCAACGAGGTTATCCATCGCTTTGTCCATTTTGCTGTAGTCCAGGTTGCAAACGTCAAAGTAGAAGTCTTCGAAGCCTTCTGTGCTCATGTTGGCGAGCTGTGCCATGGATGCCGTCGGGTAGCGGAGCACGACCCACTTCTTCTTAGGGACGCGGATTTCTCTATGTACTTTCTTCCCGATCGTATTACCGTGGATCTTCATTTTTTCGTCCGGTACATCTGATTGTTCGCTGATGTTATCGCCTGCACGTAAACCGATATACGCATCCATCTGCTCCATGACATTTGCTTCGAAGCTTGCGATCATATCATACTGCTCTTCCTGTGCCCCCATTAACAGTGCACGGTCGACTGCATGATCTTTGATGGATACGAAAGGATGACCTCCGGCTGCATACGCTTCTTTTACGAGAGCCGTCACCAGTTCACGCTGCAATCCGAAGTTTTCGATCAGCACTTTTTCTCCAGGCTGTAATTGAACAGAATATTGAATTAAATTTTTCGCCAGCTTTTCAATGCGTGGATCTTTCATTTCTTTTTCCCCCTTATATGTAGTCTTTTTTATTGTACCCTAAAATACGTTGGCATGACTCGACCAAAATGTGAAATGCTAACCCAAGAAAAAATATTTATTTTTCATGCAGGAAATTGGTTTGGGATGAAGAAATACTAGTATAATGTTTATTTGTTCATCATAAGGGTAAAGAATTTCTATACATGGAGGTGTGGCATATGGAAATCATTCTTTATCTAAGCGTAGCTGTCATAGCAGTTGCATTTTTCATTTTGGTTATGAGTTTGATGAAGACTTTGAAGTCCCTGGGCTCTACATTGGACAGCGTCTCAACGACAATGACCGGACTTGAGAGCCAGCTTCAAGGAGTAACAAGAGAGTCTACAGAATTACTACATAAAACGAATCTATTGGCTGAGGATATCCAGAAGAAGTCTGAGGATCTGAACACGGTTGTTTATGCGGTAAGAGATGTAGGGCATTCCATCCAGAACCTTAATAACTCGGTGAAGAAGGTAAGTACTTCCATTTCGACTGAACTGGAGCGCAACCAGGGCAAGATTTCACAGGTGGTTCAATGGGGTAATGCATTCATTGAGTTAAAGGACAAATGGAAACAAAAACAGGAAAAACAGCCAACACAACCTGATGTTGCTGATGTAGCTGTTCCAAACCAAGCATCCAAGGAAGTTCGATCTCGAGAAAAATTAGTTAAAAGAGCAAGATCTTATAACAATTAGAGAGGGGAATTTTTACATGACTCAACAGTACAATCAAAACCAGAACCAAAACCAGACAAATGACAGCAACAACATCAACTCAAAGGATTTCATGATCGGAACACTGATCGGAGGAATCGTGGGAGCGGCAGCGGCCCTTCTAATGGCACCGAAATCAGGTAAGGACCTTCGAAATGATATCAATGAGAAAACCGTCGTCCTTAAGGAAAAGACAGGACAATGGAAAGACACGGCTGTAGAGAAGAGCAATGAGCTTGCAGCAGTGGCGAAAGAAAAATCTTCTGCCCTGACAAAATCCGTACAAGAACAGTCCAACAATGTGGTTGGGAAACTGAAAACATACCGCACCAATAATAACGAACTCCAAGAAACAAATGAAGAGCTTCAAGCAGTTTCAGCAGTGGGAACGACACCTGCTGACGAAACGGAAGATGTGAATCAGAAGCTTGAAGAAACGAAGAAAGCTTTTGACGAAACTGAAAAGACATACAATCAATAATCATTGATTCAAAGGGCGGTGAAGTGATATGATGACTTCACCGTTTTTTTGTTGAAATGAAAAGGTTTATAAATCACTATGGCTAAGGAACCATTACAATTGTGAAAGGAAGTATGGAACAGATGAAAAAGATCGATACCGTTCAGGAGTTTGAACAACTTTCCGAGACAAATCCGCGTTTCTTCTTTATGAAACACAGTCTCACTTGCCCTGTAAGCTCGAATGCCTTCACCGAATACCAGGCATTTTTGAACAAGCATGAAGAGGAAGATGGCTACTATCTGGCCGTCCAGGAATCAAGGGAACTGTCACAGCATATCGCCGAAAAATACGGCATCCGCCACGAATCACCCCAGGCCTTCCTCTTCATAGAGGGAAAACCCGGCTGGAATGCCTCCCACTGGAAAATCACCGAAAGCGAACTGGACAAACTATAAGACAAAGGAGACTCTGATTTAATCAGGGTCTTTTTTTTTGAAAATATTTGGTAATTCCCTCCTAAACGTTTATTTATCTTCTCACAGGGAAGGTAACTTATAAGAATAAAAAATAGATAAATGGAGGAACGATTTATGACACAGCCTGTACCTTATGAAACTGGGACAAGAAATAATGCGAAAGTGAACGGAAAAAGGAGCGGCAAATTAGTAAAAGGAATGGTGATGGGAGCCGTCGTAGGTGGAGCCCTTGCCATGCTGGATAAAACAACGAGGAAAAATGTGACATCAAGGACATCTGACATGAAGGACTCTACAATGGGGATGGTTGCCAAGGTGAGAGAGAATCCTTCAGGAGTGGTGAATGACTGGCAGGACCGCCTGAAAACAGCGTCCAATGTGTTGAAAGAAGCCATCAACGACGCGCAGAACCTGTACGAAAAGGTGAATGACGATGTGGTGGATCAAGTCAATCAAATTAAAGATGATTCAACTGAAATGATTGCCACGACGAAAGAAGCCGCAGAAGAATTAAAGGATATCGGCAGTAAGGTAAAAGAAGCGGGAGAAGAAGTGACTGGTGAATCCACTCCGTCTAAGCCTGTGACAAGCTCTACTTCCACATCAGATGATCAGTCGATTCATCCAACGAACCGTACAAGCAGCATTCCGGGACAAGTTGGATCATAATAAAAAACTGGCGTAATCGCCAGTTTTTTTGTTGTCTGATTTTTATCTGCGGGAAGCTTGGGGCCAGATGATTTCCAGTTCGTCACCCTGCTCGATTTCTTCGTAAAAAGTCGTTTCCACTCCATTTTTCAAAAGGACAAAGCTTCCGTTCGAATGAGGGGGCATGTTGATTTCCACCGCATTAAATAAGTCCTGAAAGATAAATGAACCCGCATGCTGTTCTTCTATCAGTATGGAATCACCAGGGAATAAACGATCTTCCATGGCGAGCTTGATGCCATTCCGTGTGACGGTGCTGCTTTCCTTCTGAAGATGTAATTCCTGGCCGTTAAACGTAATCATGATTGCTTTTTCCACTGTTATCTGTTTCTTGGCAAGCAGTTCATTCACCGTTGGAGTGACACCCGGTTTGTATGAGATCTCATCCCCATTCTTGACTTTAGATGAGTGTTTCGCCTCGATCCCATTGATCAATAATTTTCCGGAATAGGATGGGAAGAAGGTATCCACCCCGTTGATGGAGATTCGATAAGGCTTCGTTCCCTCCATCCACTCGTTGTAGCCCAAGTGGGTCAACAGATCCTGCAGGGTATCGATCAATTCAATCCGGATCGCATCACGGTCGCAAATGATGTCTTCCAATCGTGCGACTTGATTATTCCTGAAGACGAGAGGGGAGAGAAGGTGCGGGTTCCCATCTATGACAATCTGCATTGCCGAGGAGGAATCCACCAGGTCTCCGATTGTCACCTGAGGAGATGATCCGTCTTTCCCTTTCTGAACAGAAATCCGGTCATGATTCTGAATTTTTTCGTCCAGTGCACACTGGAGGCCATTTTTTTCGATGTGTGGCGGCTCGCCGTGACCACCAGGTAACGTGATGTCCTGTCCGTTCACATTGACGAAGAATCCATTTCCAGGTGTACCATGCCACTTGGTTAATTTTAACCCCGCAGCAAGGAGGCAGTCGCCAACTGTCAGATCCTTGACTTCGAATAAGCGGACAGGCTGGTCATTTACATACGCCGTGACATATTGGACCGGGGCCTGCTTCGCTGCAATGGCGATCCCGATCGGCGTGACAAGTTCAGGTCCCTTTGTCACTTCATCCGATACAGTTATGTTCTGAATCGCGTCCACACCTCTTACGGCCACCCGGTTGGCAGGCAGCTCCAGGGATGAAGCCAGTTGGACAGGGAGGCCGGGTGTCAGGCTGCCTCCCCCTACGAGCATGACGGCCTGTGGCGGTTTTCCGTTGTTCAGGCGCAGGATTTCATTCGAAATCTCGCCGGCTAGCCGGTTCACAGAAGGAGAGATTTTCTCTACCACTTCATGGGACGGAAAGCTCGTTTCAAACCCGAGAATATCGGTCACCGTAATCTCTTCTGAAGACTGAAGATCCCGCTTCGCCTGTTCGGCCAAAGGGAAATCAAGCAATAACTCGTTACTGATCGCTTCAGTGATTTCATCACCTGCTGTCGGCACCATCCCATAGGCAATGACCGTGCCCAAATTGGTGATGGCGATATCCGAGGTTCCCGCTCCGATATCAACCAGGGCAACGTTCAGCCGGCGCATGGATTCAGGGATGAGAACGTTGATGGCAGCGATGGGCTCCAGTGTCAGGGCTTCCATCTCAAGCCCTGACCGTGTCAGTGCCGCAATAAGGGAGTCCACGACGACACGGGGCAGGAAGGTCGCGATGATTTCGACGCTTGCTTCATCCCCCTGCTGGTCGATCAGGCTGCCGATCTCCTCGCCTTCCAGCCGGTAAAAAAGGACGGAGTACCCAACACAGTAATAATGATAGCCCTTTGAATCGTTCTCATTTTCAGCAGCAGCTGCTTGTGCCTGTTGAACGGCGCTCAGCTCCAGATGAAGGACGTCGTTTTTCTGAAGCAAGGGTTTTCCCTTGATCGTTGACGTTGATAGGGCCGTTTCTGTTTTCAGGGCGCGTCCTGCAGCTGCGACACACACTTTATAAAGGGGACCGTGTTTCTTTTCCAACTGTCCTTTAATGGAGGAGATAACCTCCGAAACAGCCGGGACATCATGAATCTGTCCATCGAGCATGGCCCGTTTCTTATGTTCTTCTATTAAAATATCGGAAACTTGAAATATTCCGTCTATTTCTTCCAGAATGATCCCGACAACCGACCGTGTTCCGATGTCCAATGCAAAGATTTTTTGCTTTTTTTTCAATTCGTATTCACCCGCTTTAGCCTAGTCTCATACAATACTAAAATACTTTAGCGCTTAAAAGCGTCTAATTAATAAAGAATTTTATCGTGACATTTTCGATGTGTTCTATTATAATAAGTTTCAATATCAAAAATGTATCATACTTTCTTAAAACTATAACAGTTTTTACGTATGAACAGGATAAAAAAAGAAAGGGTGCTGTATTGTGAGTAATCAAGAGCTCGATCAATTACGTAAACAAGTAGACGAGATGAACTTAAAACTATTAGACACCATTAATGAACGTGCTAAACTAGTTCAAGAAATCGGTCGTGTCAAGGAGACTCAAGGAGTATACCGCTATGATCCTGTTCGTGAACGAGGAATGCTTGATCTGATTAAAGAAAATAATGATGGTCCATTCGAACATTCGACCATTGAACATATTTTTAAAGAAATCTTCAAAGCCGGTCTCGAACTTCAGAAGGACGATCACCGGAAAGCCCTGCTGGTTTCCCGTAAAAAGAAACCGGAAGACACAATCGTCAATATTAATGGAGAAGCCATTGGAGATGGAAAGCCTCATTTCGTCTTCGGTCCATGTGCCGTTGAATCATACGAGCAAGTGGCAGAAGTCGCGAAAGCCGTTAAAGCAAAAGGCTTGAAAATGCTCCGTGGCGGAGCGTTCAAACCAAGAACGTCGCCTTATGACTTCCAGGGTCTGGGGATTGAAGGCTTGAAAATCCTTAAAAAAGTGGCGGATGAATATGATTTGGCTGTTGTCAGTGAAATCGTGAATCCAGCTGATATCGAACATGCGGTGGAATACATTGATGTGATTCAGATCGGTGCAAGAAATATGCAAAACTTCGAATTATTAAAAGCAGCCGGTGCCGTTAAAAAGCCGGTATTGCTTAAACGTGGTTTAGCGGCAACGATCGATGAATTCATCAATGCTGCTGAATACATCATCTCTCAGGGGAACGGTGACATCATCCTTTGTGAGCGTGGAATCCGTACGTACGAGAAAGCAACTAGAAACACACTTGACATTTCCGCTGTACCAATTCTTAAGCAGGAGACGCATCTACCGGTATTCGTGGATGTAACGCACTCAACCGGACGCAGAGATCTGTTGCTTCCAACAGCGAAAGCGGCACTTGCCATCGGCGCAGATGGAGTGATGGCTGAGGTTCATCCCGATCCTGCCGTTGCCTTATCCGACTCCGCTCAGCAAATGGACCTTGACCAATTCGATCATTTCTACAAGGAAGTGTTGAAGGGCAGAACGATAGAAGTATAATAAATGAAGGGCTGAATCCTTTTTAACGGGGATTCAGCCCTTTTTGATTGTGGGAAAGAAGTGCATTGATGGGAGGATGGTATGGATATCAGCGAAATACCATTTCCTCTATCTCATCACATAAAAAATAAACCGACCGTGCACCCGTTCAATATGCTATAATAATCTTTTTGCACAAATCAAATGTGATTATTGCAGTAATATCAAGACTATCGTATGATTATCTACATAATTGCAGATAAATAACCTATATAACACTAATGTGAACATAAATATGTGCATTTTTTAACAAACTATTGTAATCGCTTTTTTCTTTAGGTTTATTTGGTGTAGAATAAGGTAAATGAGTAGAAGAGTAAAGGAGTGTAAGCTATGAACGTGACAATATATGATGTAGCAAGAGAAGCCAATGTAAGTATGGCGACGGTGTCCCGGGTGGTTAACGGAAATCCGAATGTCAAACCGGCAACAAGGAAGAAGGTATTAGAGGTCATCGATCGACTCGGCTATCGTCCGAATGCTGTAGCAAGAGGGCTTGCGAGCAAGAAAACGACGACGGTAGGGGTCATCATCCCTGATATCTCAAATATTTTCTATGCAGAACTTGCACGTGGGATTGAAGACATCGCCACGATGTATAAATACAATATCATTTTAAGTAATTCGGATCAGAATACAGAGAAGGAACTTCATCTATTGAATACGATGCTTGGGAAGCAAGTGGATGGCATCCTGTTCCTTGGCGGTCATATTTCAGAAGAGCATGTCCAGGAATTCGAACGTTCCCCGGTTCCGATCGTATTGGCCGGTGCCGTTGAAGAAACGAACAAGGTTCCTTCAGTGAACATCGATTATAAGGCGGCGTCCTTTGATGCGGTTTCTGACCTTCTTGAGAAGGGACACAAGCGCATCGGCTTTGTAAGCGGTCCTTTCCACGATACGATCAATATGAAGTTCAAACTTGAAGGATACAGGGAAGCACTTGCCAAGGCAGGCGTCGAATACAGTGATGACCTGGTTGTAGAAGGTGAATACACGTATGATTCAGGACTTGAAGCATGGCAGAAGTTCTCAGAGCTATCGGACAAGCCGACAGCCATCTTCGTCGGGAATGATGAAACGGCCCTTGGTGTCGTCCACGGGGCTCAGGATCAGAACGTGTCCATCCCGGAAGAAGTGGAAGTCATCAGTTTTGATAACACTAGACTTGCCCTGATGGTCAGACCTCAACTGACGTCCGTCGTTCAGCCTTTATACGATATCGGAGCAGTGGCGATGCGGTTATTGACGAAATACATGAACAAGGAAACGGTTGAAGAATCGACGGTTGTTCTTCCGCATCGACTTGAACACCGCAACTCAACAAAGTAAGAAGTTTGTCGATATAAAGGATAAAGACAAACAGAACTTATTTTGTAGGGAGAGTCAAAATGAAAAAGCTTGATGTTCTTACACCAATCGGGGTTGTAGTAGGGTTTCTATTCGTGGCATTCGCGATCATTTCGAATGCGGGAGTGACCGGATTCAGTTCCTTCATTGATCTTCCGTCCATCTTCGTGGTCATAGGCGGATTGATCGCAGCCATGCTGGTCAGCTTTTCGATCAGGGAATTGAAACAGCTGGGGAAAGTGATGAGAGAATCCTTCCGGGATGTGGAATATGATCTTCATGACTTGATCCGGACGTTTGTGACCCTGTCAGAAAAAGCGAGGCGGGAAGGTCTCCTCTCACTTGAGGCAGAAGTGGAAGCGGTCGAGGATCCCTTTATCCGAAAAGGGGTCCTCCTCGCAGTCGATGGAATCGAGCAGGATGTGATCGTCGATATCATGAATGCTGAAATCATTGCGTTAGAAGAGCGGCACCGCAAAAATAAGAGTTTATTGGATAAGGCAGGGGAATATGCCCCTGCATGGGGGATGATCGGTACGCTGATCGGTCTCGTCCTGATGTTAAAGAATTTAAATGATCCTTCTTCACTTGGTCCCAATATGGCGATCGCCTTACTTACGACCTTGTATGGATCCCTGCTTGCGAATCTCGTCTTCCTGCCAATGGCATCCAAGCTTGCGATGAAAACAGAGAAAGAAGTGTTTATGAAACAAATCGTGATCGAAGGGGTCATCGGGGTACAATCCGGTCAAAATCCGAAAATATTGGAAGAGAAATTAAGAGTATTCTTATCCAACGAGGAATTACAGATGTATACAGAAAGGAAACAAGAAGGGGCAGCACCAGATGAAGCGTAGAAGAAGACCGGCATCTCAGTCTCCGGGGGCTCCAAAATGGATGGTTACGTTTTCTGATCTTATTACTCTTATTCTTGTATTCTTTATTCTATTATTCTCGATGTCACAGATCGATATTGTGAAATTCAGGACCATCGCGGATTCCTTTCAGCAGCGGCAGATTCTCGAATTCTATCCTTCTGTCATCCCTTTTGATCAACCGTCGGCAGAACCCGAAGTGAAATCTGGTGAAGGCAGAGAAGCGGAACAGGACCTGAACTCATTACTTTCAAATATTCAGAGCTATTTGAAAGAAAACGAATTGACTGACGTCGTGGTGGCGACCAGATCCGAGCGGGGAGTCGTCCTGGTCCTTCAGGAGCAAGCACTGTTTGCTTCAGGTGAAGCAACGGTCCTTCCGGATGCTTATCCGTTTTTGGACAAGGTCGGCGGGCTATTATCCGAAATCCCCAACTTTGTAAAAGTGGAGGGACATACAGATAACCGCCCAATCAATACATATCGCTTCCCGTCAAACTGGGAGCTCTCATCGGCAAGGGCGAGCAGTGTGGTCCGTTACTTGATCACAACGGAAGATCTCGATCCAAAGCGGTTCATCGCCGTCGGATATGGGGATACACGTCCGGTCGCTCCTAATGATAAAGTGGAGAACCTTCAGAAAAACAGGCGTGTCGAAGTGATCATCACCGACCCCGCTTATGAGGAACAATAGACTTTCAGGAAAAATAGAAAACAGGCTTCCACAACCTTAAAGGTCGGAAGCCTGTTTTTTGTATATTATTTCTTGTCGTTTTTCACCCGGTTTTTCCCGATCCCTCTTAAAATATAGATGATGATCGTAATCGTACGCTGAACGGCCGGGTCCCCGAGGGCGCGAAACAGTCCGAAAATCCCGGTTCTCTTGGTAGGAGGCCTTTCTTTTCCTATATTCAGATTTCGTGTATTCCGGACACTCAATGTTTCAATTCCTTCCAGATTCAAACTCCCGAGTAATTCAGTCATACGGGCCAGATTATTAAGGATGGCCGCGTTCTGATCTTTATTGGCTTCCTTTGAAAAGTTATACAGGATGTCCTCCTGATGATTTACCATTGCGCTGATTGTATCCAGATTTCGATTTTCATCCATGTGCTTTATGATTCCGATGACCTTTAAAAGGGAATCTTTATTATCAGCCAGGGCTTCTATCAGTTCATTCAAGTTCTGCTCCTGAATTTTTTCTTTCGGAATCTCGAGAGGAATAATCTTATCAATGGATTTAGCCATTCGTATCAACCTCACTTCCCGGGAAGACGTAATCTTTTCGATCCCATTTTCTTTCTACTTCAGGGCCCATTTGCGGATTGCGTGTTGCCCAGCGGTGATTATTATGGGGAATGGGAGATTTCCCTTTTTTCTCGAGAACTTCCACTTTGGCAGGAACCTCTTTATAAGCAGGTGTATCCGTGTCTTTATCCACACGGCTGCTCGTCAAGTAGTTCACCGCATTTTTACCGTCACTGTTTAAGGTAATGAACAATTCCTTGTCAAATACTTCCTTCGTCACATGGACCCTGCCGGTGCTCTCTCCATTATCATTGGAAAGCTTGATGAGGGCCCCTTCTTCAATGTCAAGTTCCTTAGCCATTTTCTCGGATACTTCAAAAAATGGTTCCGGGATTTTATTTCGGATGCCTCTCGTATGGGAGGTCATATTTCCTTCATGGAAATGTTCAAGAACCCGCCCGTTATTCACATGATAATCGTATCCTTTTTGTGCAGGATAATTGTATTCATATTGGAGCGGGTAGAATCGGGCTTTTCCGTCATCGAAGTGGAATCCGTCCGTGTATAGGAGAGGTGTATCCGTCCCGTCCTCCTGTACGGGCCATTGCAGACTGTTGAATCCTTCCAATCTGTCGTAGGAAACCCCGGCAATCAATGGTGTGAGTGAAGCGGCTTCATCCATGATGTCTGCCGGAGATTGATAATTCCAATTGAATCCAAGTTTTTCAGCGATACCTGAATAAATTTCCCAGTCGGGTCTTGCTTCCCCTAACGGTTCGAGGGCTTGATATATACGCTGGATGCGTCGCTCCGTATTCGTGAAGGTCCCTTCCTTTTCGACACTTGGTACGGCAGGAAGCACGACGTCGGCATATTCTGCGGTCTTTGTAAGGAACAGATCCTGGACGACGAAGAACTCAAGCTTCTCAAAGGCGTCTGTCACATAGTTGATGTTCGAGTCGACGATTCCCATATCCTCACCGGTGACATACAATCCTTTCAGGTTTCCTTCATGGATTTCCTCCACCATTTCGTGGTTGTTCATACCGACATCTTTAGGAAGCTCCGTTTTCCAGGCCTTTTCGAATTTTGCACGGATTTCTTCATCCTCCACACTCTGGTAGCCCGGGAAGGTATTCGGCATGCTTCCGAAATCGCTTGCTCCCTGGACGTTATTATGACCGCGGAGAGGGTATGCGCCTGCCCCGGGTTTTCCATAGTTTCCTGTCACCAGCAGAAGGTTCGAGATGGCAGTGGACGTATCAGACCCGATTTGATGCTGTGTAACCCCCATTGCCCAGCAAATGACTGTTGAACCAGCTCGGTGGATATTCTCTGCAACGGCTTTGAGATGTTCCTGGGAAATACCCGTTTTTTCCTCGGCATATTCCATGGTGAAAGGAGCAAGGCTTTGATAAAATTCATCGAAATCATTCACCTTTTCATCGATGAACTCTTTATCATGCCAACCTTGATCAATGATGAATTTGGATAGGGCAGATAGCCATACGAGATCGGTCCCTGGATTTGGATGTAGGAACATATCGGCTCTCTGGGCCATTTCATGCTTTCGTAAGTCAGCCACAATCAATTTTTGTCCGAAGAGTTTGTGAGAACGTTTGATTTTGGAAGCGAGCACAGGATGGGCATCCGCTGTGTTTGTCCCGACCAGCATGACCAGGTCGGCATGCTCGATATCCTTCATGGAACCTGCATCCCCTCCGTATCCGACTGTCCTGAATAACCCTTTGGTTGCGGGAGATTGGCAATAGCGGGAACAATTATCCACGTTATTCGTTCCGATGACCTGTCTCGCCAACTTTTGCAGGAGATAGGACTCTTCATTGGTGGCCTTGGAGGAGGCGATGAATCCGAGTGCGTCCGGTCCATTCTTTTCTTTGATTTCCTTGAATTTCTCTGCCACATAATGGAGGGCTTCTTCCCATTCGACTTCTTTGAAATGATCTCCCTCGCGGATCAATGGACGGGTGAGCCGTTTGTCGCTGTTCACATGACCGTATCCGAATTTCCCTTTCACACAGGACGCAATCCCGTTAGCCGGAGCTTCTTCTGTAGGGGACATCTTTAGTATGTCCCTTCCTTTTGTCCAGACATTGAAGCTGCAGCCCACCCCGCAATACGTGCACACGGTTTTGGTTTTCTTGATTTGATCATCCCTCATCTGGGCTTCTGAATCGGAAACGGCGAAAAGGGGACCGTAGCCAGTTTCCACATTTTTCGTGATATCAATCATCGAGCGCAGGAGGCTCGTATTATAGCCTGTCATATACCCCGCTTTTCCGAGCATATCGTTTTCCATGAGGGCGTTGCACGGACATACGGTCACACATTGCCCGCAGCTGACACAGGAGGACTGATCGATCGGGACATCATTGTCCCAGATGACACGGGGATTTTTACGCTCCCAGTCAATGGACAGTGTTTCATTGACCTGGATATCCTGGCATGCTTCCACGCATTTTCCGCAAAGGATGCATTGATCCGGATCATACCGATAGAATTGGCCGGAGAAATCTTTCTCATATGGCTTCGGTTCGAACGGTTTCATCTGATGCTCAAGCCCCATCATGGCCACTGTATTATGGAGGGTGCAGTCACCATTGTTTTTCTCACAGACCGTACAGTATAGTTCGTGGTTTTCTAAAATGGTGTCCATCGCTTTGAATCTGGCCTCTTTCACATGGGAAAGCTCCGTCTGAATATCCATTGCTTCCTGAAGCGGTGTCCCACAGGCTCTTTTCAATTCCCCATTAATGGAGACAATGCATGTATCACAGGTTTCGATGGCTCCGAGGCTTTCCTGGTAACAAACCTGTGGAATTTCCACCTTCCTTAGATTAAGAAATTCCAGGACAGACATACCTGGTTCTGCCTCATATTGAATGCCATTGATGAAAACGGTTACCTTTCCTTCCATTAAAAAAACTCCCCCTCTTAATCGATTTACATGCTTTCCTAAATATGTAGCTCTGTACCGGTGATCCTTTCAGGGTGTGTATAGATATTCATTCTGTCACCCCTGATGAATCCAACGGCCGTGATCCCCAGGTCATCTGCAAGTTCCAATGCAAGATTGGTCGGCGCCGACTTGGAAAGCAGGATGGCAATCCCCATCTTGGAAATCTTCAGCAGCACCTCAGAAGAGATCCTCCCGCTGAACGCAATGACCTTATCCCTGACCGGAATGTGATTCATGAGGCAGTATCCATAGAGCTTATCCAGTGCGTTATGTCTTCCGATATCCTGATAACATTGGATGATGCCGGTGGTACTGCAAATTGCTGCATTGTGCATTCCTCCTGTTCTGTGAAAATCCTGGGAATGCTCCTGCAGCTCTTGCATGTGATGAATGGCCATGAGAGCGGTAAGTTCCGTATTGGCCGTAACCGTTTTAGCCGTGAGCATATCGTTCGTGAAATAAAATTGTCTGCTTTTCCCGCAGCAGGAACCGATAAATCGTTTCGAGGTATTCCTTGCCCGGTCTTCCGGCAGCTTATCGATTTGTACATAGGCGAACCCTTTATCCTGATCGATGGAGAGACGGGTGATTTCACTGAAGCGCCGAATGATCCCCTCAGAAGCCAGAAAGCCAACCACCAATTCCTCCAGATTGGAAGGAGAACAGACCATCGTCGCCCATTCTTCCCCATTTAAATGAACGGTAAGCGGGAATTCAGCCGCCACCTCATCCACTTCATCAAAAAAGGCTCCATTTCCATATTTGCGGACAGTACGGGTTAGAATACTTTTATCCTCCAACAGGATCTCCTCCCCTTTATGAAACTATCATCATATCGTGTTTTCCCTATTAAGTAAGAAAGGAAAACATGAAATGTTTAAAAAAATGAAAAAATAGGTTCTTAATTTGATATAAGGTTCATTTCGTAAACTTTGTGGCTATGTAAGGTAGCGAGGAGTGGTTGATTTCCGCTGCAGGTGCTCGCTTTCCGCGGGGCGTGAGTTGAGCCTCCTCGGGCTTTGCCCTGCGGGGTCTCAACTTTCCCGCTATTCCCGTCGGAGTCGAGCACCTTCCGCTACAATCAACTGTATTGGTATGGAGATTAATATACTTCCATACACGTTTAGAAAAAATCATTTTTTTATGTGCATAGTGGTCGATTTTAGCTTGAATAGTAAAGTATTATTCCATTCGTTTTTCTACTAGTAAGCTCTGTCACGATTTCTCTTTTAGATGGGGAGGGGAACGGCGTAGACTCCTGCGGAAAAACGGACGAGACAAGACCCCGCAGCGAATGCGAGGAGGCTTGTTCGTTCGTCCGCCGGAAAGCGAAGCCGTTCCCCTCACCATCTATCCCATCCTCACATAGACAGAGCCTCGGCATTTCCTATGTTAGAAAACAACAACCTTTGGGAAAAGTGCTTAATATAAACCGTATAAACGGTGTGATGTCGGTAAAAAGATAGATTGATAGAAAGTTATGATCATATTAGGAATATAAATGGACTCTTTAGGGTAAAAGATAATGTTTCTATGATTATTAAGAATGCTCTGAAAAATAGAGTTCGGGGAAGGGATACCAACCCTTCACTTGAAACGAACAGAGCCTAAAAGGGGCGGAAGCAGGATGAGTGACAGATATTCCCGTCAAATATTGTTCAAACCTATCGGGGAAGCCGGGCAGGGGAAGATAGCTGAAAAGCATGTCGTCGTGATCGGGGCGGGGGCGTTGGGATCTGCCAATGCAGAATCCCTTGTCAGGGCGGGTGTAGGCAGATTGACAATCATTGACCGCGATTATGTAGAGATGAGCAACCTTCATCGTCAGCAGTTATATACAGAGAGCGATGCCGTGGAGGGGTTACCTAAAGCGGTCGCCGCCAAAAACCGATTGGAAAAAATTCATTCAGGAGTACATATCACCGCCTGCGTGGCAGAAGCTGACGCAGAGTGGCTGTCAAAACACGCGAACGATGCGGATCTGTTGTTGGATTGTACGGATAATTTTGATATTCGCTTTATCATAAATGACATCTCTCTAAAACATCACGTTCCGTGGATATATGGATCCTGTGTCGGGAGCACAGGGATGAGCTATACGATCCTTCCGGGAAAGACGCCTTGCTTGAATTGTCTCACGGGATCCTTCCCGATGTCAGGGGGGACGTGTGATTCTTCCGGTATCATCGCTCCTGCGGTGCAAATGGTAGCGGCCTATCAAACGACGGAAGCACTGAAGCTTTTAGTGGAAGATTACGACTCATTGAGAAGCGGGCTGATCACCTTCGATCTGTGGGGCAATCAATCCTTTACGATGAATGTATCAAAGGCGAAAAGAGAGGACTGCCCTTCCTGTGGTGAAAATCCTGTTTATCCATATTTACAGTTCGAAAACCGGATAAAGACAACGGTTCTTTGTGGAAGGGATACAGTGCAGATCAGGTCGCCGCATCATACTCACTCATTACATGAGCTGGAACAAAACTTAGAGGGGTTAGGTGATATGAAGCGGAATCCCTATTTGCTTTCGTTTCATTATGAGCCTTACAGGATCGTGTTCTTTCATGATGGCCGGACATTTATCCATGGTACCAATGATATGAACGAAGCTAAAAAGATTTACCATCGCTTAATTGGATAGGAGGGGGATAGATGTTGGAACGTCGAACGCCCATTAATGTAGAAGAAGCCATAGAAAGTCTCCTGAAGTATAAAAAGACAGGCACAATCGAAACCGTGGAAATTGAAAAGGCAACCGGCAGAATCCTTGGGGGAAATCTATTTGCCGATCATGACGTCCCTCTATTTGATCGCTCTCCATATGATGGGTTTGCCATAAGAGCCGAAGATACGGCAGATGCATCGAGGGAAAACCCTGTTAGGATGGAAGTGGTTTCTGAAATTGGGGCAGGAAGTGTATATAATCAACCAATAAAAGAAAACCAGGCCGTCAGGATCATGACAGGCGCACCGATTCCCGAGGGAGCGAACGCAGTGGTCATGCTTGAATTGGTGAAGAACTATGAAGAAAACGGAAGAGTATACATGACCATAAACCGGCCGTATAAGGAGGGGGACAATATTTCCTTCCGCGGGGAGGATACGAAAAAAGGGACGATCCTTGCTGAAAAAGGAACGTACATCAATCCCGGGATCGTGGCACTCCTGGCCACATTCGGCTATAAGGAAGTACCCGTCAGCAGGAAACCGAAAGTAGGGGTCCTGGCGACGGGAAGTGAACTGCTTGAAATAAATGAACCACTCGCACCCGGCAAGATTCGGAATAGTAATTCCTATATGGTCCTCTCCCAGATTGAACGGGCAGGGGGCGAAGGGATTTTCCTGGGGCAATTGAGCGATGACTTTGACTTGTGTTTCGGGCACGTGGAAAATGCCCTTCAACAGGTGGATTTCCTGATCACGACAGGCGGTGTATCCGTCGGCGATTATGATTACCTTCCGGATATTTATCGTAAGCTTGGTGCCAATGTACTTTTCAATAAAGTTGGAATGCGGCCTGGAAGTGTCACAACGGTTGCAGAGAAGGATGGAAAGCTCCTATTCGGATTATCCGGCAATCCATCTGCCTGTTATGTAGGCTTTGAATTATTCGTCCGACCCGTCATTCGGTATTTTTTAAACTGCCCACATCTTTTTGTCAGAAGTGAAGAAGCCGTTCTCGGTAAAGATTTTCCCAAACCAAATCCCTTTACCCGGTTTGTCCGGGGGGAAATGACGTATTCAGGCGGAAGCGTGATTGCCGCGCCTACAGGTCTTGATAAATCAGGAGTCGTATCCTCCCTGGCTTCTGCCAATGTCCTGATTGTCCTTCCGGGTGGAACAAGGGGATATAAGCAGGGAATGCGGGTTCAGGTCCTGCTGCTGGACGATCAGCAGGGCAGTGAACAGTTCGGGAATCCTTTTCAGAAAAAGGAATCAAGTGAAGAAAGGATGCAGCTCCGTGAATGATGATTTATTTGTGATAACAGACGCTCCTATTCATCCAGAAGAAGTTTCTGCGAAAGTGGAAAGCCGCGACGCCGGGGCCGTAACCATTTTTTGCGGCACCGTCAGGGAATGGACGAAAGGAAGAAGAACCCTCTATTTAGAATATCAGGCCTATGAATCAATGGCTGTAAAGAAACTTGCAGAAATCGGGGGGCAGGTCCAAGACAAATGGCCGGCTGCCAAGGTAGCGATCACACACCGGGTGGGAAGGCTCGAAATATCCGATCACGCAGTGGTCATTGCCGTATCATCCCCCCACAGGAAAGCGGCCTATGAAGCCAATGAATACGTGATTGAACAGATTAAGAAAGTCGTCCCGATCTGGAAGAAAGAGCACTGGGAAGATGGGGAACAGTGGATAGGAGATCAACTACAGCAGGTGGAATATCCTGACGGGAAACCGATGAAAGGAAGTGGAACGGATGATTAAGGTATTCCTTTTTGCCCATCTGCAGGAAAGAGCAGGTCGACAAGAGATGACGATCGATAAGGGGGAACTCACCGTGAAAGAGTTGAAGGAAAGGCTGATGGAGGAGTATGACCTTCCCCTGGATGGTGTCATGGTTGCCGTCAATGAACAATACTCCCTTGAAGATGAAGTGATTTCATCAGGAGACGTCGTTGCCCTCATTCCCCCAGTAAGCGGGGGATAATGGACAACGAACGATAAAGATATGAAAGGGGACGATCCATTGCTAGCGGAACATCGGAAGTCATCGGCTAAAGTAGTCTCATGTAAAGTGGTTACAGTAAGCGATACAAGAACAAAAGAAACAGATAAAAGCGGGAAGCTGCTGAAGGAACTTCTCCAACAATCAGGCCATGCAGTCGCTGAATATGAAATCGTAAAAGATGATATCAGCCTCATCACGGCTGCACTGGAAAAAGCGATACATAATCAAGAAATACAGGCGGTTCTATTAAATGGCGGAACCGGTATAAGCAAAAGGGATGTAACGATAGAAGCGGTAAAATCGTTATTGGATAAAGAATTGGTGGGCTTTGGTGAACTGTTCCGATTCCTGAGCTACCGGGATGATATAGGCTCTGCCGCCATTCTATCAAGGGCGATAGCAGGAGTATCGGGTGACACGATCATTTTTTCCATGCCGGGATCATCGGGGGCCGTGAAGCTTGCGATGGAACAATTGATCATTCCCGAAATAGGTCATATGGCAAGTGAATTGACAAAGGATTCGAGGTAGAAGGAACACATGATGAGAAAAAGGATATGGATCATCATCACCATCATACTCCTCGTAACCGGCTGTTCTCCTGAAGAACAGGACAAGGTCACCCTGACCATATCGGCAGCGGCCAGTCTGAAAGATAGTATGATGGAAGTGAAAAAGGAATTTGAAAAGCAGCATCCCACCATTCAGGTCGTCTTTAACTTTGGAGGGACCGGGTCATTAAGAAAACAGGTGGAACAGGGGGCACCGAGTGATGTGTTCCTTTCTGCATCAAAAAAGGATTACGAGAGATTGGTAGACCGGGGATTGATTGACTCAAGCCTTGGAGGGTCGTTCTTAACAAACCGGTTAGTGATCATCGCCCCTGCATCCAGCAGGAATCCAAATCTGAATGAACTTTCCCGCTCAAAGGATAAGCTTGCCATAGGGAACCCGGCATTCGTACCGGCGGGATACTATGCGAAACAGGCACTGATGGGAATGGATAAGTGGAATATGGTCAAGGATCAGCTGGTATTGGCCAAAGATGTTAGAGGAGTCCTTACACTGGTAGAGAATCAGTCTGTTTCGTTCGGGATTGTCTATGCCAGTGATTTGACCGCAAGCGAAAAGGTGAAATCCATTCGGGAGATCAACCCTTCCTATCATTCAAAGATCGGTTACTACGCCGGAGTATTGAAAAGCAGCAAGCATCCTAAAGAAGCAGCCGCTTTCTATAAATTTGTCATCAGTGATAAAAGAAAAGCGACGTTTGAAAGATTTGGATTTTCGAAAGGGTAATTTGTGAATAAAAGTAGGTGGACATTCAGATGGAATCATTTTGGTTCCCTATCAAGCTTTCCCTTTTGGTCGCAGCGTCAGCAACCATTTTTACGTTCATTGTTTCTGTAGCACTTTCATATACGTTCTCCCGGATCCATTTTCGGGGCAAGACCGTTTTGGAAACCGTGTTCATGCTGCCGCTCGTATTACCCCCGTCCGTCGTTGGATTTATCCTTCTCATAGTGTTTGGGATCAATAGTCCAATAGGGAGAGCTATAGAAAAAGTAATGGGAGAAACGATTTTGTTTACACCATATGCCGCCATCGTGGCCGCTGTCGTGGTGGCGTTCCCTTTGATGTATCAATCAGCCAAAGCAGGATTTCTTGGCATAGATGAAGATATCGAGGATGCATCACGGGTGGATGGGGCTTCAGAGAGGAAGACACTAATGTACGTTTCGATCCCGCTTGCAAGCAGATCCCTGCTGACCGGATCGGTACTCAGTTTCACAAGGGCATTGGGGGAATTCGGCGCCACGTTATTGTTTGCAGGGAACATCCCGGGGAAAACCCAGACCATCTCGACGGCCATTTACGTAGCCATTGAATCCGGGGAAGACGGACTGGCGTGGAAGTATGTCGGGATAAGCATCGCACTTTCCTTCCTCTTCCTGTTATTGGTGAACCGAATCAACGACCGGCCTTGAAAATCGAAGGCCGGAAGATTCATGGGGATGGCGTGTCAGAGATGATCCCGGTGAAAATCACCATTTTTCCCGCCGGATTTATGCAATAAGTAGGTTTGTCCGATGATCATTCCTTTATCTACAGACTTACACATATCATACACACAAAGGGCTGTTGCCGTAGCGGCAGTCAAGGCTTCCATCTCCACGCCGGTGCTCCCTTTCGTTTTGACTTCTGCCGTAATATGTAACTCATAAGCGGCTTCACTCATTTCTTTCCATGTAAAAGAGATATTGACACTGCTGATGGGAATGGGATGGCACATCGGGATAATGGAAGATGTTTGTTTTGCCGCCATGATACCGGCAACCTGTGCCACTCCAAGGACATCGCCTTTTTTAAAATCATGATCGACGATCTTTTGATGAATTTCCTGATTGACTTGAATCGAAGAGTGAGCAATGGCATTCCGGACGGTTTCCTTTTTATCCGATATATCGACCATCTTTGCTCTGCCCTCTTCATTAAAATGAGTAAAGTTAGACATTGTGTTCACCTCTGTTTTTAGTGTAATCGTAATGTGGAGGAAAGTAAATTGCCCACTCCTGGAACAGGGATTTAATAAATGACAGAGAGGTGATGCGTGTGTTCAAGGGTGTTCCGGTTATACAGGTGGTTGGGTATAAGAATAGCGGGAAGACTTCACTGGTGTGCCGCATGATTGAATGGGCGACTTCATCAGGTGTTTCGGTCTCTTCTTGTAAGCATCATGGGCACGGCGGTACGCCCGATGTGGTTGAAGACACAGATAGTACGTTTCACCAGAAGTCAGGAGCTGAGATATCAGGTGTAGAAGGAGACGGCATGCTTCAGCTGTCCATTTCAAAACCGGACTGGCAGCTTGATGACATTCTAGCGATCTATTCTTATATGAAAACGGAGCTCGTCATAGTAGAAGGATATAAAAGGGAACGATATCCGAAGATCGTCCTTCTCCGGGACCAAAGTGATCATGGACTCCTTGGAGAGATCGAGAATGTGATGGCGGTGATCGCCCCTTTCGTGATTGAAGAGCAGAAGGAGAAAATTGCTTATTTTTCACCTGACGGGATGAAGGAATTTGAAGAATGGTATCTTTCATGGGTTCAGTCATCTTTGAAAAAGGAAAGAGGTGTGGAGGATGCGTGAAGTCAAAATAGCCGGAGTCATAGTGGCAGGTGGACAATCCAGGCGGTTCGGAAGCGATAAAGCTTTCTCACTCTTCAAAGGAAAGCCGTTCTTTCAACACTCTCTTCAGGCCGTTTCTTCATTTGCTGATGAGGTGATCATTGTAACGAGCAGAACGTTATTTCCCCGATTCAATGCTATGGCGAATGTGAAGGTAGTGGAGGATATGGAAGAATTCAAAGGCTGTGGACCCCTGGCTGGAATCTACACGGCCATGAATGAATGCCAAGCGGAATGGTATGCCGTCCTCCCTGTCGATGTACCGCTGGTGACGAGTAGTTTAGTGGACTGCCTGGTAAGTAAAATAGATGGAACGTACGATGCGATTGTGCCGGTCATCGGAGGTAAGCTTCAGCCTTTATTGGCCCTGTACCGAAATTCTGTCAGGGAAAGAATCTATGACCAGCTCGTTAGGGAAGAGTACAAAATGGGTACTATACTTAAAGGACTCTCTGTCCTCTATCTGACAGAAGAGGAAATAGGAGAAAGGGAAGCCTTTCATAATATTAATACGAAGCAAGATTACGACACTCATATTAAATGAAAGTATGAAATATGTAACTGGAGTGAGCCCTGCATGGAACATATCAAAGACAAGAGAACCCGAACCCTTCGTGATTTGAGGATTTCTGTAACGGATCGATGTAATTTCCGGTGCAGGTATTGCATGCCGAAAGAAATTTTTGGTGCAGATTATCCCTTTTTAGAAAGAGAAGAGATTCTTTCATTTGAGGAGATCACTCGTTTAGCCGGCATTTTTTCTGAGTTCGGTGTGGAAAAAATCCGACTCACGGGCGGAGAACCGTTGCTTAGACGAAATCTGCCGGTCCTGATTGAAAGCTTATATAACGTGTCAGGGATAAAGGATATCGCCTTAACGACAAACGGGGTATTCCTGCCAAAGCATGCAAAGGCATTGAAACAAGCCGGCCTGACAAGAGTGAATGTAAGTCTGGATTCCTTGAATGATGAGGTATTTATGAAGATCAATGATGTGGGCAGGGGAGTGAAGCCTGTATTAGATGGAATTCGCGCTGCACAAGGGGAAGGTCTTGAAGTGAAAGTGAATATGGTCGTGAAAAAAGGTCTTAGCGACAATGAGATCATGCCCATGGTCCACTATTTCAAACGAGAAGGGATCACTCTCAGGTTCATCGAGTTTATGGATGTCGGAACCACAAATGGCTGGAATTATAAAGATGTCATCAGCAAGAAGGAAATCCATGATCTCATAAACAGTCACTATCCGTTGGAACCCGTCGAGCCCGGTTACGTCGGAGAGGTGGCAAAAAGGTATAGGTATAACGGGACCGATACGGAGGTAGGATTCATTTCCTCCGTGACGGAAAGTTTTTGTACCAGCTGCAACCGGGCACGGATATCCACAGATGGAAAGCTGTTCACTTGTCTATTTGCCCAAAGCGGATTCGACTTGAAGTCCATGATACGGGGTAATGCTTCAGATGATGAATTGAAAGAGGCGATCAGAAACGTATGGGAAAAACGGGATGATCGTTATTCTGAAATAAGGACGGAAGAAAGCCAGGCATCCCGGAAAATCGAGATGTCCTATATTGGAGGATAAATGAAAAAGCAAGGATTTCTCATCAAAGAGAATTCCTTGCTTTTTTTATACAGGTCAACATAATTACTGATAGTTGACGACTGCCGGACTCGGATCCATTTTCAGCACCTCTTCGGGTGTCAGGACAGGAAAATCCTTCTCATAGAAGACTTTGAAGGCGCCATACTGAGTCGGCTCATCCCGGACGTATCGGCCATACAATGCCTGCTTATCCGCGGCTGCTCCCCAACCGTCGAAGTTGATGGCGACTTCGACGTTTTCAGTCGGTTTGATTGCATCTTTGTTCGTCAGCACGGGACCGGTGAATTGGTGGACGAGGACCAGTTTATCCGGGAGGTTATTTTCTTCCGCCATCGCCCCTATATACTCGATGGCCTCCTGGATGTCGCGGCCATCGACTTCACCGAGATCCTCTCCGGGTTTTTCACCTTCCGCTACGTGGAATTCCGTATCGATGGCGAGGTGAACATTCGGGCGCTTAAGCCACTTTTCTACCATTTTCACCTGATTCATCACCGTATCCGTTCCGAGTTGGATATCGAGCAGTACGAGAGCATCATGCTTCTCGGCAAGCTTCACATACGTTTCGATATTTTCCTCAGACGTCATCTGCACATAATCACCGTCTGGACCCGGCGCATTTTGGGCCATGGTGGTAATCAATTCAATCGTCGGGACCGCTGGACGGTCCGGGTCGAGATCAGAATAGACCTGGGTTTGTTCTTTCAGTTTCTTTATGTATTCTTCTGGTTCGTATTTTCCGAGAATCCCCATATGTTTCGATGCCGGAGTTCCGTAGTAGGTTACGAGACGATGATTCTTTAATGGTCCGTCCGATGGGTCTTCCACACCGTTAGCAAGCGTCTCACCCAAAGGTACCGTACGCTGAGGTTTTTCCTTTTGCCCCTCCTGATCGGTCTCTGTTTCTTCGGCCGGAGTTTCTTCAGCCAGGCTTTCCTTCAAGGACACTGCATCCTTAGCCGGCTCCAGCGGTTTAAAAGGTGGCTGACTCTCTTCCTTCTTTTCTGCTACCTTGTCTTCTTTCGGTTTCTTTTCTGCCTTGTCTTGTTCCGAAGCAGTTTCTTTCTTTTCAGGTTCTTTTGTTGCAGTGGGGGAGGAACAGGCTCCCAGTGCAAGTGTTACGGTTAACATTAGCGGCAAATATTTATTCATTGCCTCACACATCCTTTTTCTTAGAAGATTATGGAGGAGTTTAACACATTTTCCTTTACAAGAAAGCTATGTAAACAAATTGATAGAAAGATTTAATCAGAAAAGCGCCAAACCCCGGCATATGTTTCGGGGCTCGGCACTTATTCTATCATTCTATCATCTCTACTGTACACTTGTTAGTCTTGCATTACATCGATGGCTTGTGTTTCAGCTGCTGCCGAATGGAATAAAGGGCTTTTTCAACGGTTTGTTTATTCTTTTCCGTGATTTCCCCTTTTCGTGGTATCGGCTTATAGATATCGGGTGCATCAGTCCATTCTGTCGGTAAGGTGACGCCAGCTTTTCCTTTCCAGCGTTCGACCCATTTAGATGGGAAAGAGGAAGCGAGGTCCATCTGCCCCGTCATTTCCATCCAGATCATGCTCCAGGCACGGGGGACGACCCTCCAAATATCATAGCCGCCGCCGCCGACGGCAATCCATTTCCCATCGCAATACTCGTGGGCAAGCTCATGGGCGATGCGGGGAATTTCCCGGTAGATGTTCATGGTTGCCGAAAGATGGGTGAGTGGATCATAGTAATGGGCATCCGCCCCGTTTTGGGTGAGGATCACGTCCGGTTTGAAGAATTCAATGACTTCCCTGAAGGACGTCTCATAGGCCTCGAGCCACGATTCATCCTCCGTGAAGGCGTCAAGGGGGATATTGAATGAATATCCATATCCTTTTCCGTGACCACGCTCATTGATATTGCCCGTTCCCGGGAAGAGATACCGGCCTGTTTCGTGAATCGACAGGGTGCAAACATCGGGATCATCGTAAAATGACCACTGGACCCCATCCCCATGATGGGCATCGGTATCGACGTACAATACCCTTGCACCGTATTTTTCCTGCAAATAACGGATCGCCACGGAACTGTCATTATAAATGCAGAATCCGGAAGCCTTCCCCTTGAACCCGTGATGTAATCCGCCCCCGAGGTGCAGGGCATGCTTCGCCTTACCGGTCATGACGCAGTCGACGGCCGTCAGCGTGCCGCCCACTAAATACGCACTAGCTTCATGCATACCTTGAAACATAGGGGTATCTTCTGTACCGATCCCGAACCCTTCTGCCTGATCTTGAGAAAGCTGGCCATTACTCGCTTGTCTGACAGCGTTTACATAGTTGGGATCATGATTAAGGAACAACTCTTCATCAGTAGCCATCCGCGGAGGGACGATGTCATCCGGTTGAAGAGCCTTCACTTCCTTTAAGAGGTCCATCGTCAGGGTGATCCGGGTCTGATTGAAGGGATGCTCATCAGAGAACCGGTACCCCAGCAGTTCATCTGAATAAATGAAGACAGCATCCTTTGTCATGATGAGATTCCCGGCATGTTTGGCCATAACACGTCATATCCTTCTTTCTTAAGATCACTGATCACGTTCATCGGGTTCATCGTCCGAACCCGGAATACAAGGATTTTAAAGGCTTCGTCTTTTTTATCCGGATAGACAAGGACACTTTGGATATTGGAATTATGCCGTCTGATGATGCCGGCCACTTCATAGAGGATGCCTGCTTTATGAGGGACCTTCACTTCAATCTGGGATCCGGGCTGATGGGCACCGGTCAATTGAATGAGGGTATACAGCAGATCGGTTTCCGTAATGATCCCGACTAGTTTCTTTTCCTTCAGTATGGGAAGGCAGCTGATATGATGCTCATAAAAGAGGGCAGCGACTTCTTCCACGAAATCCAGTGGATGCCCCGTGATCACGTCGGTCTTCATGATGTATTTAAGAGGCTTCTGCAGCTCGGACGTAACGGATCCATCATGGAAGATGGAAGGTGTACCATCCTTCACGTCCCGGTCACTTACGATGCCGACGACTTCCATCTCGTCATTCGTGATCGGGATATGTTTGATTTTCTTTTCCCTCATTAAATTGATGGCCGATTCGATCGTATCGGCGGCTTTCAATGTTTCGATTTTCGTTTTCATTATCTCTTCTACAATCACGCTCTCCACCCCTTTTAGAAACAGTCACGTCAATACATAAAACGATTCATAAATCGAAGCTGGTCAAATTGCTGGATGGAATCTGCATCCACCCGTTTGCCGATTCTTGCCATTAAGCAGTTGGCCGGATGGGAACTGATTTCAGGATCATCCGTTGCGTAGTATTCCAATCCGCCGGCGTTCATCATTTTCTCCATCACTTTCCGGTATTCCCATACATTAAGGCCCGTCCCTTTAAGGTCCCAGTGCCAATAGTATTCTGTCGTAATGACGATATAATCTTCCATATGATCATCCATCATGGATACTTTCAATAGATTCTTCCCGACGGCCGCCCCGCGGAATTTTGGGATGACCTCGATGGCCCCAAGTTCGATCAGGTTCTTCATCTTCCCCTGTGACCACCGTTCGAGGGGATCAGGGTATAAATATGTAACGTACCCGACGATTGTATGATTGTCCCTGGCAATCAAGATGCGCCCTTCCGGTAAACCGGCGATCTCGACAAGGGCTTTGTGCTGCTGGGCCGGGGGTCTGAAAGCGACCAGGTCCTCATGGAAATCAAGGCGTGATAACTCCTCTGCCGAAATCGGACCTTCAATAATGATATTTCCTTTAGTTGTCTTTAACTCTGTTGCATTATAGGTTTTTTTCAATTTCATCTGGACACCACCTAAAGATATTCCTCCCTTCCATTATACATGAAATTAAAAACGAGAGAGCGCTTTCACAAAAAATTCAGACGTTTAGATTCGGATTGTTATTCTGAAATACCTATTAATGACAAGGTTTAGAGGGGTTATTGAATCAGAATCCAGTGGATATACTCCATGGCAGATTTTTTAAAAAATTGAGAAAATATTCGTTTTATACTATAATAAGATTGTAATTTCTTACATAAGGGGGATACGGTATATGAAAGTGGAAGCGCTACCAGTGACAAAGGGAAACTATAATCTTGAAAACTATGAAAATACGTATGATTCATTCGATTGGAAAGAGGTCGAGAAGGAATTTTCATGGGCGGAAACAGGTCGCGTCAATCTTGCTCACGAAGCAATTGACCGGCATGCAGTGTCTTTCAGGAAGAATAAGGTCGCTCTTTATTACCGAGATGCAGAACGTGATGAAAAATATACGTACTCTGATATGAAGAAGATGTCGAACAAAGCAGGAAATGTATTAAAGCGTTTCGGGGATGTGGAAAAGGGTGACCGCGTGTTCATCTTCATGCCAAGATCTCCTGAACTATATTTTTCCGTATTGGGTGCGATCAAACTGGGTGCCATCGTCGGACCATTGTTTGAAGCCTTTATGGAAGGTGCCGTGCGGGATCGCCTGGAAGACAGTGAAGCGAAGGTATTGATCACCACGCCTGAGCTGTTGAAGAGGGTTCCTGTAAGTGAGCTGCCGAATCTGAAGCATGTATTCCTTGTTGGGGAAGATGTGGAGGAAGATGATGTTCATGTGGACTTTATGGCTAAATTTGCTGAAGCAAGCGATAAGCTCCAAGTGGAATGGGTGGACCGGAACGATGGTCTGATTCTTCACTATACGTCAGGTTCCACTGGAAAACCTAAAGGGGTGCTTCACGTCCATAACGCCATGATCCAGCATTACCAAACATCTAAGTGGGTATTGGATCTCCAGGAAGAAGATGTGTATTGGTGCACAGCGGATCCAGGCTGGGTGACAGGTACTTCTTATGGAATCTTCGGCCCTTGGCTGACTGGCGCCTCCAATGTCATTGTCGGGGGACGTTTCAAGCCGGAGAACTGGTATAAAACAATTGAAGACTATGGTGTGACGGTCTGGTACAGTGCACCGACTGCTTTCAGAATGCTGATGGGTGCAGGGGATGAAGTCGTGAAGCAGTTCGACCTGAGCTCCCTACGTCATATCCTGAGCGTTGGGGAACCGTTGAATCCCGAGGTTGTCCGCTGGGGAATGAAGGTATTCAACCTGCGCATCCATGATACGTGGTGGATGACGGAAACAGGCGGTCAGCTGATCTGTAACTATCCAAGCATGGAGATCAAACCGGGTTCCATGGGAAAACCATTTCCTGGTATCCAAGCTGCGATCGTCGATGATCAAGGAAATGAAGTACCACCATACCGGATGGGGAACCTGGCCATCAAAAAAGGCTGGCCATCCATGATGAATCAAATCTGGAACAACCCACAGAAGTATGAATCTTACTTCATGCCTGGAGACTGGTATGTATCAGGGGATTCCGCTTATATGGATGAAGACGGATACTTCTGGTTCCAGGGCCGGATCGACGATGTCATCATGACGTCCGGAGAAAGGGTAGGTCCTTTCGAGGTGGAAAGCAAGCTTGTTGAACATCCGG
This sequence comes from Rossellomorea vietnamensis, assembly GCF_025398035.1. Taxonomy (NCBI): domain Bacteria; kingdom Bacillati; phylum Bacillota; class Bacilli; order Caryophanales; family Bacillaceae; genus Rossellomorea; species Rossellomorea vietnamensis. The sequence goes on from NZ_CP104558.1 coordinate 3,860,138, forward strand.
CTGTCGCTGAAGCAGGTGTCATTGGGAAGCCCGATCCGGTCCGCGGTGAAGTCATCAAAGCATTCATCGCCCTTCGTGACGGATACGAAGTGACGGACGAGTTGAAGGAAGAGATTCGCCAGTTCGTTAAAAAAGGACTCGCAGCCCACGCGGCACCGAGGGAAATCGAATTCCGCGACAAGCTTCCGAAGACGCGTAGCGGAAAAATCATGCGCCGCGTATTGAAGGCATGGGAGTTAGACTTGCCGACAGGTGATTTGAGTACGATGGAAGATTGATAGATGTGTTGGAAGGACCCCCGCTCTTTGTGAGTGGGGGTTTATTTGTGAGGAGAGATTGCAGCCTGGTGAAAAAACACATAGAAAAAAGCCTTAGAGATACAAATTTCTCTAAGGCTTTTTTCGAATTTCTTTTGTCCGTGATCAATAATGGAGGCTAATGCCGGTATGGTCAATAAGCGATTAAGTCCATATAATTGTGTAAAAAGAAAGAGTCATTTTATTCCTTCTTGTCAACACTGTTTTCAACGACGATAAACAATGAGAAGAGGAATAAAGATGACTCAATTACAGTTTAACCTAGATTTGGATTCTTTAAAAGAAGCAGTAATAAATTCTAACATCGAAACGGTGGTTCGCTCAGCCATCGTCCTTGTATTAAATGAATACATGGAAAGGGAGAGAGACCAGTACCTACAAGCAGCTTCCTACGAACGATCTACTGATCGTTTAGATTATCGTAACGGATACTATGAGCGTGATTTCACGATGAGTGTTGGGAAGATCAAATTGAAGGTACCACGCACCCGTAATGGAGATTTTTCTCCTTCCATATTTGAAAAGTACTCACGTTGTGATCAAGCTTTTGTTCTTTCGATGCTTGAAATGGTGATCAATGGTGTTTCTACCCGTAAGGTTACTCATATTGTGGAACAGCTTTGTGGTGAAACAGTTTCAAAATCATTCGTTTCTTCCCTGACTCAAAAATTAGATCCTATCATTAATGATTGGGCTAAGAGACCTCTGAACGGAACTTATTTTCCATTTATATTTGTAGATGCCATGTATATAAAAGTTCGCGAACACCATCGTGTCGTTTCAAAAGCCGTCTACATTGCGACAGCTCTTACTGAGAAAAATAATCGTGAGATTTTAGGATTAATGGTCGATCATGTCGAGAGCTACGAAAGTTGGAGTAGGTTCTTTCAACAGCTGAAATCGCGCGGTTTACAGTCACCTAAGCTTGTGATTTCAGATGCCCATAAGGGCCTACAAAAAGCCGTTCTCCGTGAATTTATTGGAACCAGTTGGCAGAGGTGTAATGTACATTTCAAACGAAATATTATTAACCAACTCCCTAAGAAAGATTCCAAAGAAATTAGAACGATGATTAAGCGGGTATTTGAAGCCGTCAAAATCGAAGATATGAGGAACTTTAAAGAAGAACTGATGAGTCAGTTTAGCGAGAATAAAAAATATGAAAAAGCGTTGGCCATCTTAGATGAAGGCTTTGAAGATACCATACAGTACATGGAGCACCCAGAGGAAATTCGACCACACATTCGTAGTACAAACAGTTTGGAACGCTTAAACCAAGAGGTTCGAAGAAGAGAAAAGGTCATACGGATTTTCCCTAATACGCAGTCAGCTTTTCGGTTGGTTGGGGCAGTATTATTTCATTACCAAGAGACCAATTATTCAAAAAGAAAATTCTTTTAAAAGCCCTAAGCATTTTTGAATGAAACTTCCCATTCGAATGGTGTCATAGCCAGGGCAGGCTGTCAAAGTGAGGAGCCTTTGACAGCCTGCCCTGGCTATGAATAAATTAATTATGGAAGTTTCGCAAAAAAATGTTGAATGGAATACCTATATTCAATTTACAGTTAAGAAAGACAAGTATGGAATTTACACAATATAAAGGACTTGACTCAATAAGCGGAGAAATTACGCTTATTTCTCAAATAGAACGGAAAATACCTTAAATAGACGGAAAAATTCCGACTATTTACTCGAAAACGATAAAAATGGTTAATTTTCCTTTGCTTAAGCGGAATAATTCCGCTTATATCCCGAACAAAAGCTCTATTATGCAGTCTTAACCGGAAAATTTCCGCTTATTTTCACTTTAACTGGTTCCTAAATTAAGGATAAGACCTCTTACAAAAATGCACATTCCCCCTACTATGTGAATGAAGGCAACATAAGCCATGTAAGCACAGCTAATACGTGATTACAATGCAAAAAAAGAGGGAAACGTCACAACGACGTTTCCCTCTTTTCAATCAATCATCAGTTCTGCGCGGGTGGTGGATCCGGTTCTGTAGGTGGTTCGGTTCCGCCACCGTCACCACCACCGTCACCACCGCCGTCTCCGCCGCCATCTCCGCCGCCATCTCCGCCGCCATCTCCGCCGCCATCATCTGCAGGAGGTGGTGGCTCCGGCTTGTCCGGTTTATCGGGTTTAGGAGGTGGATCGGCTGGTTTGTCACCAGGTGGTTTCGGATCTGTACCTGGTTTTTCAGGTTTGGGATCCGGTTTTGGTGCCGGTTGTCCGATCTGGACCGTGTTGGAACGGGCAGATTCTTTACCGGCTACATCGACGGCAACCACGTAGAAATCACCGTTTCCAACAGATACTGCTAAACTGGATCCGGACTTGACGCTTCCGACTTTTCCGCCGGATGTCCGGTATACCCGGTATCCGACGACATCGCCGCTTGCGGATGGTGTCCACGTGATTTTGTTCCCGTTTCCGCTTGCATTGACGGTTCCGGGAGCTGCCCCGTCATCAGAAATCTTGTTCTCCGCGATGAGGACATTTTTAAATCGTTCGTCTCCATCCGGGATCAGTTTGTCAGGGTCTCCAGGCACTGCACCGAAGATATTTTTTACAAAGTCAGGGTTCAGGATGACACCCGGCTGTGAAAATTCTGCCGGCGTATTCGGCAATGCCAGGTATTTCTTTCCGTTCACCATGACGTAACGACTCATAAGTAAGCTGTCATCCGTTTTGGTAGGAACGTATTTTGCATTGAATAAATCACTTTTAACGAGTCCCGCCTGGCTGCATGCTTCGGATGGAAGCAGTCCCGAGATGGAACAGAAGGATCTTCTGACGACCCCTTCCGGTTGTTGGAACGATGCATCAGGATCAATCAGATCGGGAGCCAGGTCCCTGACGTCATTCAACAGATACGACCATAAGCGGATGTTACGCAGTCCGTAATGTCCGTACCGGGCACGGGATCCAGGAGTGTTCAGTGACGAAGGTGTGTCGTAGCCGAACCAGGTCCCAAATGTAATACTAGGATTCGTTGCTACAAACCAGTGATCTTTGTATTCCTGACTCGTTCCGGATTTCCCGGCCCAGTCTGAATCAAAGTTCAGGAAGGTCTTCGCGTAGCGCCCGGTACCTAGGTTATGATCCAGGGTATCCCTCATCATATCGATCGCTAAATAAGCGGTTTGCGGACTGAAGACATCCACAGGTTCTGTCTTGTGTTCAAAGACGACATTGCCATCTTTGTCGACGATCTTGTCAATCATGAAGGCATCGATGAATTTTCCCCCATTGGCAAAGGTGGTGTAGGCATTTACGTTTTCTTCTACCGTGACACCCGTCGTCGTTGCCCCCAGAGTAAGGGACAGGTTATTGTCATATCTGCTTGAAAGGGATTCAAAGCCCATCTTCAACAGAAACTCTTTAAATGGATTCCGGTTGTAAATATTCGCATACGTTCTGACCGCTGGTAGATTCAATGATTCTGCCAGTGCGAATCTTGCAGGGAAGAGTCCGCGCTCCCTGAACGAATAGTTTTCCGGTTTCCAGCCATTGATGTTGACGCCCACATCAGGAATCGGTGATCCCGGTGAGATGTACCCGTATTCGAGTGCTGGTCCGTAAGCGAGCAAAGGCTTCATGGTTGAGCCGTTTGATCTGTGTGATTGAGTGGCATGGTTGATTTGTTCCAATTTAAAATCACGGCCGCCAATGAAGCTGATGATGCGGCCCGTTTTGTTCTCGATCATCACGGCGCCGACCTGAACCGGTTCTTCGATTTCTACATCTTTCCCTGTGTCAGCGTCTTTTAACGTTCTGGTTTTAGTCGGACCGTACATCTCATACGCATCCTTTGTTTTTTGCATTTGATCATAAATCTTCTTGTTGATGGTTGAATGGATTTCATACCCGCTTTGACGAACATTGCGGTCAGCAAGCGTCTGGTACTTGTCTTCAAGTTCATCATTGTTTTCGAGATCCTGTTCGGAATATCCATCTTCCTTGGCAAGCACATTTTTCATGATTTCCACTGCCCTGCTTTCAAGTTCAGCAGTGAGCCATGGATATTGCTCCCGAGGTGATGGCTTTGGTTTTACGAAATCCTTTGAGATGTCATAGGCAACGGCATCGTCATATTGCTTTTTCGTGATGTATCCTTCCCGGTGCATCCGGTAGAGGACCGTGTTTTTCCGGCTCATCCCGGCTTCGAGATTCTCTTTGATCTCCCCATTATTCTTGAATGGCGTGTAAGAGAAGGGAGCCTGTGGAAGTCCTGCGATGAAGGCTGACTGCGGCAGGGACAAATCCTTTGCGTCCACTCCGAAGATCCCTTTGGCAGCCGATTGGACGCCCGCGATGTTTTGGCCGGATGAGTTCCGTCCAAGAGTCGCTACATTCAGATACGCTTCCAGTATTTCATCTTTATCAAAAAATCTTTCCAGGCGAAGAGCGAGAAGGATTTCTTTCGCTTTTCTTTCAAATGAAACTTCATTCGTGAGGATCTGATTTTTGATCAGCTGTTGAGTGAGTGTACTCCCGCCCGATTGGGTGGCTGAATTCGTGAATTCCTGTAGGACGGCGCGCATGATCGCTTTAGGCACGACACCGTTATGTTCGTTGAAGTACTCATCTTCCGTGGCAATGACGGCATGCTGCAGATCTTTCGAAATATCTTCAAGCTTCACTTCTTCCCGTTCCAGGTCGGTCCGGAGTTTCCCGAGATAGACATCGTCCGAGAAGTAAAGTCGAGAGGTTTCTTCGTAGTTGTAGATGTCCTTTTTCATTTGGTCATAAGGACGGATTGGTTCTTCCTTGACGAGTGAAGCGAAATAACCCGCTCCGACTCCTCCTGCAAATGCGAATCCCAATACAAAGAGGACGATCAGGATCAAAGACAGGTTCCAGAATACACCGTATGTAATTCTTGCTCGTTTTTGTAGTCTAGTATTTGAAAAGAACCTGGTTGCAGGGTCTAATTTTTCACGTAATATGTTCCATTTTTCCTTCATATATCATTCCCCCCAGAACATTCCCATTATAGCATAATTACAGGAAGGCTGTCGTAAAAAGTCAAATAAAATGGTCTTTTATCATGCGTTTAGTTGACTATTATTTTGGAATATGGTAAAAACCTAATATAGTGATTGTAATGATCATCCGACATCAATCGGATTACTGTACAAATAATACATGCATTGAGAGGAATAAGTAGTCTGCCTTCCCTGTTACGAAGAGAGTCAGTGGTTGCTGTGAACTGACACAAAAGGCCGATGAATTACATCCTGGAGCTTTTGCCGTGAACCTTAGTAGCGGCAAACGGTGAGAGCCGTTATCTCTATGAGTGAAGGATGTTATTCCTTAATTTGGGTGGTACCGCGCGACAGCGTCCCTGCATATATGCAGGGACTTTTTTGTTGTTTGCACGTTGAATTTAAAGGAGGAAGAGAGATGGATTTATTAAAAGACTTGGAATGGCGTGGGATCACGTACCAGCAAACAGATGCTGAAGGTTTGAAGGACTTATTGAATAAAGAAAGCATTTCGATTTACTGCGGGATCGATCCGACAGCGGACAGCATGCATATCGGGCATCTGCTTCCATTCCTGACACTTCGTCGTTTCCAGAATCAAGGGCATCGTCCACTTGTACTGGTTGGAGGGGCAACAGGGTTGATCGGTGACCCGAGTGGTAAAAACGAAGAGCGTAAACTGCAGACAGTTGAAGCGATTCAGGGAAATGTAGCGAGCATTAAAGGACAGCTCCAGAGCATTTTTGATTTCGAAGGGGAAAATGGGGCAGTGATGGTGAATAACTATGACTGGATCGGAGCAATGGACGTTGTCACATTCCTTCGTGATTTCGGTAAGCATGTGGGTGTGAATTACATGCTGGCGAAAGATACGATCTCTTCCCGTCTGGAATCAGGTATTTCATTCACTGAATTTACGTATACGATCCTGCAGGCGATGGACTTCAATCATCTGTACGACAACTACAACTGCAAGCTGCAGATCGGTGGAAGTGATCAGTGGGGGAATATCACGACCGGCCTTGAATTGATCAGACGTACACATGAGGAAGAAACGAAGGCATTCGGTTTCACGATTCCACTTGTCACGAAAGCGGACGGAACAAAATTCGGGAAAACGGAAAGCGGGGCGGTATGGCTCGATCCGAAGAAGACGTCTCCATATGAGTTCTACCAGTTCTGGATCAACGCGGCTGACGCCGATGTCGTGAAATACTTGAAGTACTTCACCTTCCTTTCTCATGAAGAAATAGATGCATTGGCTCAATCCGTTGAAACAGAACCTCATCTTCGCAAAGCACAAAAGACGCTTGCGGAAGAAATGACGAAGCTGATTCACGGAGAAGAAGCCCTTGATCAGGCGATCCGTATCACTCAAGCGCTATTCAGTGGTGACATCAAGTCATTATCAGCTTCTGAAATACTGGAAGGCTTCAAAGATGTTCCTTCTTTCGAACAGGCAAAAGGAGAAGAAATCGGATTGATCGATCTCCTCGTCAATGCGAAAATCTCGCCATCCAAGCGTCAGGCACGTGAAGATGTCGGAAACGGTGCCATCTACATCAACGGTGAGCGTATCACGGATCTTCAGCATGTAATGGGCGAAGGGGATAAGATCGAAGGACAATTTACCATCATCCGACGCGGAAAGAAGAAATATTTCAGAGTTCAGTACGTATAATAGAAAATACAATCTATCAGTGCGGTATCCGTTTCTCTTATTTTGGAGCGGGTGCCGTGCTTTTTTACATACACAAAAAAACACTGCCCACATAGTGGACAGTGTCTTCGTACAAAGATTAACGAGAGTAGAACTCAACGATAAGAGCTTCGTTAATTTCAGCTGGTAATTCAGAACGTTCAGGAACGCGTGTGAATGTACCTTCTAATTTGTCAGCATCGAAAGTTAGGAATTCAGGAACAAAGCTGTTCACTTCCATCGCTTCTTTGATGATGTCAAGGTTACGTGATTTTTCACGAACTGAGATTGTTTGACCAGGAAGTACGCGGAATGAAGGGATGTCTACGCGAGATCCGTTCACTGTAACGTGACCGTGGTTAACAAGTTGACGTGCTTGACGGCGAGTACGAGCAAGACCTAAACGATAAACAACGTTATCCAGGCGGCACTCAAGTAGCGCCATGAAGTTTTCACCGTGTTTACCTTGTAATTTGCCAGCTTGGTCAAATAGGTTACGGAATTGACGCTCAGTTACTCCGTACATGTGACGAAGTTTTTGCTTCTCTTGAAGTTGTAAACCGTATTCAGAGATTTTTTTACGTTGGTTAGGACCGTGTTGTCCTGGAGCGTAAGGACGCTTTTCTAATTCTTTACCCGTACCGCTTAGAGAGATTCCAAGACGACGAGATAATTTCCAGCTTGGGCCAGTATATCGAGCCATGAGAGACTCCTCCTTTATTGTTTTTATTTTGTTGTAAAATAAAAACACCTGTGAATAAACAATTATGTGCATTTTGTTTTCATGTACCTTCGCCCTAGCAGCAGAGGGTTACAAGATACACCTCAACAAAAGAGGAACAAAATACGAGCATAAAGGACTTCACTGAAGCTGCATTATTTTACACAAAGAATATTATATGATGCGAGAGATTAGAAGTCAAGGAAGTATTTTATAGATTCCTGAAAAGAGCGATCTGGATTGCACAAACAAAATAGTTCATAAGTCATTTGTTGTGATATAATAAAAGTTGAAAATTATGTTAAATAGGTGAGCAGATTTGCAGGAATCAAAGAGAGAGAAATTTCTTCGATATCTATTGATCGGTATCTGTCTGCTGGTCGTATTGGGAGGTTTCCTTTATTCCTCCTCATCGGGGAAAGTCGAGGAGATCGAACCCTCCATCCATGCTGAAGTATTGTCCAGGGGAGACGAAGGTCGTAACCCGGTCATTGCAGTGGCAAAAGTGGTAGAAGAGCAGCCGGTCCTTGTCATATATGAAATTGATCAAAAAAACCAATATTACTTTAAGGTATTACATAGTGTGTCGTTACACAATCCAGTGAAAATGCTTCGTACTACAAAGGAACATAATGGGGTCTGGGTCCAAATGGAAGAGGGGAAATGGATCCTGTTTTCCGAATCGTTAGAGGTTTTACAGGAGCGGGATGGCGATCCGTCTTCCGTTACTTCAAGCCGGCATCCCTTTCATATTCAGGAAGACACCGGATATATCAACATTTCCCGGAGCTCTCGTGATGTCCGACTGAATCTTACAGACAAAAGCGGGGAACCGAAAGAAATCCATTCCTTATCAGAAGACGATTCAGTATGGCTCGTTGTCTTTCAAAAGGATATGGTGCTGGCCAGGAGCCGGTGATGTAATTCGTTTCACAAACCTTTCAGGTGTGGGTGAGAAAAATGTACGTTATCCAACATGCTTTGCATGAATACAAGTCAAAGCTATTCGATTTAATCTATGAAGAAATGTCAGTAGGGGCAGATCATTCCGTTCAATTGCAAAAGTGGCTGACGGTTGTAAAGGATTGCCTGGAAATCGATCAGGCATTTTTATATTTTTATACCGATTCTGCCTATTTCCTATATCAACCCCATCATAATGGTGGTGTTCCCCTCACACTTGCTGAAGCGACAGAGGAGTATATTCTCAGGCCGATCTTAATAGAAAAAGAAGACCTTTCTTCCATTAAGTTTCACTTTACGAAGAGTGATGGAAGTCCTTTGGCGATCCTCCAAGTGAAGAAGGAGGATTCGAAAAGGTGGGCCGATGAAAGCTGGCTTCATTCCTTTTGGAAGGCAAGCAATCAGTTTTTACAGCATACAGGCGGCATCCAGACTGTCCTAGAAGACGAGAGAAGATATAGGGAATTATTCAAAGTGACAGAGATCTTCCATTCAACGAGGGACGTTCATACTCTCCTTGTACAGGTCATCGAGACGTTGAAACAGGTATTTCCGATTGATGAGTTCCGTTTGTTATTGTCCAATGACCGGCATGACTTCGGTGAACTGCCCATTAAGAGTTTCGATTTTGAGCGTGCCAATGAATCGGCCATGCAGGCATTTGTGAACGGAACCATTGAGTCCGGCGAAGAAGATATTCTCTATGCCCCTCTAAAAGGGAAACAGGGGATCTACGGGGTCCTTGAGGTGGAATCCGCTTCCCTTGATTTTACGGATCAGAAGATCGAGTTCATCCGCCTACTAGCCTATACAGCCGGGAGTGCCCTGGAGAACGCCAAGCTCTATGAACAGTCAAAGAGGCTCATCACCGATCTTCAGCTCATCAATGAAACGTCCCATCAATTAAACTTGAATTTACGTTTATCTGAAACGGTCCAATTTTTAAAGAAACAGATCAAGCGTTCTTTTCAGGCATCGGCCATTGGGTTCGTCCTCCTTCAAAAAGGGGAATATACCATTTTGGACGAAAGTTCCCCTGTCTTTTTTGAAGAGATCGGCAGGAGTTTTATTTCATACGTTAAGAAGCGTATCGAAGAGGAGAGGGACTCCATCTTTTTAGGGGATGTCGGCGATCGTTTTGAAGGGGCGGGCGCCTTTCCGTCGATCATGGCTGCCCCTATGGTTCAAAATGAAGCCCTGATCGGGTTCTGTGTGGTGCTCCATAAAGAACCGTATATGTTTTCGTTTGATATGTACAAGCTGCTGCAGTCGTTCATCCATCATTCCACCCTGGCCATTACCAATGCCACCCTCCGTGAAAAATTGGAGCATATGGTCATCACCGATCACATGACCAAACTGTTCGCACGGAATTATTTGGATGATGAAATGGAATCCTCCATGAATAAGGATGAACTGGGGACCCTTCTCCTGATCGATATCGATGACTTCAAATCCATCAACGATAACTACGGTCATCAAATCGGCGATGAAGTCATCATAGAAGTGTCGAATCTCATCAAGGGCATCGTCAGCCACCACGGATTCGTCGCAAGATGGGGAGGGGAAGAACTGGCCGTCTACCTGCCTTCCTTAGGTCGTAAAGAAGGAATGGAAATCGCAGAGCGTATCATCAAAGACATCCCATTGAAAACCGATCCATCCGTCACCCTATCATGCGGACTATCCATCTGGAAAGCAGACGACGACCACTGCCCCAAATCCGTCAAAGAACTAGTCAAAAAAGCCGACGAAGCACTCTACCTGGCCAAAAATAATGGAAAGAACCAGGTAGTAAAAGATTGTCAATAAACAATATCAAATCAACAGGATGAGCCGACAGTGGTTCTTCCTGTTTTTTTTGATTTTGAATGAATTTTTCAGAATCTGATATGTAACGCTGAATTAGAATGTGATGATCTTGAAAGGTTACTCGACCTTATGGGAATAGATATTATATGTTGTTAATTATAGAAAACACATGCTCAGTAAGTTGATTGAAGCGGAAGGTGCTCGACTCCGACGGGAATAGCGGGAAAGTTGAGACCCCACAGGGCGAAGCTGAGTTGCACCCCTATTGTTGGACACCCCAACCAACAATAGGAGGTGCCAGCACGTATGGCCAAGTTTACTCAAGAATCTAAATTGAAAGCTGCTAAACGTTATCTTAATGAACTCGTTAGTTATCGAGATCTTGCCAATCAAGTGGGGGTTGATCAATCTGTTCTGCGCTATTGGGTGATGTTAGTTCGTCACCACGGGGACCAAGCCTTTACCTTTCCCTATACAAACTATCCTTCCGCCTTTAAACTGAGGGTAATTCAATTTATTACGGAGAAGAATTGCTCCATTCGAGAGGCATCAGCCATTTTTCATATCCCAGACCCCTGTATGGTTCGTAGGTGGGTCAAAAAGTGGGAAAGAGCTGGAGAAGATGCCTTCGGATCATTAGAAATGAGGCCTTCTACAATGACATCTAATCATAAAGATAAGAAGATCAAAGATAACTCTTCTAACCAAACGATGGAAGATATGAAAAAAGAACTGGAATACCTTCGTATGGAAAATGCGTATTTAAAAAAGCTAAAAGCCTTAGTTCAGGAAGAACCATCACCAACGAAATCAAAGCGAAAGTAGTATTTGAACTAAGGAACGAATTCCCGGTGACTAAAATGATAAAAGTAGCTAAGCTGCCTAAAAGTACTTACTATCACATCACAAAAAAATTAGACCAACCAGATCCTGATCGCAAATGGAAAAGAAGGATCAATTTCATCTACCATAAACACTTAGGACGCCTTGGGTACCGTCGCATTACGGACGTTCTTCAAGCAAAAGGACACGATATAAATAAAAAGAAAGTCCTTCGAATCATGAGAGAATTGGGCCTTAAATGCATTGTGCGAATGAAAAAATATAAATCCTACAAAGGGAAAGTTGGAAAAGTAGCTCCCAACATCCTAAATCGTAATTTTAGAGCCGATAAACCTAATCAAAAATGGGTGACAGACGTAACGGAGTTCAAACTGTTCGGTCAAAAGCTCTATCTGTCCCCCATTCTAGACCTATTTAACGGAGAGATCATTACCTATACGCTCCAATCAAGGCCGACATTTGACTTGGTCGAGAAGATGTTAGAAAAAGGATTAAAACATGTAAATGAAGGCGATGAGCTCTTAATCCATTCAGATCAAGGGTGGCATTATCAAATGGCTCAGTACCGAAGGACACTGAAAAAACATAACATCACCCAAAGTATGTCTCGTAAAGGAAACTGTTACGACAACTCGGTCATGGAGAACTTTTTTGGGATAATGAAGTCTGAGTTCCTTTACTTAAAGGAATTTGATAGTATCGAGCACTTTAAAGAAGAACTGAAAGAATACATGTATTACTACAATCACCTGAGAATCAAATCAAGGTTAAAACGAAAAAGTCCGGTAGCTTATCGAGTAAGTACTGAATTAGCTGCTTAGAAATTTAAGTGTCCAACATTATGGGGCCAGTGCAGAAGCCCGAGGAGGCTCAACTCACGCCCCGCGGAAAGCGAGCACCTGCAGCGGAAATCAACCAACGCGTCACTTTGTATAGAAATGAAGTTTAAGAAACAGCTAACTTCCTTTACCACTTTAGTGTAAACGCTTTCTTTTTCACCTGGATTATCATATTCTAGAATAGTAGTTACTTAGACTTAAAGGGAATACTGGGAGGAATACTGGATGAAAGAAGAGAAACGTTTTGAAACAAGGGTGATTCACGAGGGGTATCAATCGTCTCAGCATTTTGATAGTTTAGCACCCCCTTTATACCAAACTTCTACTTATACCTTCGCAAACGCGAAACAAGGTGAAAATCGATTCGCCGGTGAAGAAGAAGGATATATATATTCAAGACTGGGAAATCCGACGGTGGCGATCCTGGAAGAACGGATGGCATCGTTGGAAGGGGGCGAAGCGGCCCTTGCTTTCGGTTCCGGAATGGCGGCTGTAAGCGCAGTGCTGTTTTCCCTGACAAAATCAGGAGATCACATTCTATGCTCCCAAGGGGTGTATGGCTGTACGTTTGGTTTACTTGAGCTCCTCCAGGAGAAATTTGCGATCGGACATGACTTTTCTTCCATGGATTCTGAAGAGGAAATCCGCGGGAAAATCACGGAAAACACCAGCTGCATTTATGTGGAAACCCCGATCAATCCGACCATGCAGCTCATTGACCTGGAACTTGTGGTAAAGGTTGCGAAGGAAAAGGGAATCCCTGTCGTAGTCGATAACACGTTCTGTTCACCGTATCTGCAACGTCCGTTGGAGCTTGGATGTGACATTGTCATCCACAGCGCAACGAAATACATCGGGGGTCATGGGGATGTCGTTGCCGGACTCGTTGTCGGCTCACAGGAGAAAATGGCCGAAATCCGGATGACGACCCAAAAGGATATCGGGGGCATCATTTCTCCATTTGATGCATGGTTACTGTTACGGGGATTAAAAACCCTGGCTGTCCGGATGGACCGCCACTGTGACAGTGCTGAAAAGATTGCCGATCTGTTAGCCGGGCATCCTGCCGTGGAAACGGTCATCTACCCCGGACATGAAAATCACCCTCAGCACGGTGTCATGAAGAAACAAATGAAAAAACCGGGCGGAATGATCTCCTTCACGCTGAAAGGATCCAAGGAAGAAGCGCAGAAGTTCATGGATGATCTTGACATGATCAAGATTGCCGTAAGCCTGGGGGATGCGGAAACATTGATCCAGCACCCTGCTACTATGACTCATGCCGTCGTGCCGGAAGAGTCTAGAAAGAGTATGGGAATCAATGACTCGCTTCTGAGGCTTTCGGTGGGACTTGAGGCACCGGAGGATATTTGGAGTGATTTATCACAGGCCCTGGATAAGGCAAAGTAGTCTTATTTTTTAAAAAAGGAAACAAGCGCGTGCCATATATCGTGGCACGCGCTTATCTGGTTTAGGCTTTCATCATCAATCATTCATGGCTTGCTCGAGAGTCTTGATGTTTTTCTTCATCAATGTAAGATAGTTTTCATTGTTTTCAATGTCCGATTCTGTTAATACAGAAAGGTTATGAACCTTTAATGGCTTTGCATTGATTTCTTTCTGTATGATTTCAGCAATCCGGGTCGTAACATTTTGTTCGAAAATGACATAATGAATAGAATGCTCTTTAGCCGTTTCAATAATTTCCTTCAATTCTTTTTGGGAAGGCTCATCAGTAGGAGAGAGTCCCGCAACAGCCAATTGTTCAATTCCATAGGCATCCTCCCAATATCCATAGGCAGCATGGGAAACAAGGATCTCTGGATGGTCACTTTCTTGAGCCAATGATGTAAATGCAGCGTCAATCTCTTCCAGATCTTTTTTCAATTCATCGAAGTTCTGGTTGAATGCATCTTTATGTTGGGGTTGAAGATCAATGAGAGAGTCACGGATATTTTCAGCCAACCCAATGGCACGGTTTGGATCTAGCCAAACGTGAGGGTCATAATCCCCGTGATGGTGCTCCTCTTCATGATCCGCATCACTTTCTTCGTGGTGTTCTTCTTCATGAGCACCTTCTCCCTCTTCGTGATGCCCTTCTTCAGAGTGATTGTGAGAGCTTGCGATGACATCGACTCCCTTTGTAGCCTTAACCATGATCGTATCCTCGTTTTCCAGGGATTTAGTGATTTTTTCAGCATAAGACTCCATCCCAAGTCCGTTATAAATAAACAGATCTGATTCTGCAATGCTCATCATATCTTTAGATGTCGGTTCAAAGGTGTGGGCGTCAGAACCGGATGGGAGCAGGGACTCCGCCTTTACCATATCGTCTCCTATACGTTCAGCGAAATATTGAAGAGGATAAAGGGACGTCATGATGCTTATTGGTTCAGCATTAGATTGACTGCCGTCTGTCTTTTTAGCAGTCTGATTACAGGCAGAAAGAAAAGTGGATAACATAAGTACAAGTGAAATGAACAGGTATTTTCTCATTGTTAACTCCTTTAAATTGAATGTAATCATCACTTTATCGTAATCATTCCGTTTTGTAAATAAGAATTATTACGATTTAAATTCCATTTTTCGTTGCGCGTAAATCATTTGTGTGGTTAAATACTTTTAAAGCGTAATTGTTACGATTTAAGTTGGTGATTCTTTGATTGAGTGGCTCCTCATTGGGGGAGATATACATAGATCTACATCATACCTAGTGAAACGGGACATGTTTCTAAGTGAAAATGGAGTGAAAATCAGTCCTGTATCATGGATATTTACGGTGCGAGGATAGTGTCCGTAATTTGCCACGTCATCTAAATCGTAATGATTTTGATTTTAGTTAGGAAGGAATGGAAAACATGAAAGTACCAGTAACAGTATTAAGCGGCTATTTAGGATCAGGAAAGACGACGTTATTAAATCATATTTTACAAAATCGGGAGAATAGGAAAATTGCCGTTATTGTGAATGATATGAGTGAGGTGAACATTGATGCGGCCCTCGTAAAGAGCGGAGGTTTTACTAGAACAGAAGAGAAATTGGTGGAGCTTCAAAATGGCTGCATTTGCTGCACGTTAAGGGAAGACCTCATGATTGAAGTACAGCGCCTGGTCGATCAGGGGGATATCGATTATATCGTCATTGAGTCCACCGGGATTTCTGAACCCATACCGGTTGCCCAAACCTTCACGTATCTGGATGAGGAAATGGACATTGACCTTACGAGTAAAACAAGGCTGGATACAATGGTCACGGTTGTGGATGCCAATCGTTTCTGGCACGACTTCGCCAGTGGGGAGACATTGCTGGACCGGAAGCAGGCAACAGATGAAGGAGACACAAGGGAAGTGGTGGATTTACTGATCGATCAAATTGAGTTTGCCAATGTGATTGTGTTAAACAAGATCGATTTAGTGGAAGACGAGGATGTCATTGAATTAAAAGCGATGCTTCAGAAGCTGAACCCGGGTGCAAAAATCATTTCTGCTACTCACTCCAACATCCCGTTGAATCAAGTACTCGATACGAAACGGTTTGATTTTGAAGAAGCAAGTCAGGGAGCCGGTTGGATAAAAGAATTACAGGAAGAACACACTCCTGAAACGGAGGAGTATGGAATATCTTCCTTTGTGTACCGTCGGAAGAAACCCTTTCACCCTGAACGCTTCATGAAGTGGATGGAGGAATGGCCGGTGGATATTGTAAGGGCAAAGGGATTCTTTTGGCTGCCTACACGTAATGACATGACAGGCTTATTATCGCAGGCTGGTCCCTCGATTATCATCCAGGGAGCAGGAGAGTGGGTGGCTGCGTACCCTGAAGTTGAAAGAAATGAAATTCTTGCGGAAGAAGTGGAATTGAGAGAGAAATGGGATCCGGTTTATGGAGATCGAATGAACGAGCTTGTTTTTATCGGGCTGGAGATGAACAAGGAAGAAATAGAGCAGTCATTAGACCGTTGTTTATTAACAGACAGGGAAATGGGAGAGGATTGGACTGCATTCAATGATCCGATTCCGGGATTTAATGTAGAAGATTAATAGAGATGCATATCACATATTCATACTATCTGGAATGAAAAGTGAAAGAAGTCCAAGGAATGATTCTTCTTCAGTAAGATAAAAAGTGCGGACTTTATCATGAAATATCCATGGATTAGTCATAATGCAGGTCAAGAAGAATAGAAGTAGTATAAGTGTTAAAACGTAATGATTTCGTTTTGTTAAGAGAGGAGTTTTAGAATCTTTGAAAGGATTAAAAAAAATAGGACAGGACCTGACTGGTCTTTTTCTATTCATATTAATCATCGGAATGTTCTTAGCCGGTGAATTTATAAAAGGTTGGGTACCGGAGGACGTTTTCGAAGGTTCTTTGGTGAATGTCATCACGATTTTCTTAAGCATCCTGTTAGAAGCCATCCCCTTTATATTAATCGGCGTATTTGCTTCCGCTCTTATTCAAGTATTTGTGTCAGAAAGTTTATTACAAAGGCTGGTTCCGAAGAGATTCCCTTATCTGGCATTGTTGCCTGCCGTCTTAGTAGGTGCCCTGCTCCCGGTTTGTGAGTGTGCCATCGTACCCGTGGCCAGAAGGTTAATAAAGAAAGGGATGCCGACACACCTGGCCATCGTCATTATGGTGACGGCCCCGATCCTCAACCCGATCGTCCTGCTTTCAACCTACTATGCGTTTCAAAATAACCTTACTGTGGTCATAGGGAGAATGGCGATTGCGTTCATTGCAGCACTGATCATTGGGGCGTTACTGTACAAGCTGTTTGGCAGGCAGGATCCCCTTAAGCAAAGAAGTCACGATCACGAACATCATCACGGGCATGATCATGAACATTCATCGAATAAACTGATGCAAACACTCGTCCATGCCAGTGATGAATTTTTTGATATGGGTAAATTCTTAATCATCGGAGCCTTATTGGCAGCTTTGTTTCAAACGTATATTGACCGTGAAACCATAGTGACATTAGGCTCGAACAATTGGGCAGGACCTGGAGTCATGATGGGGTTTGCGTACATTATGTCCCTATGCTCCGAAGCAGATGCCTTCGTTGCATCTTCATTCGGCAACCTGTTCTCAACGACGTCCCTTCTTGCGTTTCTTGTGTATGGTCCGATGATTGATTTCAAGAATACTTTATTGATGCTTGCCTATTTTAAGAAGAGCTTTGTCTTATTATTTATGGCAGTCGTCACCGTTACCGTTTATGTCATAACAGTGGGTTCTCAAATTTGGTTATAGGGAGGGATCGTAAAATGAATTCATCCGTTCGATTTCATACGTATATAAGGGGAATCATCCTGCTGGGGTATGCATTACTTTTACTTAAGCTGTTTTTGACCTTTAATCTTCAGTACTTCATCGCGCCGAAAATGAATGGATATCTGTATTTTGCATTAGGGGTGTTTCTTTTGCTCGGGGCCATTCAGGTCATTCGTGGAACATCGTCCAATGCAAAGAGTCATTCATGTGATTGTGAAGGACATGAACTGCCGAGAGGGGCGATGAAGTCTTTCATGATCTATACATTGTTTGTTTTCCCTGTCGTTCTCGGGTTCATGCTGCCTGATAATGTACTGGACAGTGCCGCCGCGGCAAAAAGAGGCGTGAAGATCGGGAATACGATGTTTTCCACTCCACCGGCAATTGGCGGTCAATCGAAAAATACCGGGGAGCCGAATCAAGATTCCAAGCAAGGTTTGCAACCAACTCTGGATTCATATGAAGACTTCCCTGTTGAGAAAGACTTCGAAAAACTCAAAGACATTGTGGGGAGCAAAGAAAAAATCATCGTACGGGATGAACAGTATATTCAAACCCTGAGTATAGTGGATGAGGAGCTTGAACAGTATGTTGGAAAAGAAGTGCAGCTGACAGGATTCATTTATAAAGATGAAGGTTTCAGCGGGAACCAGGCCGTCATTTCAAGATATGTAGTATCCTGCTGTGTGGCCGATGCATCGGTATACGGATTATTGGTCCAGGATAAGGATATGGCGAATCTGGAACCTGATACGTGGGTGAATGTAAGTGGATTCATCGATGCCGTGGACTTCAACGGTCGGAAAATGCCGGTCATTACCCATCCGGTATTTGAAAAAGTCAAACAGCCTGAGAATCCTTATGTGGAAGAATTTTATATTAAAATTGAATAATCTTGGCTGATGTCATTCGACGAATAAAAACAGGAAGGTACCCGATATCATGGGTTCCTTCCTGTTTTTAGGTTTTAATCTTCTAAATACGCCTGCTTCGACTTCTTTGCACTGACTCCATACAGTTCAAACATGATGCCATAGATGAACGTCGTCAAGAAAATCGAACTGACCATGTCGAGTACGAAATGTTGTTTGACAAAGAGGGTCGATACAATGATCAACGATCCCATGGCCGGCACAAAGACCGAGTGGAAACGGTGTTTATCTTGAATATTGAAATTGCCGAGAATGATGGCGAAAGTCGTCAGGACATGGATGCTTGGAAAGGCATTGTACGGTTGATCATGGCTGTAGATCATCTGGACCATGTCGAGAAACACTCCGCTGCCTGCAAGTTCCGGGCGGGGTACGGTCGTTTGAAAGTAAAAGTAGATCACAAAACAAACCAATTCTCCGATGAAAATGATGCCGAGGGTTTTAAGGAATGTAGGGACATCTTTATACCAGAAATAAAAAAGATATCCTAAAATAAAGGCGTACCATAATATATACGGCACAATGAAAATCGGCACGAATGGGATCCATTCATCGAGCTGGGTAGATAAAATGACTGCTTCACGGGTATCCGTATTTAATAGCGTGTATATAAAACCTAATGCCGGCATCACCAGCAAACATAATAAATAGGGTAAGTCTTTTTTCTTTGCTCGCATATTACACCTCTTTAGCTGTACTCCATTTTGGATATTGTATGGGATATCTCAGTTAAAGTTCTCATGTATGGTACTCTTTTCCCTATAAAAAGAGCAGGGAAACGTGAACTTTTTAACAAGTCACCGAATTTTTCCCAACACAAAAAAACACCCTGTCGGAAATGTCGTATTCCCGGCAGGGCTTTATCCCTATTATACAGTATTAAAGATGTCTTAAAAGCTCATCTGTAAAGATTTCCAAATACTTCTGATCTTCTTCATCAAATCGTGCTTTTTCAGGGCTGTCGATATCGAGGACCCCGATCAGTTTTCCATCTTTGACGAGAGGGATGACGATTTCGGATTGGGAGGCAGCATCGCATGCGATGTGACCGGGGAATTGATGGACATCCTCGATTCGCAGCGTCTTCTGTTCACTTGCAGCCGTACCGCAAACCCCTCTTCCTAAAGGAATCCTTACACATGCAGGCAGTCCCTGGAAAGGTCCGAGTACCAATTGATTGCTTTCTTCTTCCATTAAATAAAAGCCAACCCAGTTGATGCGATCCATGAATTGGTTCAGTAAGGCGGAAGCATTGCTTAAATTCGCGATCTGATTCGGCTCACCTTCCAACAAAGCCTTCAATTGTTTCGTGACAAGACCAAAGCCCTGTTCCTTTGTACCTTGATATTTTTCTACTTGAAACATCATAAACTCCCCCAATTCTACATATTCTGCGCTTTTTCATGTCTAAGCGTTACCGCAGGAACTCCAAGCGACAGATCCTGTCGAGAAATACTTAAAGGAAATCCATACGAAAACACGAAATCTTAGTGTAAACAAATTATAATAGAAACATCTATTGAACCATTTTTAGCATATTTCTTCATCGTCTTCAATGATTTAGTTCATTTCTGAAACGTTTTTATACATTGATCCTCGCCACTGTTTTTTTCATTCGCCTAATATACAGGAAAGAAGGGGAAATATGAAAAAACTAGATACCTCCAAGTCGACGAAAGAGTCCATTTTTAAAGCGGCTGTCTACCTTTTTTATGATCATGGCTTCGATGGAACGTCCGTCAGGGACATTGCAAAGCGGGCGGACGTGAATCCTGCTACCATCTCCTATTACTTTAAAGGCAAGCAGGGTGTATTGGAAGCGTGCTTCACCCATTTCTTTGAACCGTACCTGCGTTTCCTTCAGGAAGAAGTGGAGGCGCTGAATTATGTCAGTGCCGATCTGTGCCTGAAGCGGGCCGTCTATAAAATATTGAAATTCCAAAGCGAAAATCATCAACTATCCCGATTCATCTGGAGGGAAGTATCCATCGATTCCCAGGTGGTCCGGGAAATCATTTCTTCCTATTTAATGAAAGAAAGGCAT
This sequence comes from Rossellomorea vietnamensis, assembly GCF_025398035.1. Classification (NCBI taxonomy): domain Bacteria; kingdom Bacillati; phylum Bacillota; class Bacilli; order Caryophanales; family Bacillaceae; genus Rossellomorea; species Rossellomorea vietnamensis. The sequence continues at coordinate 3,880,577 of NZ_CP104558.1, forward strand.
TATATGAAACGATTATTCGAACAGGGAATGAAGGACCATGCCTTGAAAAAGCAGCCCGTCAGCTTCCTCGTCATCCAGCTCAAGTCCATGCTGACGATGCCGTTCCTTCACAGCCAGCAGCTAAGGGAAGTGTGGCAGATGTTCCCTCAGGAATACTACTTCATTGATCAATATTATAAAAACATTGATCAATGGATCGATCTCTTACTCGTTTCTGAAGCGAAAGAGGTCATGAAAAAAGAGCTGATCATCTGAAAGAAAGAACTCTTCTCCGATTGAAGAAGAGTTCTTTCCTTTTATTTCATCAAGGCTCTTCCTTGATCCAGCCCATCAGCCGTATGGGCATCCGATCCATAGACGATCTTGATCCCCATGGCGCGGGCCTGTTTGATGACCTCCGGTGGCGGATAGGATTCCCCGCAATGAGGTTTCACGAACCCCGCCCCGTTATAATCAAGCTCCAAATCCCTTCCGGCCATTTCCTGAAGGATGAGGGAAACCTCATCGGAAAACGACTGGGATGCTGGAAACAGCTTCTGGAATTTCTTTACGAGAGTGATGTGACCGATTCTCTTAGGTTTATAAACACCTAAATCAGCCCTGGTTGATTTCAATACCGTCTCATAATACCGCGCATAAACCGCATCCACCGAACCGTAATCATCGACCATCGACCCGAACACATCGGGACTGAAGTCCAGACAATCCCACTTTCCACGGTGCTGCAGAAAATGAACAGAAAGAATACTGTCATCCATCCGAGGTCCGTAGGTTGTAAGAATTTCTGCGGTCTCTTTTTCAAACCCATCTATATAATCAACTTCAAGTCCAGAGAGGATGATGATCTTATCCTTATATTTTTCCTTAAGAATATCCAGTGCATCGAAGTATTCAGAAAGACGGGAAGGATCCATCCCGCTGTCCTGATCAGGTGTCGTATCAACAAACCCCTCAGGCAGCGGCGCATGCTCCGTAAACGTTATAGCACGATAATCAAGAGCAATCGCCCTCTCCACATACATCTCAAAAGAATCCGTACTACCATGTGGACAAAAAGGCGTATGAACATGTCCGTCGACTTTTACCATCAGACTTCACATCCTTGTTATAATAATTATTTGTGCTAATTGAATAGGATAGAAATATTACAAATTTGATAGGGGAATAAGCGCTATGGGAATATATTAGCCCCGATTAGGAAAATAAATTGAAACTAAATAAGTTGATTGAAGCGAAAGGTGCTCGACTCCGACGGGAATAGCGGGAAAGTTGAGACCCCGCAGGGCAAAGCCCGAGGAGGCTCAACTCACGCCCCGCGGAAAGCGAGCACCTGCAGCGGAAATCAACCAGCACTCACTCATCCGACCGGTCTAAAATAACTAGCCAAATCAGCACCAAACCCAATAATCATACCCATTTCCCCTCAAATTTGCTAAAATTGACTTTTATCACTAAAAAATCAGAAATTAATAGTCAAAAAATGTCGTTAACATGGTATCATTATAGCAATGACAAATTATTAATGAAACATTCACATTCATATAGATGTCTACTGAATAGTTGAACAGGGGGCTTAAGATGCAATACGTCATCGCTGGAATAATACTTATCTTAATCGTATTCCTAATCGGATTTATCTCTAGAAAGAAATATTACGCCGAAATCGATCGGTATGAAGCCTGGAAAATCGATATCATGAACAAACCGGTTTCAGACGAACTTTCCAGAGTGAAGCAACTGAATATGACAGGTCAGACAGAAGAATTGTTTGACGGCTGGAGACAGGGTTGGGATGAGATTGTTGCTGTGCAGCTTCCTGATGTTGAAGAACTACTATTCGATGCAGAAGAGTACACCGATAAATTTCGCTTTAATAAAACCAAAGAGGTCCTGTCAAGAATCGATCAGGTTCTCACTGATATCGAAAAGAAGATCGAACTGATCCTGAGCGAATTAAATGAACTGGTCGGCAGTGAAGAGAAGAACCGCGAAGAAATCCTGGCCCTTCAAGAAGAATTCCGGAACAGCAAGAAACAATTGCTCGCCTATCGTCATACATACGGTCAAACGGCAAAGCATATGGAAGCAGTCCTTGATAAGCTTTCTGAACAAATCAATCAGTTCAATGAGCTGACGGAGCAGGGGAACTATCTGGATGCAAGGGAGATCGTGCTCAGCCTTGCAGAGGAAATGAAGATGGTTGCCTACAAAATGGAGACGGTACCGAAGCTGATTACGGACTTTGAGAACGTTTTGCCGTCCCAGTTGTCCGAGCTTGAAGCAGGATACATCGAGATGAAGGATCAGGGCTACACCCTTGATCATATTGAAGTGGACAAGGAAGTAGCCTCATTGAAGGAAACCCTTCAACACTTTAATAAAAATCTTGAGGAGCTTCAGGTCGAAGAAGTGGAAGAAGGCATACAGGAAATCAAAGTGAAGGTGGAAAGCCTTTACGATTTACTGGAAAAAGAAGTCCATGCCAAACATTTTGTAGAGCAGTATCGAGACCAAACGACGGAAGGGCTCATCAAGGCAAAAGAAGACAATGATGACATTCAATCGGAAGTAAGAATCGTGAAGCAAGGGTACCATCTACATGATGCGGACCTTAGTACACCGAACGAGATTGATAAGAAAATCATCCAGCTCTCCAAGCGACATGAAATGCTGATGCATAAGGAAGAAACGAATGCGACGGCTTTCTCGAATTTAAGTGATGAGCTGAAAGATATCAGAAGTGGACTGGAAGAACTGAATCAACAGCAAAGTGAATTCTCCGTCTATCTGCAGAACCTCCGCAAGGATGAATTGGCTACAAGGGAAAAAATCCAGGAGCTTAAGAAAAAGGTGGCTGAAGCAAGCCGGATGATTTCAAAGAGCAATGTACCGGGATTGCCTGCCGATTACAAGGATCTTCTTGATGAAGTCCATCGTAAGATCGAGCAGGTGAATGCGAGCTTAACGGAAAAGCCTTTAAACATGAAGTTCATCCAGGAAACATTATTGGGTGCCGAGGATACGGTCGACCATTTCTATACGAAAACGGGAGATCTGATCGAGAATGTTCTTTTATCCGAGAAGATCATTCAGTACGGAAATCGCTACCGCAGCAAATATAGTTCGGTACGGGAAGGTCTTCAGACGGCTGAACAAGCCTTCCGTCAATATGATTACCGCAGAGCGTTGGAAGAAGCGGCCACGACCATCGAGAAGGTGGAGCCGGGCGCATTGAAGAAAATTGAGAAGATGATGGATCTTGAAGAAAGATCATAAATAAAAAGGACTGATGTAGACGTTTCAATCTACATCAGTCCTTTTTTGTAAGACGATTGAACTTAACTGGCTTCAATCGTCCGTTTGGTTTGGCCTGCGAGTACGGCAATGATGAATCCGATGATGGCACCGATCATAGCCGGAACAATCCAGCCGATTCCTTGAGTATAGAACGGAAGGAATTCAAGAGATTGACTGATGGCCGTCACGTCGACGCCAGCGGTTTTGATGCCATCGATCAGACTGATCAGACCCGTTGGAATCAATGCCCCAACATACACAAGGGAGTAACCGTTAAATCCATTATGCATGAATGATAGAAGAATCAGTACGATCGCCAATGGATAAATGAATATTAGAACAGGTAAAGAGACGGCAATCAACTGAGTCAATCCGATATTGGCGATGATCATGCTGAATAGAGAAATGATGATCACCAATTTAGGGTAGGATACCGGCAGGATTTTGGCGAAAAATTGTGAGCATGCCGACACAAGTCCGACTGAAGTCGTAATGCACGCAAACGTAATCGCAAGTCCCAGGATGATCGTCCCCATTGAACCGAATAAATGGCTCGCTGCAGCTGAAAGGATCGCTCCACCGTTTGCCTGCACGCCGATGGAATCCGTACTGCTCGCACCGATATAGCTTAAAGATAAATACACAAGGGCAAGTCCTGCGGCCGCAATGAACCCGGCAATGATCGTGATGCGTGTAAGGCTGGACTTATTGGTGATGCCGCGGTCTTTGATGGAATTGATGACGACGATCCCGAACACTAAAGCAGCGATCGTATCCATGGTCAGGTATCCCTCGATGAATCCTTTGAATAATGGTCCATCCTGATAGGCTTCATGCGGTGCACCGAAGTCTCCCATCGGACTGATGATGCTTTTGACCACTAGAACTGTCAGGATGACAATGAGGGAAGGAGTCAAGATCTTCCCGATACGGTCGACAAGCTTTGACGGATTCATCGCAAGCCATGCCGTCAATCCAAAGAAGATAATCGTATAAATCAGTAAAGAAACACCGTATTTCGCTGTATCTTCAGGTAAGAAGGGGATGACCCCGATTTCATAGGCGACGGTTCCGGTCCGTGGTATTCCGAAGAACGGCCCGATCGCCAGGTACATAACAATGGTAAAGATAAGTCCGAATAATGGATGTACGCGGTTTGCGAGTGTCTGAAGGTCCCCTCCGGACTTCGCAATGGCGATGACACCAAGCAGTGGTAGCCCCACTCCCGTAATAAGAAAGCCGATGATACCGGTCCAGACATGTTCTCCGGCCTGCTGCCCCAGGAATGGCGGGAAGATCATATTTCCTGCTCCAAGAAAAAGAGCGAAGAGCATTAATCCAATCGTCAAGATCTGACTGAATGATAGCGCTTTCTCGTTCATATATACCCCTCCGTTTGTAATCGTTATCATAAGCAAAAAATATCTTATCATAAGTTTGTAGAAAAATGTCGAAAAACTAAATAGTCTTACAATTTAGTATATTTAAATAACTTCCGTTTCTGCTACCTTTTAGATTCTCGCAAAAATTCTGTCATTTTTCAATAATAATTTTTGGAAAATGAAAAAATATTTGTGAATGATGTGACAAATCATTTTTCTACTATAATGAATCCTTATGCCGAAATGAATTTCATTTGGGATGGGCAGGATTTATGGTAAGATTAATGATTGAGTATAAAAGCCTCATGTAAAAGAAGGTGTAAACTTGATTTATTTTGATAATAGTGCGACAACCAAGCCATATAAGGAAGTGCTGGACACATTCCTGAAAGTAAATGAAAGCTATTATGCCAATCCATCGTCCATCCATTCGTTCGGTGGTCAGGTGGAAAAGTTAGTTCAACAATCCAGGGAGCAGATCGCTTCCCTATTAGGGATAAAGACAAAAGAGGTATTCTTCACCTCTGGCGGGACTGAATCGAATAATCTGGCGATAAAAGGAACCGCTCTGCAGTACGGCAACAGAGGGAAGCATATCATTACGACCAGGATTGAGCATCCTTCCGTCATCAATGCCTTTAAGCAGTTAGAAGCGTTTGGTTACACAACGACGTATCTCGATGTGGATCCAGAGGGCAAGGTGCGTCCCTCAGAATTGAAAGAGGCGATCCAGGATGACACGATCCTTGTTTCGGTGATGCAGGTGAATAATGAAATCGGGAGCGTGCAGCCCATCAGGGAGATCGCTGAGATCCTGAATGGTTATCCCAAGATACTCTTTCATGTCGATGCCGTACAGGCATGCGGGAAGGTCCCCCTTATTCTCGACGAAAAGCTCATCGATTTATGCAGCCTATCCGCTCATAAAATTCATGGCATCAAAGGAACCGGCATGCTGTATGTGAGGGACGGACTTAAGATTTCGCCCATCCTCTCAGGAGGCGAGCAGGAAGGGAACCTCAGAAGCGGCACGGAAAACACCGGCGGAATCGTATCTTTCGCCAAGGCACTCCGGATGCATATGGAAGAAAGCAAGCAAAAGTTGGTTATAATGGAAGAAAATCAGCGATTCCTAAAGGGAGAGCTGGAGAAAATCGAAAGTGTGACGGTTCATACACCGGCACGGGATCACGCCCCCCATATCCTAAATTTTTCAGTGGCGGATTTTAAAGGGGAAGTACTCATTCACGCCCTCGACCGGCATGAAGTGTATGTATCGACGACAAGCGCTTGTTCATCGAAGCAAAGCAAGCCCAGTCAGACCCTCTTATCCATGGGTGTACCGGACAACCTTGCCGCTAATTCGATCCGGATCAGCCTGTCCTTCCATAATACGATGGAGGAATGCAAAGAATTTATTGGTTTACTAAATAAAGAAATTCAATACTTACAACATACAATGAGGAGATCAAGATGAAATATAATCGCATACTCGTACGATACGGTGAAATTTCAACCAAAGGAAGAAACCGTAAGATGTTCACAGCCAAGCTCCGTGAAAATATTTTGCACACGCTGAAGGATTTCCCGACGATTTCCGTTGCAGCGAGCCGGGATCGCCTCCACATTCAATTGGGAGACGAAAACGCAGAAGAAATCATTCCGAGACTTGAAAAGATCTTCGGGATCCAATCATTCAGTCCAGTCGTCAAAGTCCCTCAAAATATGGAGGACATCATGAAAGCAGGTCTTTCTCTCGTCCAAAAGAGCTTTTCCCCCGGCAAAACCTTTAAAGTGGCTGCCAGAAGAGCGGATAAAAAGTTTGAACTCGACACGAATGAATTAAACTATGAAGTAGGGTCCTATATCCTCCGCAATATGGATGGATTAAAGGTAGATGTAAAGAATCCCGACATTCAACTGAATGTGGAAGTGAGAAAAGAAGCCGTCTATCTCTCTTCTGAAATTTATCAAGGATCCACCGGGATGCCTGTCGGAGCAAGCGGGAAAGCGATGCTGATGCTTTCAGGCGGGATCGACAGTCCTGTCGCCGGTTATCTGACGATGAAAAGAGGAGTGGAGATCGAAGCGGTCCATTTTCACAGCCCTCCGTTTACAAGTGAACGGGCGAAGCAAAAGGTAATCGACCTATCGAAGAAGCTCTCTGCCTTCAGCGGAAAAGTGAAGCTGCATATCGTCCCATTTACGAAGGTGCAGCAAACGATTCATGATCAGGTCCCTGAAAACTATACGATGACATCAACACGACGGATGATGCTCAGGATCGCGGATCAAATCCGTGAGAAGAATGAAGGACTGGCACTCATTACCGGGGAAAGCCTCGGACAGGTGGCGAGTCAGACACTTGAGAGCATGCAGGCGATAAATGACGTCACGAACACACCGGTGTTACGACCGCTCATCGCCATGGATAAGCTTGAAATCATCGATATCGCCCAAAAAATCGATACCCATGATATTTCCATTCTTCCTTATGAAGACTGCTGTACAATTTTTACACCGCCTGCACCGAAAACTAGACCTAAAAAAGAAAAAGTGGAGTACTATGAAAGCTTTGTTGATTTCGAAGCCCTCCTTACAGAAGCTGTGGACGGTACAGAAACGCTTACAATCGACGGTTCCACAGGTTCGAATGCAGAAAAAACGTTTGACGGATTACTCTAAAAATTTAGGATAATTTACCAAAGAAAATAACTGTATGAAGCCATGTGTTTTGACACAATCTATATTCAACAAGGAGGTGAAAACACATGGCAAACAACAGTTCAAATCAATTAGTAGCTCCAGGAGCTCAACAAGCAATCGACCAAATGAAATACGAAATCGCTTCTGAATTCGGAGTTCAACTTGGTCCAGATGCAACAGCACGCGCTAACGGTTCTGTAGGTGGTGAAATCACTAAACGTTTAGTTCAAATGGCTGAACAACAAATCGGTGGCGGATATTCAAAATAATTAAATACAATGGCTACAAGGAGCGGGATTCCCCGCTCCTTTTCTATTTCTATAAAAAAAGAAGGTTGTTTTCGTGTTTTAAGAAGCCAGTAGTGGTTGATTTCCGCTGCAGGTGCTCGCTTTCCGCCCGAGGAAAGCGAAGTCTTGCACGGAAATCAATAGCGGTGTTACAAGTGATCATTTTATAGGGATTGATTGTATTTAGATTGAATTTATTTAAATCCCAGTTGCGTTTGTCGAAAATACTCATATTTTGCTTGTGAGTAAATTATAACCAAATAATTTAAAAAATTTAAATTATTTTGTATAATAGAGAAGAATCGACAAACAAGGGGGAGTCATACGTGAAGAGGGAAGAATTGATTGCACCGGAAAAGTACAATTTGGTGGAAGAAGTAGAGAAGTTTGCACGTGATGGAGAGAAGCTTGCCATCAAGTGGGAAAATGAAGAAGGTAAAAAAGAAGACATTACATACAAACAATTATTGAAAAATGTAAATAAAATTGGAAACGTTTTCTTAGGGGAGGGCCTTGAGAAAGGGGATGTCATCCTTGTCATGGTTCCCCGCTTAATTGAGGCATATGCTGTCTATCTTGCAGCCTTGAAATCAGGATTAGTCGTGATTCCAAGCTCTGAGATGCTGCGGACAAAGGATCTCGAATACCGGATCGATCACGGGGATGTGAAAGGGATTGTAGCGTATTCTCCTTTCGTCGAGCAGTTTGAAAACGTAAGGGGAATGGATAATCTCAAGAAATTCGTAGTAGGAGACAAGCAGGATGGCTGGCTTGCCATTGAAGACGAAATGAAATCGGTCTCTGAAGATCTGGCATTCGCCGATACCAAACGGGACGATATGGCCTTCCTTTCCTACACGTCAGGGACGACTGGGAATCCGAAAGGGGTTGTCCACACGCATGGATGGGCATACGCTCACCTGAAAACAGCGGCACGTGAATGGTTGTGCATCGAAGAAGGAGATACGGTTTGGGCAACGGCAGGCCCAGGCTGGCAAAAGTGGATCTGGAGTCCGTTCCTGTCTGTCCTCGGTTCAGGTGCCACAGGTCTTGTGTACCAAGGGAAATTCGATCCGAACAAGTATCTTCAGATGCTCGAGGATAACCATGTCAACGTCCTATGCTGTACGCCTACAGAGTATCGTCTGATGGCCAAAGTGGATAATCTGGGCACCTATAAGCTCGATCACCTGCACAGCGCCGTGTCGGCTGGGGAGCCGTTGAACAGGGAAGTCATCGATGCCTTCAAGAGACACTTTGAGATCGAAGTCCGTGACGGCTACGGTCAAACGGAGAATACCCTCCTTGTCGGGATCATGAAAGGAATGGAACTGAAACCGGGTTCCATGGGGAAACCGACCCCTGGGAATCGGGTCGAAATCATCAATGATGAAGGCTATCCTTGTGATGTAGGCGAAGTGGGAGACATCGCGGTTCACGTAGAAACGCCTGCCCTGTTCAAAAATTATTACAAGGATCCCGAGCGTACGGCCATGCAGTTCAGGGGAGATTACTATATTACGGGAGATAAAGCGAAGAAGGATGAAGACGGCTACTTCTGGTTTGAAGGCCGTGGAGACGATATCATCATCAGCTCAGGCTACACGATCGGACCTTTCGAAGTGGAAGATGCCCTCGTGAAGCATCCATCGGTTCAGGAATGTGCCGTCGTGGGAAGTCCCGATGAAGTAAGAGGACTGATCGTTAAGGCGTTTGTCGTCTTACGTGAAGATGTGGATCAAAACGATCCCGAACTGATTCCTTCCCTTCAGCAGCATGTGAAAGACTTAACGGCCCCTTACAAATATCCGCGCAAGATTGAATTTGTGAAGGAACTGCCGAAAACGACATCAGGAAAAATCAGAAGAATTGAATTGAGACAAAAAGAACTGAGTTCAGTGAAAAACTGATCACGGATAGGGAGCCTATAAGGCTCTCTATTTTTTATGGTTTTTTCATTTCAGAATCTTCCTATAATATGATACATTTGAGAAATAGACTTTTAGGAAAGAAGGAAATGCATCATGGGTACTTTATGGAGAAACGGCACTATCTATACAATGCAACACGAAGGACATCATGTGGAAGCGGTTTTTACAGAGAACGGCCTGATCAAGGGGTTGGGCACAGCGGAAGAACTTGAGCAGAAGTTCACGATTGATTCAGTGGTGGATTTAGAGAAAAAGATCATGTTTCCGGGATTTGTCGACAGTCACATGCACCTCATCGGTCACGGTGAGACGCTGATGAGGCTTGATCTTTCCAGTATGAACAGCAAGCGTGAAGTGCTGGATGCCATCAAGGAAAAAGCCAATGGCGTGGAAGAAGGAAAATGGATCATCGGAGAAGGCTGGAATGAGAATCTCTGGAGTGATGCAGAGGTTTTGACCAAGCAGGAAATCGATGCAGTCGTTCCGAACCATCCCGTGCTTCTAAAGCGGATCTGCCGTCATGCCATGGTCGTCAACTCACCTGCATTACGAAATGCCGGGATCGATGAACATACACCGAATCCTCCAGGTGGTTTGATTGAAAAAGCCGATGATGGTTCCCTCAATGGATTACTAAAGGATAAGGCACAAGATCTGATGATTGATGCACTACCGCCTATCTCATCCGAGTACCTTGTTGAAGCCCTGACAAAAGGAATCGAAAGCTGCTGGGAACATGGACTGGTCGGTGGTCACACAGAGGACTTGAGTTATTATGGGAACTTCAAGAAAACGTATAATGCTTTTCTGGAGACCATTAACGAAGGAGACAAGAAGTTCAGGGCCCATCTCCTTGTCCATCATGCAGTGATCGAAGACTGGAAGGAAGATGGCCATCAGTTCCTGGGCGGAAATGAATTCATTGAATTCGGTGCTATGAAGATCTTCGCCGATGGTGCATTAGGTGGCAGGACGGCACTCTTAAGCTATCCATACGCCGATGATCCAAGTACGAATGGAGTCAGCATCCACACGAACGAGCGACTTCTGGAACTGGTGAAAAAAGCAAGGAAGTATGAACTGCCGATCGCCGTCCATACGATTGGGGATCAGGCATTTGAAAATGTCGTCGACAGCATCCTGGAGGCACCTAGCCTTCATGCTAGACGGGACCGGCTCATCCATGCCCAGATCCTCCGTAAAGAACTGATAGAGAAGATCAAAGGGCTGCCTCTCATCCTGGATATCCAACCAAGATTCGTGGCATCGGATTTCCCATGGGTCGTTGAACGACTGGGAAAAGAAAACATGAAGTACAACTATGCGTGGAAAACGCTCCTTGATGAAGGCATCCCGTGTGCAGGCGGCTCGGATGCCCCGATTGAACCGATCAATCCACTTTGGGGAATTCATGCGGCGGTTACCCGGACGAATCCGCTGGACCCCGACAGGACCGTGTATCGTCCCGAAGAAAAACTGACGATGTATGAAGCGATATCCCTTTTCACAAAGGGAAGCGCATACGCCTGTCACCATGAGGAAGACCGAGGAGTGATCCGTGAAGGGTACACAGCAGACTTCACCGTCTTGGATATCGACCCATTTAACGTCGAAACAGATCAAATACTTGGCAAAGTCGTCGATATGACGATCGTTGACGAGACCATCGTTTATAAAAAAAGTAAATAATCATTGCCCCCAAAACTTTTCACCGATATAATGGAGATATTTCGGAAATAGAAATAGTTTTGGGGGTGTTTTTATGAAGCAAGATCAAGCCGGGATCCTGTATACGGCGTTTTCATACTTATTATGGGGGATTCTGCCGATCTATTGGAAATGGGTCAATCATGTGTCGGCGGATGAAATCCTCGCCAACCGCATCTTTTGGTCGTTCTGGTTTATGCTTCTGTTCTTGTTCGTCAGCAAGCGTTGGAAAGAATTTACCAACTATCTGAAAACATCTCTCACTAAAAAGAAGCAGCTATTCGCTTTGCTGGTTGCTTCACTTCTGATCAGTACGAACTGGTTCATCTACATATGGGCCGTGAATACGAACCAGATGGTGGAAGCAAGCCTGGGTTACTATATCAATCCACTGGTCAGCGTGCTGCTCGGCGTATTCATCCTGAAGGAAAGCCTGTCAAAGGCCCAGATCATTTCCTTTGGATTAGCCGCCATCGGAGTGCTGATCCTGACTCTTTCATACGGGGAATTTCCCTGGATCGCCATCGGTCTCGCTTTCTCATTCGGCCTATACGGATTAGCCAAAAAGCTCATCCAGGTGGAATCATCCATCGGCCTCACACTCGAAACGATGACCATCGCACCACTAGCCCTGATCTACCTTGGCTACATGTACCAAGAAGGAACCCTTTCCCTCTTTCACGTTTCAGTAGGGACGGACCTTCTACTGATGGGAGCCGGGGCAGCGACAGCGATTCCTTTATTGTTTTTCTCAAAGGGTGCTCAGCAGATCCCGCTGTATATGGTCGGATTTCTGCAATATATCGCCCCGACCATCACATTGATACTCGGTATTTTCATGTATCATGAAGAGTTTTCTGTTACCCATCTCGTTTCGTTCATGTTCATCTGGCTCGCCTTGACGGTCTTCACCGCATCGCGCGTGCAGTATGCCAGAAAGCGCAGACGGGATGCCAGATTGTCGGCATGATGAAAAACGCTCCAGTCTTTTTGACTGGAGCGTTTTTGTGTGGGATTTAGTTAGTATTGTCATACACCATTTTCAGAACCCACTCAACTTATAAAAACGAACGTTTCACTTTTTCCCAGAACGAGTTATCCTTCAATTTTACTGTTTTAATGACTTTGTCACTCAGTTTGGCTTCGACTTTTTCCACATGCTGAATACTCAACGCCTCGTTGTCCATGCCCATGGCAGGGTAGTCGTTTCCATCCTGGACGATCTTCAGTACGAGTCGGCGCTGGCCGCTCACGATGAAGGAGGAACCAAGTGTACGGTAGCGATTATTATTCAGGGAAGCCATTTCGCTCACCTGGATGCAAGGGAGCATCGGATCGACGACGGCACCGTTGACGGATTTATTATAAGCGGTACTTCCCGTCGGGGTGGCGAAGATCATGCCGTCGCCCCGGAACGTTTCGAAATGTTTGTCGTCGATGAAGACGTCCATGACGAAGGTTTTGATGATGCCGGAGCGGATGCTGAATTCATTCAGGCAGTGGAAGGACGTCTGATTGTCGACGGTCACTTCGATGGTCGGGTATTTACGTACTTCGATCTGCTCGGTTGTCATGGCTTCGATCATCTTGGATGTGTCATCGATATGGAAGTCACAGTACATGCTTAACGTGCCGCCGGTTGAAATACCTGCATACAGGCAGTCCTCCCTGAAGCCGGTTTGCCGGACGGCCTGAAGGAATGTTCCGTCGCCTCCGATGCTGACGATGATGTTCGCGTTCTTCGAAGATTCTACTATATTGAAATCATACCGCTTTGCCAGTTCATATAATTGATCAAGTTTGGCCTGCATTCCTTCTTGATGAAGGGCATAGAAAAAGATATTTCGACGGTTATTCATCGTATGTACCTCCCAGGATAAAAGATAATTTTTCCCATTTACATAAAATTTTGCTAGAATCTAACTTAGTGAATATTCTATCATGTTTCCCCATGAGAATGATATTCATATCCTTACATAAGATAGGGTAAACGAGGGAGGAATATACAGATGAATGCAAAAAGGTGGACGGCATTAGGAATCGCTGGCGCATTATTCTTTGTTTCGGTAATCGTCAACTTTGCGACCTCTGCTGTGACAAGTGATGTTAATCAAGCATTTGAAGACATGTTCGGAGGGACGGACAATCCATTCTCCGAGGAAATCATCGATGAAGGGAATGCGAATAAACGGATCGCGGTCCTTGAAGTGGAAGGTGTCATCCAGGATACAGGTGGTGCAAGTTCCTTATTCGAAAGCCCGGGCTATAACCACGAGCTCTTTATGGATAAGCTTGATGCCGTTGAAAAAGACAAATCTGTCAAAGGGATCATTTTAAAAGTGAATTCTCCAGGCGGCGGTGTAGTGGAAAGTGCACAGATCCACTCGAAACTAGTTGAAATCATGGAAAAGACGAAGAAACCGATCTATGTATCGATGGGCGGTACGGCGGCATCCGGAGGCTATTACATATCAGCACCGGCTACAAAAATCTTTGCCAGCAAAGAAACGCTCACGGGTTCACTCGGTGTTATCATGCACAGCATCAACTACTCAGAACTGGCTGAGAAATACGGTGTCGATTTTGTCACAATCAAAAGTGGCCCGTATAAGGACATTATGAGTCCGACCCGTAAAATGACCGATGAAGAACGGAAGATCATTCAATCCATGATCGATAATTCGTATGAAGGTTTCGTGGATGTCATCGCTAAAGGTCGTGATATGTCTGAAGCGGAAGTGAAGAAGATTGCCGACGGACGTGTGTACGATGGAATCCAGGCGAAGGAAGTCAATCTGATTGATGAATTCGGCTATGTGGAAGATACGATTGCCGCGATGAAGAAGGATTATAAATTGAAAGATGCACAAGTATTTGAATACACGGCGGGCGATCCTTTCTCCGAATTCTTCAGTATGGGTGCAAAGAAAATGATGGGTCAGGATATGGAAGCGGCGGCACTGATGAAGCTTCTATCAAACCCTAGCTCTCCACGATTGATGTATCTCTATTCTGAATAAGGAAGGTGAATGAAGTGAGTGATCGCTATGAACATAATGAAACACGGGAGCATATCGAAGTCCAATCTTCTTCTCCTGACTTTTCAAAGACCATCCCCCACGACGGCTATTATCTGGCGGGATTCTGGATCCGATTTTGGGCGTATCTGGTCGATCTGATCGTCATCGGCAGCATCACGCGGCTGATCGTGAATCCCATCTTTAAACTATTGGATATTTCCTTATCCGACGGCTCGATGTTTGCCCCGATCTCGATTCTGACGAGCATCGTTTTTTACGGATACTTTATCCTGATGACGAAATACTTCAGCCAGACGATTGGGAAAATGGTATTCGGCATCCGGGTCATCGAGTTGAAAGGCACGAAGCCATCATGGGGAACCATCCTTTTCAGGGAACTGATCGGCCGGTTCATCTCCACGACCGTCTTTATTTTATATGTGGTGGTGGCGTTTACCCATAAGAAGCAGGGGATCCATGATCTGTTTGCGGATACGACGGTGGTTCAGGAAAAGAAGAAGCTGGAATTTACTCCGGCTGTGTAAAAAGAGAGGCAAACCTGCTGGTGGGGCGGGTTTGTTTTTTTTTATGAGGGATTGGATTTCTGTGAAGAGAATGAGATGACTTCACGAAATATTTACCTTTTTATGGAAAATAACGCAATTACCTGGTGAAATGACGCAATTAAATAAATAATGACGCAATCACAGGAATAATGACGCAATTAATCGAAAAACGACGCAATCACCACCCAAAATGACGCAATCCCCGTCAGGACCCCTCCCCAAGAGCCGATTTTCCCGTGCATTTTCCACCCACCGGAGTTTATTTTCCCGAACAAAGGCCATAATAAGAGGTTGAAGGGTGTGAATTTATGAGCTGGTGGATCTGGACGTTAATCATTATCGCGGCACTTATTATTTTTCTATTATTCATTCTTATTATCACGAAGCTGACCATCACAATCTCCCTATACCATGGAAATGACAATGATCATTTCAAGGTGAAGCTGAGGGCGTGGTTCGGTTTGATCAAATATACGATCGACATCCCCCTAGTGAAGCTTGATGACGATGGTCCGAACGTCGTCGTCGAACAAAAAACGAAGAAGGGGAAGGAAAGCAATCCATCCAAGGAAAAGGAGTCAAAAAAGAAAATTACGCCCCATGATTTCATTGCGAGTTTAAATGATACGAAGGAAATCGTCATCCACGTCCAGTCCATGCACCGGATCATCAGAGGGTTTCTTAAAAAAGTCAAACTGGATCAGATCGAGTGGAAGACTTTATTCGGAACCGGGGATGCGGCATCGACAGGGACATTGACGGGTACAATCTGGGGAATGAAAGGAAGTATTATCGGCATCTTAAGCGGGTATATGCGCCTTCAATCCATGCCGGTCATCGAGGTGACCCCGACTTTTCAGCATGCAGTGATCCAAACGCAATTTTCATGTATTATCCAGTTTCGCATAGGGAATGCTATCCTAGTAGGTTTCAAGATACTTCGGTACTGGAGAGGCGGTATGGCTAAGTTCAAGACAAAGCCCCTTTCCACCATTTCTGGAGAAAAACATTCAGTCTAATTAGGAGGTCTTCACATGTCAGAACATCCGATTGAAGGTCTGATGACCACGGCAATGGAAAATTTAAAAGAAATGATCGATGTGAATACGATCATCGGTGATCCCGTTGAAACACCCGATGGAAGTGTCATCCTCACCGTTTCAAAGGTAGGCTTTGGGTTTGCAGCTGGTGGAAGTGAGTTCATCATCGACAGTAAGGGGAAAGACGACAGCGGTAAAGGCGGAGAAGGCGGCGGTGACAAGTCAGCTCCTAAGCAGCAGCCGTTTGGCGGAGGTAGCGGGGGCGGTGTTTCCATTACACCGATCGCGTTCCTCATCGTCAGCTCGAAGGGGATCAAAATGCTTCACTTAGATGAAAGCACTCACCTAATCGATCGCCTGCTGGACCTTGCTCCTGGTGCCATTGAAAAGATTCAGGGCATGATGAAAAAGGACGGCAATAAAGAGGATCAGAACGGACAGCACAATCAAAATCATAAGATGGAGCTGTAAATGATCGTGAGCTTACTCGAATGAGTGAGCTCATCTTTTTTTTGAAAAGGACCCCTATGATTTGCTTTCCTCCTCCCTTTTTCTGTACTATGAAAAGTGTACATACCATTTATAGAGGAGGAACAAATCATGGCAAATATCACGTTTAAGAACAACCCTGTCACTTTATTAGGTAATGAGGTAAAAGTAGGCGACAAAGCTCCCAACTTCACAGTGTTAGCTAATGATCTATCGGAAGTCACACTGAATGATTCCAAGGGCAAGGTACGTCTGATCAGTGTCGTTCCTTCCATCGATACAGGTGTTTGTGATGCACAGACACGTAAATTCAATGAAGAAGCAACGAAATTTGATAATGTAGAAGTATTGACGATTTCAGTGGACCTTCCATTCGCGCAAAAACGCTGGTGCGGAGCGAACGGAATCGAAAATGTCCAAACGTTATCCGATCACCGCGACCTTTCATTCGGTGAAGCATTCGGTGTTCACATCCAGGAACTTCGTCTTCTGGCACGTGCTGTATTCGTTGTAAACAGCAATGATGAAGTAACGTATGTGGAATATGTAAGCGAAGCGACTGATCACCCGGATTATGACGCTGCGGTTGAAGCAGTGAAAAACGCGAAGTAATCCTGTCCCAACCAGAATATTTCTTAAGACATGCTGACCTGACTTTCTCATGGTCAGCATTGTTTTTTTTACAAACGTCCTGGACAAAGGTAAAATAGATGAATGAAATTGAGATAAAGGAATGAATGCCGATGATTAATTCGCCAGTCGAATCATTATTTGGAATAATCGACGAAACGGCTACCTTGCTGAAGGATGAACTTGCCTGCAGTTATTTAGAAGCCGTTGCGGAAACGGGGGAGAACCTTTTTCAAGGGGATGTCCTTCAGGAAGAAGTCAGTGAACTGACGAAGAAGCGCCTGAATAAAAAGTACGATGAAGTGAACTTTTCTCAACTTGAGAATGAAAATATCCGTAAAGCGTTTCAATTCGCGATTTTAAAAGGGATGAAAGAAAACGTCCAGCCGAATCACCAAATGACGCCGGACTCACTTGGGCTGTTCATCAGCTATTTGGTGAATAAATTCACGGCGGGCATGAATAAGCTGACCGTCCTTGACCCTGCGATCGGAACGGGGAATCTCCTGACGACGGTGTTGAACCAGATGCCGGGTAAAGAAACCCAGTCCATCGGTGTCGAAATCGATGAAGTGCTCATCAAACTTGCCTACGTGGGAGCTGATCTTCAGAAGCATCCA
This sequence comes from Rossellomorea vietnamensis, assembly GCF_025398035.1. Taxonomy (NCBI): domain Bacteria; kingdom Bacillati; phylum Bacillota; class Bacilli; order Caryophanales; family Bacillaceae; genus Rossellomorea; species Rossellomorea vietnamensis. The sequence continues at coordinate 3,898,252 of NZ_CP104558.1, forward strand.
CTGCAGCTCTTTAACCAGGACTCACTGGAGCCGTTGTTCATCGATCCCGTCGATCTAGTCCTTTGCGACCTGCCGATCGGGTATTACCCGAACGACCTGCGCGCCCAGGATTATGAGCTGAAAGCGGATGAGGGCCACTCGTATGCCCACCATCTGTTCATCGAACAAAGCCTGAAGCATACGAAAGACGGCGGATACCTGTTCTTCATCGTGCCGAACGGCCTTTTCGAATCGCCGCACAGTGCACAGCTTCAAGGATACCTGAAAGAGAAAGCCGACATCCAGGGCTTCCTGCAGCTGCCGCTTTCCCTGTTTAAAAATAAAAACTCGGCGAAGAGCATCCTGATCCTTCAGAAGAAAAAGGAAGGAATCAAGCCTCCTAAAGAGGTATTGCTTGCTCAACTGCCAAGCCTATCGAATCAGAGAGCCCTTCAGGATATCCTGTCGAAGATTGATCAGTGGCTTGTGCAGAATAAATAATCGTATGAATCGAGACTGCCTTTGGGCGGTCTTTTTTTATGGGTGTTTTACTGGATAGGTGTTCGGGGTATGCAGGGAGTGAGGGGATTATAGTCCGTTTTTTCAAGTTTATCAACCGAAATTTCAATATATCGACGAATCCTCCAGATAGTATTCGCACTTTTGTGAAAACATTTAATTTAACATGAAAACGATGTCATTTCAAGCTTTTTCTTGAAATAGGGTGGAGTCAGTGATTTAATGGGAAATTGAGAGATAAAAAACGATTCAATGAACAGAATAATGGTAGAGTCGATAGATCGAAAACAAAAGGAGCGATACAACGTGGCAAAAAAAGTGATTGCAATTAATGCTGGAAGCTCTTCGTTAAAGTTTCAGCTTTTTGATATGCCTGAAGAAACAGTCATTACCAAAGGTCTAATTGAACGTATCGGATTGAACGATGCGGTTTTCAATATAACAGTGAACGATGAGAAACGTGAAGAAGTAACGGATATCCCGAACCATGAAGTAGCGGTTAAAATGCTGCTAGAAAAGCTGACGGGCTATGGCATCATCAACTCACTTGATGAAATCGAAGGAATCGGACATCGTGTCGTACACGGTGGGGAAGTCTTCAATGAGTCCGTTCTGATCACTGACGAAGTAATTAACAAAATCGAAGAACTTTCTGATCTGGCACCACTTCATAACCCTGCAAACTTAACGGGAATCAAGGCATTCCAAAGCGTGCTGCCGAATGTTCCTGCGGTTGCTGTGTTTGATACAGCATTCCACCAAACGATGCCTGAAAGCTCATTCTTGTACAGTCTTCCGTATGAGTACTATGAAGATTTCGGAATCCGTAAATATGGTTTCCACGGGACTTCCCACAAGTATGTATCTCAGCGTGCAGCTGAAATGCTTGGCCGTCCGGAAGAGCAAGTGCGCCTGATTTCTTGTCACTTAGGTAACGGTGCAAGTATCGCAGCTATCGAAGGCGGTAAATCCATCGATACATCCATGGGCTTCACACCACTTGCTGGTGTTGCCATGGGAACACGTTCAGGTAATATTGACCCGGCCCTTATCCCGTTCATCATGGAGAAAACAGGATCAACGGCTGATGAAGTATTAAATATCCTGAACAAGAAATCCGGTATGCTTGGTGTATCAGGATTCTCAAGTGACCTACGTGATATCGAGATGCAGGCTTCAGAAGGTAACGAGCGTGCGGAATTGGCTCTTGAAGTGTTCGCCAACCGTATCCACAAATACATCGGTTCCTATGCATCACGCATGTACGGTGTAGACGCGATCGTCTTCACAGCAGGAATCGGTGAAAACAGTACATTAATCCGTGAAAAAGTCCTTCAAGGCTTGGAATTCATGGGCGTATACTGGGATCCGGCACGCAATCAGGTCCGTGGTAAAGAAGCATTCGTCAACTACCCGCATTCACCGGTAAAAGTCATGATCATTCCTACGAATGAAGAAGTCATGATCGCTCGTGATGTTGTGGAAAAAGGGAATATCTAATAAATAAAACGGGATCGCCAGCTATGGTGGTCCTGTTTTTTTGTTCAGAAAAGAGGGACGGACCTCAAAAAATCCCTAGCGGAGGAATCATGCGGAAAATGACCTGTATCATGCCGGATTTAGGATAATCGTGCGTGTATTTACATTTTCATGCGAGATTCACATGTATCGTGCGACATTCCAATAAATCATGCCGGGCTGTCGAATTTTCTTTGTAAATAGAATTTACTGACTATTCCCACCATTCTACCCGTCACCAAGGAATTGTCCATTCCATATATGGTATACTATACGTAATTTAAGGAATGTAAGGAGTGGGGAGAAGTGAACTGGTCAGAACGAGATAAGCAGGTATGGCAGTCGATCAAGGCTTGGAGAGAAGAGTTGTATGAGTATGAAGCGAATGATTTGGAGCATACATATGTGAAGTGGCTGGACTACGCCTTTGAATCGATTCCTGAAGATGTTCAGGATCAGTTTTTTCAGCGGCTGGATGGCTGGTTATTTCATATGCATTCCCTGATTCAAGGTTCACAGATGCAAAATGACGCAAGGGAGCGCATCCTTGTGACGGCGCGGGCCTTCAATCAGGACATTCAAACGGTTGAGGATCTTCACCTTTTAACGATTGACCAGCTTCACTACATAGCGGAACAGCATGCGGGACGCCATCGCATCTATTCCCTGTTGCAGGGAGGGGTGACGGGTACCGGGGGGCTGGTGGCTCTTGGGTCGGATTTGCCTGCCATGCTCGTCATCAATCTGCGTTCGGTACAGCTCATCGCCATCACGTATGGATTTGATGTACAGACGCCGTTTGAAATGATGACCTCCCTGAAGGTGTTCCATGCGGCGACTCTTCCTTCAAGGCTCCGTGCCCTTGCGTGGGAGGATCTGATGGAGGACCTGAACAAGAAGGATTCCAATTACTTTTACGATGGATCGGAACAGCTGACGGACTATACGTGGCTCGAGGGGTCCATGAAGCAGGCACTGAAAGCGATGGCCATCACCATGTTTAAGGGTAAGAAGTGGTCGGGTCTGCCTCTTGTCAGCATTGCCATCGGTGCGGGATCCAATTATCAGCTTTCCAGGAAGATCACTGATTTTGCCGAAAAATATTATCAATACCGCTATTTGCGCGATAAGAAAAATGAACAATAAAAAAGGGAATGATGTGTTCAACGCATCATTCCCTTTCTGTTTTTTCCGGATTGGTCCGGTACCAGAGCCATAAATCATTGATTTCCGAAGCACGTTCAGAGATTTCATGATTGATCTTGCAGGATCGTTCAAAATCTTCTTCCCCAGCCAGTTCATCCTGAAGGCGCTCGATCTCCGCATCCATTTCCCCGATCCGGTCTGGAATCGTTCCCCGGACGCGCTCCCACTCTAAGAGAATCACTTCCTGTTCCTCTGAAGAATACAGCGGCCATTCCTTCAACTGCAATGGAAGGTGGATGCCCAGTCTTGAATCATATGAAAAAAATTCGTTTCTCATCTCTCTGGATGCTCCTCACATTTCATTCTTCTTTTATCCTACAATAAATTCTCGGTGAAGCCCAGTGCGAAGGGGATGTCACTAATTGTCCATAAAATAATTATACAAATTCATGAATAAGTATTGATGTATTTCTCGTAAACTGCTAATATAAATTCATCTTAAAGAATAAATATTCATTTATATAGAAAATCAACAGGAGGAGATACGGATGAATAAAAAAGTGGTATTAGCCTACTCAGGTGGTTTGGATACGTCGGTTGCAGTTCAATGGTTAAAGGAAAAAGGATACGAAGTCATTGCATGCTGCCTGGATGTCGGGGAAGGAAAGGATCTTGATTTTGTACAGGAAAAAGCACTGACGGTTGGAGCGTCGAAAAGCTATGTTATCGATGCAAAAGAAGAGTTTGCAAATGAATACGCGCTTCTTGCCCTTCAAAGTCATGCGCTGTACGAAGGAAAATACCCACTGGTGTCCGCTCTCTCAAGACCGTTGATCGCTAAAAAGCTTGTAGAGATCGCAGAACAGGAAGATGCAACGGCTGTTGCACATGGCTGTACGGGAAAAGGAAATGACCAGGTGAGATTCGAAGTGTCAATCGCCGCATTGAACCCTTCTTTAGAAGTAATCGCGCCGGTTCGTGAATGGAAATGGTCACGTGAAGAAGAAATTGAATATGCGAAGGATAAGGGGATTCCGATTCCCATCAATCTTGATTCACCATACAGCATCGACCAGAATCTATGGGGTAGAAGCAATGAGTGCGGAGTGCTCGAAAATCCTTGGACGGCACCACCGGAAGATGCATATGATCTGACAGCTAGCATCGAAGAATCGCCAAATGAAGCGGATGTGGTTGAAATCACGTTCTCCAAAGGGGTTCCTGTGGAGCTGAATCACGTGGCTTATCCTCTTGATGAAATCATTGCGAAGCTGAATGTGTTGGCCGGAAAGCACGGAGTCGGACGCATCGATCATGTGGAAAACCGTCTTGTCGGGATCAAGTCACGTGAAGTCTACGAATGTCCGGCCGCCATGACCCTTTTAAAAGCACATAAAGAACTGGAAGACCTCACACTGGTGAAAGAAATGGCCCATTTCAAACCGGTGATCGAGAAAAAAATGACGGAACTAATTTATGAGGGACTTTGGTTCTCTCCATTAAATAAAGCGTTAAAGGCTTTCCTTGATCAAACACAGTTGTATGTGAACGGTGTCGTACGCGTGAAATTATTCAAAGGCCATGCCATCGTAGAAGGTAGAAAATCACCGAACTCACTGTATGATGAAAACCTTGCAACGTACACAAAAGCGGATGAATTCGATCATGATGCTGCCATTGGATTCATTCAACTATGGGGTCTGCCAACGAAGGTGTCTTCCATGGTCAACGCTGAGAAGAAAGAGAAAGTCACTCTATGAGTAAGCTGTGGGGAGGACGTTTCACCAAGAAGCCGGAAGAATGGGTGGATGAATTCAATGCATCCATCTCATTCGACCAGGAGCTTGTACTGGAGGACATTGAAGGCAGCATCGCCCATGTGAAAATGTTGAAAAAGTGCGGGATTCTGACA